>DUGT01000032.1:29056-32469 GCA_013331275.1 Methanosarcina sp. | reverse complement strand
AGGAAGAAACTACAAGGAAGAAAAAAACAAAAAGCAAAAGCTAAAATAGAGGACTGAAATGAGAAAAAGAAATGACAATAAAAACGAAATAAACTACAAAAAGACCGAAGTATAATAAGAACGAAACACAATAAGAATGAAGCATAATAAGACCATAGCGCACCAAAATGAAGCCAGAACACACTAAAAATAATCTGCATGAAAATATATATTGATGAGAAGAAATGTACAGCCTGTTGTAAATGCAAAGCTGCCTGCCCAAAAGACTCAGATATTATCCAATAGCAAAAAAGACAGAAGCAAAGTCTGCGTTTTAAAGGACCATCTTATTACCTGGGTTGCAGAATGTGTGTAACTGTCTGTATGGAAGATACAACCACCCTTGAAAACTGATTTTTAAAAAAGGATTGAGAAATTTGTCACTTAAGATTCGTATAGTACTTGTAGAGCCCATGTATCAGGGAAATGTCGGATCTGTTGCACGAGCAATGAAAAACTTTGGATATACTGACCTGGTGCTTGTAAATCCCTGTAAACTCGAAGGAGAAGCAAGAGCCATGTCATCGCATGCAAGAGATATCCTTGAAGGAGCAAGAGTTGCCTCAACGATTGAAGAGGCTGTAAAAGGCGCAAACCTGATGATAGGAACTACAGGGGTGGCAAGCCTGAAAACCGGGGAACATATCCGTCTTCCGCTTTATACCTCCAGAGAACTAAAAGAGAGACTGAAAGATTACAGCGGAACAATTGCAATCCTTTTCGGACGAGAAGATACAGGTTTCCGAAACGATGAGCTCAAAAGTTTTGATATGCTCTTTACAATCCCAACTTCTGAGATATATCCGATTATGAATCTCTCACACGCTGTTGCAGTGGTGCTTTACGAACTCTCGGACCTGGAAGGAGGAAACAGTCCCCTTGCCGACGGACTTGACCTCCAGCTTTTATACGAGCATCTGGAGGAACTGCTGGAGGAAATCGATTATCCTCATCATAAAAAAGATAAAACTTTTCTGATGCTGCGGAGAATTTTTGGAAGGGCAGGGTTAACTCCCAGGGAAGTTCAGACTTTGAGAGGTATAATCAGAAAAACCGAGCGAAAAATGGAATACGCATTAAAAGAGCCTGAGGGCCAGGAAACAGAAGCTTCGGTAAGTATAGAAAAGTTCATATGAGAATAAACCTGTTTTTACATCAGAACTTGTGATACTTATTATTACTTTTTTTAAATCTTTTTTCAGACAAAAACCGTAACGACAAATGAAAGTTTTGCCTAAAGCCAGATAGAGAATGATATGACTGAAAAAGAAAGCAAGTGGGATGAAAAGCTAAAAAGGTTTTTTAAAGACTACTACTGGAATGAAATCCTCCAGCTTGCAAATGAGTATCCGGATCAGCGAAGCCTTAGCGTGGATTTTACGGATATTGAAAAATTTGATAGAGAGCTTTCAAAAGAATTTCTTGACCACCCAGAAGAACTTATAAAGGCGGCTGAAGCTGCCCTGAGAGAAATTGACCTTCCTGTGGAAAAAAACCTGGAAGAGGCTCATATAAGGGTAATAAAAACTCCAAACCGAATACCTATAAGGGAGTTAAGGAGCAAGCACCTCTCACGCTTTATTGCAATAGAGGGTATGATAAGGAAAGCAACTGAGGTTAGACCAAGAATTACCAAAGCAGCTTTTGAATGCCTCAGGTGCGGATATCTTACTTTTGTGGACCAAAACAGCTTCAAGTTTGAGGAGCCATTTGCAGGTTGCGAAGGCGAGAACTGCGGAAAGAAAGGGCCCTTTAAGATAAGGATAGAGGACTCTACCTTTATAGATGCGCAGAAACTGCAAATCCAGGAGTCACCCGAAAACCTGAAAGGAGGTTCCCAGCCCCAGAGTCTTGAGGTTGACTCAGAAGACGACCTGACAGGAGATGTCACCCCAGGAGACAGAGTTATAATTAACGGAATCCTGAAATCCAGGCAGCGTACTCTCAAAGATGGGAAATCTACCTTTTATGACCTTGTGTTAGAAGCAAATTCCATAGAGCACCTGGATAAGGACTATGACGAACTCGAAATAACTTCTGAAGATGAAGAAGAGATCCTTGAACTTTCCCGTGACCCTGAAATCTATGGTAAAATTGTTAGCTCTGTTGCACCTTCGATCTACGGATACGAGGACATAAAAGAGGCACTCGCCCTTCAACTGTTTTCTGGAGTTGTGAAAAACCTTCCTGACGGTTCCAGAATAAGGGGCGATATACATATTATGCTTGTAGGAGACCCTGGAATTGCAAAATCCCAGCTCTTGCGCTATGTTGTCAAACTCTCCCCAAGAGGCGTGTTTACTTCAGGAAGGAGTGCGTCAGCAAGCGGTTTGACTGCGGCTGCCGTAAAAGACGACCTCAACGACGGAAGATGGACAATCGAAGGCGGTGCCCTTGTCATGGCTGATATGGGAATTGCTGCTGTTGACGAAATGGACAAAATGAAAACCGAGGATAAAAGCGCCCTGCACGAGGCAATGGAACAGCAGACGATAAGTATTGCCAAAGCGGGAATTATTGCTACGCTTAAATCCAGATGTGCTCTTCTGGGAGCTGCAAATCCGAAGTACGGGCGTTTTGACAGGTATGAAGGCCTTGCAGAGCAGATAAGTATGCCGCCTGCACTGCTTTCACGTTTTGACCTTATCTTTGTTTTGCTCGATACTCCTGATCATAACCTGGACACAAAAATTGCGAACCATATTCTACAGTCTCATTATGCAGGAGAACTCTTTGAGCAGCGTGAAAAACTTCCTGGATCCCATATAAAGGAAGATTTTGTCGAAGCAGAAATGGAGGTAATTGAACCCGTTATACAGCCTGAAATAATGAGAAAATACGTTGCATATGCCCGGAAAAGCGTGTTTCCTGTAATGGAGGAAGATGCAAGGGCTCATCTTATAAAATTCTATACGGA
Source organism: Methanosarcina sp. (assembly GCA_013331275.1). Classification (GTDB taxonomy): domain Archaea; phylum Halobacteriota; class Methanosarcinia; order Methanosarcinales; family Methanosarcinaceae; genus Methanosarcina; species Methanosarcina sp11020u. The sequence goes on along the minus strand of DUGT01000032.1, from coordinate 29,513 downwards.
CCTCAGAAAAACCGGAGAGAGCAAAAACACTCCTGTACCCGTAACTGCCAGGCAGCTTGAAGCACTTGTCCGCCTCTCGGAAGCAAGCGCAAGAGTCCGTCTTAGCAATACAGTTACACTTGATGACGCAAAAAGAACTATCCGAATCACTATGAACTGCCTGAAAAATGTAGGCGTCGACCCTGAGACCGGAGCCCTTGATGCAGATATACTTGCATCTGGCACAAGTATGAGCCAGAGAAACAAGATAAAAATCCTAAGAGATATAATTAAAAAAGTAAGTGAAAAACATCCGGGAGCTAAAGCCCCTCTCGAAGAGGTTTATGCAATAGCTGAAAACGAACACGGAATTGATAGAGTTCATGCTGAAGAGAACATTAAGAAAATGAAGCAAAGGGGAGACCTGCTTTCTCCGGATCAAAACCATATAAGACTTGTTTAAGTTTAAGGTTTGTTT
>DUGT01000032.1:25758-28905 GCA_013331275.1 Methanosarcina sp. | reverse complement strand
GGTTTGTTTAAGTTTAAGGTTTGCTTAAACGAAACGAAGCAAAACACTGAAAGTTCCAGGATCTTTTTTCCAGATCCCTGGAAAGCAAAAAAAGCCTGAGCAACAAATACATAGCGATTATGTGAGGACGGTTAAGCTGTAAATACTAAAAGGGCAATACTATTTAAAAGGGAGAATATGTATATAAAGATCTATAAAAATGGGGAGCATGTGCTTGTTGCAGCCTGCGATAAGGAAGTGCTCGGTAGGACCCTGAAACACGGCAAGACCGTAGTGGAGATTAGCAGGGCCTTTTATGAAGGGGAATACGTTTCCGAAGAAGAATTCAAAAACGCTCTTGAGGAAGCTACGACTGCAAATCTCTTTGGAGAAAAAACAATTAATTTTGCTATAAAATGCGGATTAATCGATCCTGACTCCGTAATAATAATTGACGGCGTACCTCATGCCCAGATCTTCAGGGTTTAATCCAATTGCTCAATTAATCCTTGAGAAGCTGAGTCAGCGAAAGCCAAACCACTGGCTTTCAGGGCTGATTATATACCGGAACAGAACAACATATGTATAAAATAAAACATAGATTGTGATATAGTGACTGAGAACATCGACGAAGCCGGAATCAGAGTGCTGACAGAAGAGGAACTGATCTCCGCAGTTGTGGAAAAACACAGACGGTTTCTGGAAGAAAATAAAAAGGAATTTGTAGAACTGGACAGCAGGTTAAACCAGGTCGAAGAAAATATAAAAAATGCAAAAAACTTCAGAACCCGGATGGAAGAGAGAAAGGAAGTCCTCAAGGAAAAACGCCAGCAATTCTACCATCAGACCGAAGCACTCCTTGAAAAAGAAATATTCCCAAAAATGGACCCGACTACTGTAAGCAAACTCAGGGAAGAGCTTAAAAAACTCAAAGGGCAGATCGACCCTGAAGAGGAACAGAAACTTAAAGATTTATTTATGCAAAACCTGCGTGAAACTATTCTGGCAGCTGGACTTGGAGAAACTGTTCTCCTGCAGGCGAATGCCAGAATGGAGGAAGCCAGGAAATCTAATATTGAATTAAAAGAAATAAAAGATTCAGAAAAACAGCTTGTAGAGGATGACAGCAGCAAAAGTGAAGAGATTTCTAAAAGCAAATCTCAGCATAAGTGGCTTAGCACCAGAATAAAAAACCATGAAGAAGCACTGAGCTACTGGGAAAAATTAAAAGTATAACCCTTTTTCGAAAACATACGGGTGATAGTACATGACCAACGACGTTTCAAGCACAGAAATTGCAACGGCCGACCTTTCAAACCTTAACGAACGGGAGCTGAAGAGCAAGGTAAACGAGCTCAGGAGCAGGATAGAGAAAAGCGAAAGGCAGTTGGCATCGATTTTCAGGGAACTGAAGATTAACAGGACCGATATCGACGAGCTGAAAGAAAAGAGAGACTCTCTGAACCAGCAGGTTAAGGAAAGGGTTGCAAAAGCACAGGAACTAAGAGACAAACGGGACGAGATTAACAAAGAAATCGGTGAGTACAAAGGAAAAAGAAGTAATGTGAACTTAAAAACGCAAGAACTGTTTTCAGGAATTGCTGGACTCAAGGAACAGCGGGACGAATATAATAAATGTTCCCATGGAAGTGTGGAATCTCTCACAAAGGCTTATGAAGCCGAACTTGACGCTTTTTTTAATAAAGAACTGCCTCTTGCCGTGGAAATTAAAATTTTCCAGAAACTGACTGACATAAGTAAACGCTTGCAAGCTGCAAAGAAAGCAAATGAACTGCATGCGCAAATCCAGGAAAGTTATAAAGAGTCAAAAGGAATACATAAGAGAGGAGACGAACTCCATGAAAAAATCCAGGCTCTCTCAGACCAATCTCAGGCTTGCCACCTGGAAATGCTAGAAAATTTCAAATTGGCGGATGAGATCCGCAAAGAAGCAAATACATACCATGCCCAGCTTACGGATAAAATCACAAATATAAATACGATTAAAGAAAAAATTGACCCGCTTAAGACCAACATTGCTAATAACCGGAAGGAAATCTCTTTATATTTAGAAAGGTTGAAAGATCTGCAGCTTACGAAGGAAGAACACAAAGTAAGCCAGAAACATAACGATGCCCGTGAAAAACTTCAGAAAAACGCTCGTATGAGCCTTGAAGATCTTAAGCTACTTATCGAGAAAGGGGACGTTAAATTCTCCAATGATTAAAAATTCGTGAAATTCAGAGGCCGGAGACAAAAATCAGTTTCATTGAAAATGTCCCCGGTTTACTCCATTTAAATAGTTTTCCTTTATATCTACAAAAAATGACATTCCATTTACCCTATTTAATACTTTTATTTGTATTTACAAAAAATGGCTTTATATTTACTTTATTTAAATAGTTTTATTTTATTGCTTGATTAAAACCCTTTGTTATTCATAAATCGATTTTTCCTAAATCGATTTTCCCATAAAGTCGCTAAAAAACTTTATTTTCTCTTTACTTTTCCTGCAAAGAAACCTGTTACCAGAAGCATGGCTCCCATCCCAAGGAGGAAGAGAGGCATATCAAAACCTTCAGCTTGAGTTTCCAGTTCTGGGTCGGCGGAAGAAGACGTATTATTATTCGAAGAATTGTCAATAGATTCAGTTGGAGTTTGAGGTACAGGAAGCCTGGGATCAATATACTGGTATACAGGTGAAAATTTTACAAGTACCCCGTCAGCTCCTTCGTATATCGTATCTACGGTAAGGTTAAGAATTTCGGTAGAGTTCTGAGAATATACAAACTGAGAACCTTCAGTAACGATATCATCCTGAAGGGGAACTCCGTTTCTACTAAGTTCAATCCAGATTCTTTTGCCTTCGGTATCCGCGCCTTTTACGTAAAGTTGATAGTCCTGTAAAAAGTCATGGGAATATCCTGACCTGACATAAATTTCCTCTCCATTGATAGCAATAATGGAAAGACTGGATTTATTGGCAGGAATAATAGAAAGTTTTTTTTCTTTATCAGCAGCAGCTAAAGCAGGTGATATCGAGTAAAAGACTGAGAAGCATAAAGAAATAAGAAGGAAAAAAGAAAACATGGAAATAAGGTTTATCCCCTCAATTTCCTTTCTTCTCTTTTCATCTGGAACGCGCATAAATGCATCTGCCTGCGATAA
>DUGT01000032.1:25443-25610 GCA_013331275.1 Methanosarcina sp. | reverse complement strand
GCATAAATGCATCTGCCTGCAATGATTTCTTCTTTAGTATCGTCGGCTTTTCTTATTACGAGAGCTCCGTCCGGGGTTACTCCTACGGCCTTGCCTTCTATAATTCGTGAGGGCGTCGTGACCTTTACCTCTCTTCCTATGGTGTCGGAAAGAGCAAGCCAGTCATT
>DUGT01000032.1:11936-25310 GCA_013331275.1 Methanosarcina sp. | reverse complement strand
GAAAGAGCAAGCCAGTCATTGAGAATGTGTGAGAAAGGCTGGGTCTTAAAGAGTATATACTGTTGCTCAAGCTCAAAAAGAAAATCTTGCAGGAACGAAACCCTTTTTATATGCGTTCCAAGCTCGGCTTTCAAAGTTGTAGAGCCTGCACGGAAAGATTCAGGGATATCTTTCAAATCCATGTTTACATTAATTCCTATTCCCAGCACAACATAATCTACCCTATCCACTTCGGCCTTTGCTTCGGTAAGAATTCCACAGACTTTCTTCCCGTTAATACGGACATCATTTGGCCATTTAATACGTGCATCAAGGCCGATATTGCGAATAACGTTTGCAACTGCAAGCCCTGCAACCAGAGTTAGCCTTGAGGCATGCCTTAGAGGAATTCCGGGTTTCAGTATCACAGATATCCAGATCCCACCATGAGGTGAGACCCATTCTCTGCCCAGCCGACCCCTGCCTCCTTTCTGCACTTCGGCAATTACAAGCGTGCCTTCTTCTTCCGATGCCGCGATTTCTTTTGCAATACTGTTTGTAGAAGTTACCTCTTCGAAATAGTGAATTTTCTTTCCTAGAAGAGTTGTTTTAAGCCCCATCTGGATTTCTTCCGGGTACAGGAGTTGAGGTACGGATTTCAGGACATATCCCCTTTTCGGAGATGATTCTATCTCATAACCATCAGCCTGAAGGGACTTGATATACTTCCAGACCATTGTCCTTGAGATCCCTAACTTAAGCCCCAATTCCTCTCCGGAAACAGGACTTTCCTGTGCATCTTTAAGTGCCTTGATAATTCGAGATCTTTTATCTCCCATCCTCGTACCCCATACAGATGTATGCGTTACACCGTATATATTTTTTTAGTTTAAATCGTTTCATATCAAACTGACCTGAATCCTATTCCTGTTTCCCAGGAGGACACATGTCATCGCTGTGTATTCTGTGCCATGCTCACATAAGCGTGCACGGCAGCTGTAATAGCTGCAACTTTTTTGTCTTTTGCTTGAAGAGCCGAAGCCAGAGTAGCTCCTTTTTCAGCATCTGCTTTGACAACCTCTTCAACGGCTTCCAGAATATTATGGTCTTCAATAAAAGCCGTTGTAAGGTCGCCTCTGCGAAAAGCAGGGTTGCGCATAACTGCTTTATGAAAGGGGATATTAGTTTTTACTCCAACGACCACATACTCGTAAAGCGCCCTTTCCATCCTGGCAATCGCTACATCTCTTGTCTTTGCCCAGACACAAAGTTTCGAAATCATTGAATCGTAGTAAGGTGAAATGGTATAACCTGTGTGTACTCCACTGTCCACTCGAACTCCAGGCCCACCTGCTGACCGATATCCACGGATTTTTCCGGGAGAAGGGGCAAAATCGTTTAACGGATCTTCCGCATTGATCCTGCACTCAATAGAATGGCCATCGATAATGATATCTTCCTGATTAAATTCAAGCTTTTCTCCCCAGGCTATCCTGAGCTGCTCTCTTACAATATCGACACCTGTAACCATCTCAGTTATTCCGTGTTCGACCTGCAAGCGAGTATTAACTTCAAGGAAATAGAAGTTGCCCTTTGAATAAAGAAACTCCACTGTCCCTGCATTTACGTAACCAATTGTCTTTGCTACCCTGACCGCGGCTTCTCCCATCTGGACCCTCAGTTCAGGAGTCATGATAGGGGAAGGAGCTTCTTCTATAAGTTTCTGATGTCGCCTCTGAATGGAGCATTCCCTATCTGAAAGGTAAATTGTGTTTCCATATCCATCTGCCAGAATCTGAATCTCTATGTGCCTGGGTTCCTCTACATACTTTTCAATGAAAACTGAGGAATCACCAAAAGCTGAGCCAGCCATTTGCCTGGTAGAGCTGAGTGCAGCAGCAAGTTCATCGCTGGAATCAACCACTTTCATCCCAATTCCGCCGCCGCCTGCAGAGGCTTTAATCAAAACAGGATAGCCTATCTCTTCTGCAATTTTTACAGCCTCAACAGGATCTTCAACCGCATCTTTCGTCCCGGGCACAACAGGAACGCCAGCCTTCATCATGAGGTTTCTGGCTCTGATCTTGCTTCCCATCTCGGCAATCACATGGCTTGGAGGACCTATGAAAACAATTCCTTCTTCCTCACAGCGTTTTGCAAAGACAGGGTTTTCGGAAAGGAAGCCATAACCCGGATGAATTGCTTCAGCTCCCGTGTTTTTTGCAACTGCAAGAATAGCCTCCATGTTCAGATAGCTCTGGCTGGAAGGGGCCGGGCCTATCAGGTAGGCCTCATCTGCGTACTTGGCAAAAAGGGCATTTTTATCAGCTTCTGAACAGACCGCAACCGTGGAAATTCCAAGTTCGCGGCAGGCACGCATAACCCTGATTGCAATCTCACCGCGGTTTGCAATGAGTACTTTTTTGAACATAATGCCTTCCACCTCACTATATTATTCGATTGACATGATTATGTCGCCAGGAGATACTGTGTCCCCTTCGGAAACAAAAATCTCTCTTACAATGCCTGAATGGGCGGCATGAACAGCGTTTTCCATTTTCATAGCTTCGATAACAGCAATCGTGTCGCCTTCTGCAACAGTATCTTCGACCTTGACCTTAAGAGAGAGAACCATGCCCTGCATTGAAACGCTCACAGCTCCTCTAACGGACTCTACACTCGGCTTTTTGGGGGAAGCTTCAGATATGGATACTTCCCCACCGAGAGGTTCGATCCTGACCTCATAGATTTCGTCATCCACTTCGACCTTGAAATGAGTTGGGACTTTGTGTTCCTGCTGGACTGCAGGTGCAGGTGAAACTACTGCTAGGGCTTCTTCTTCCATTTCTCCCTTCAGGAACTTGGGAGCGATAGCCGGATAGAGAATATAGGTAAGTATATCTTCCTCAGATTTAGCAATACCCATTTCTTCGGCTTCCTTCTTCCTTTTCTCATATTCAGGTTTAAGGAGATCGGCAGGACGGCAGTGAATAGGCTCTTCGTCCCCGATCACCTTGCCTATTATTTCCGGGCTTATTGGAGCAGGAGGACGCCCGTAAAGGCCGCGAACGTAATCTTTCACTTCTTTAGGAATAACTTTGTAGCGTTCGCCCATGAGCACGTTAAGAACTGATTGAGTGCCCACGATCTGGCTTGTAGGAGTGACAAGAGGCGGATATCCAAGCTCCTCTCTAACCCTGGGCATTTCAGCAAGTACCGCATCATATTTGTCAAGAGCGTTCTGTTCTTTTAGTTGAGATACAAGATTGGAGAGCATTCCTCCCGGGATCTGGTATATAAGCACGTTAGTATCGATCTGTTCGGAAATAGGATCAAGTATGCCCCGATATTTCTCTTTTAATGTTTTGAAATATTTAACGGCTTCTTCGAAAGCATTCAGATCCAGCCCCGTATCATAAGGAGTGCCTTTGAGAGCGGCTACTACTGTTTCGGTTGGAGGCTGAGAAGTTCCCCAGGCAAGAGGAGAAAGTGCAGTATCCAGAATATCGACTCCTGCCTCACAGGCTGCCATATAGCTCATTGGAGCCATTCCAGAAGTGCAATGGCAGTGCAGAGAAATCGGAATAGAAATTTCTTTTTTCATAGCACTGATTATATGTGTGGCGTCGTTTGGAGAAAGAAGGCCTGCCATATCTTTGATACAGATGGAATCGCACTCCAGTTCTTCAAGCTGTTTTGCAAGTTCAACATATTTCTCAACGGTATGTACCGGACTTATGGTGTAGCAGACCGTACCCTGTACGTGCGCACCAAGACCTTTTGCCACTTTGATGGAGAATTCCATGTTCCGGATATCATTGACAGCATCAAAAATCCTGAAAATGTCAATTCCGTTCTGGTAGGACTTAGTAACGAATTTCTCGACCACGTCATCCGAATAGTGCCTGTACCCTACAAGATTCTGGCCCCTGAGCAACATCTGAGACTGTGTGTCTTTCATTTTTTTCTTGATATCCCTCAGGCGCTGCCAGGGATCTTCATTAAGATAGCGGATACAGCTGTCAAAAGTGGCGCCTCCCCACATTTCAAGGGAGAAATACCCGATCTGGTCCAGTTGTTCAACCACTTCGAGCATATCTCTGGTCCGCATTCTGGTTGCCAGGAGAGATTGATGTGCATCCCGGAGGATGGTTTCGGTAATTTTTACACTCATGGATGAACCTCTTAAAATCGGATCAAAATAACAACCTGGTTTACTATTCCTGATAGCAAACTTTGAACAGTCATTCCGGGGGGTTTTGGTTGATATTCCGGAATTATCAGGGTTAAGATTTTGATCCGTTTGAGTAAAGTGCATAAGTCCTCAGATTGCAGTTTTAATACGATTTTCTACGCTTTTACCGGAAAGAGGGGGGTTTTGGTTATATTTAGCTGACATTCCGGAACCGCAATCAGAGGAAACCAATATTACAGACTTAAATGAAGTATTCAATACATCTGCATTGATAAGAATTCTTTAATATACAATTGTTAACAAGTATATACTTTTCGCCTGTTAACATTAGAAGGGCAGTTTTTAAAAAAGATCCAAGTTCCTGATACAACTTAAACTTTATTTGAGAACTTACAGGTTAAAAAATAGAAAATTAAAGTTTTTAGAAATTTGGAAATAAAAATTATAATTGTCTGAATTGAAAAATAGCAATTCCTTGAGTTCGTAGCTTCCAGATTAAGCTTTTTGTTTTCTTCCTACAAAGAACCATTGATCGTAAGTCCCTTCAGAATCGGTGTTGTCTACAATCTCACCTTTAACTCCTGCCCTGAGCAGAGCCTCGGCGAGAATTTCAGCCTCAGGCCTGCTGCTAACTGTAAAAAGCATGAGAGCACCCTCACTTGCGACCGATACCGTCTCTTTCATAATATTTACCCAGAAACTTTTATTGAACTCATAGACAAGCCCAAGCATAAACCCCATCACACCATCAAAGCTTCCGGGCTCAAAATATCTGGAAAGAGCCGTTGCATCCATTACAACCGTTCTTTGAGGATTTAAAACTCCCTGTTCAAGTCCCTGGCAGACTGTACATTTGTTAATCTCTACAGCCAGCGGATTAAGCCCGAGCCTGTAGAGGGCAAGTGTAGACATCCCATTTCCACAGCAGACTTCAAGAAGCCTGCCCTCAGGAAAAATCCCCTTTTTTTGAAGAATATCGAAGATTTCTGCGACTCTTCTTACACGATTTTCAGAGAAAATACTCCCATAAGACTCAGGTTTGACCGCGCAACCCGGGCAAAGGTTCCGGTTTACAAGCATAAGCGAATAGTACTCATTAACAGCATCTCGCCATATTTCCGAAGAAACTTCAACCTCTCTCTCAGGAGGATTAAATGTAAGAAGAGGATCTACAAGGATCTCAAAATCATTTTTTGAGCTAGCTCCTGCAAGAGCTCCCGTAAAAACCGACCAGAAATCTACAGGGACTTCTTCGTCTGCAGAATTAAAAAGCAAAAGCCCGAGTGTGTGCTCGTCTTCATGAACTCTCAGGAGCCTCACCTTCCCTGCCTCTGCAAACCTCCTGACTCCGTTAAGATAGTCAAGTGTACGCTCAATAGTCCTCTGGGCGAGATAGCTTTCCTCTACAAAATAGACGTCTTCACTAATGCCAAGGAGTTCTTGTAAAAGCATATCCGTTTAGATTCGGATAATCTCATATCAATATTTCGAAAAAGAGATCTAAACTGGGTTTACTCCCACCCAATAACCGTAAACTCCATACCTGCCAAAAAACTCATTTGATTGTTATTATGTGAGCGAAATAGCCAGCATACTCCCGAAACGAGACCTGGACGAGACGGAACTCACTTAAATCTTTTTCCTTGCCTCAACTCAGAATCTTTATATAATTCAGCCCTCTTGAGCGAACGAAGTGAGCGAAAAGGGCACCGTCCTCCCGAGACGGGACTCGGGTGACGGGACTCGGGTGACGGAATTCGGGTGACGGGACTCGGGCTAGAGAGCCGCAACTCTTCCGAAAAGCACCTATGAAATTGGGATTATATCATAACTCTCAGTAAATTTTCAATATTCTATGCTCACCAAGCAGAACTCGTATATATCAGTCTTTTTGAGTGAAAGAAGAGAGCAAAACGAGTACGGAGTCCGAAGCGAAATTCAGGGTATAAATAAAAACAAATGATAAGGCTCTGGAAAGTGAAATAAAGAAGAAAATGGTATTAAAAGCTGGAAAAGACGTAAAAACTCCAATATAAGCAAAGTTATTTATAGAATCTGATTACAAAATCAGCAGTTATAAGGATATATATTAACAAACAAAGAAGATTGGAGGATAATATGGCAAAAGTAATACCATTTGCACCAATTGAGCGGTTAATAAGAACCGCAGGCGCTCATAGAGTGAGTGAGAGTGCGGGAATGGCCCTTACGGAAATTCTGGAAGAATATGGACTTGAGATTTCAAGAGAAGCAATAAAACTTGCAGAACACGCAGGCAGAAAAACAGTAAAAGCTGAAGACATAAAATTAGCAAAAGAAATGCTGTAAGTTAAGACTGACCACCTCTTAATGCTATTTATCAGTGGCATCTTGCTTTACGGGATAAAATAAAAAATAAAATGCTGGTACCCAGCATTTTCTTATTTTTACGTGTGATTTAATTATACGTTGTAGGTTTTCAGATTTTTACATGTGATTTAATTATACGTTGTCGGTTTTCAGATTTTTACATGTGATTTAATTATACGTTGTAGGTTTTCAGATTTTTACATGTGATTTAATTATACGTTGTAGGTTTCCAGATTTGCTACGACTGGAGATTTTATAGAGCAAATCTTTGAGCAGAAGGAAATTATGCTCTAAGAATCATGTCAAAAAGACCTATACCCGTTACAGTAACGGCAGTTACTACAATTCCTGCTATCACCACCCCTGCAGCAATTGCAGGCAAAGCGTGTCTGAACTTGACTCCGAAGACAAATGCCGCTGCACAGCCAGACCAGGCTCCGGTAGCCGGCAGGGGTATGGCTACAAAGATAGTAAGTGCAAGGAGTCCGTACTTTTCAAAACTCTCCATGTTGTTCCGACGAGTCTTTGAGAAGAGCCAGGTGAAGAAAGTATCAAAGATCGAGTAACGTCTGAGATAGTTCGAGACCGGCTCAAGAAAGAGCAGAAGGGGGATTACAGGAAGGAGGTTTCCAAGCACTGAGAGGAAGAAAGCTTCGAAGGGACCCATTTTATAGATGCCAATTGCAACAGGGATTGCACCTCTCAGTTCGGAGACAGGTAAAGCTCCCATAATCAAAACTGCAAGCCAGTGGGGAACAGACCCCAACATTTCTACTAATGTTATTTCAACAGACATGGTAATCAAGGATTTATAAATTCCGTATGATTATATTTAAAAAAGGCCAAATTCAAGCCCTTTCAACCGTTCTTGAGAGACCTGAGGTAGAGAGAAGCCTCATTCCGAGTCATCAAAACTCTTAATCCGGGTTAGAAAGCGCAAAATGCGCGAGTAAAGCTTCGAGCTGGATCTTTTCAGTCGCTCCTTCAGTTAGCCTGAAATCAATCTCACCTATTATATCCACGAGTTCGACAATGCGCTTTTCAGAGAGCCCAAGGTCCAGAATCATCCGATTATCCATTTCGGAGATTCCCCTGTAAATCTGTCCAACTATATCTTCTCCGGAGAGCCCCTCTTCGTAGAGCAACCTGTTAAGTTCCTTTCTAGCAGCCCTGAAATTTCCACTTAGGGCAGTTTCTATCAGATTTCGGATATCTTCCGGATTTGCAGTTGCTGTAGTCCTATAGATGGTTTCCCTGGATATAGGCTTACCCGGCTCAACGAAAGCAGCAGCCTGGAGAGAATTTACGGCTTTTCTCATATCTCCCTGGGCTACGTAAGTAAGAGCTTCAAATCCGTCTTCGGTAACGGACAGCCCCTGATCTTTAGCTATGTACTCGAGGCGTCTCCTGATAGCCTCATCGGAAAGTCGCCTGAACCTGAAGACTGCACAGCGGGACTGGATAGGTTCGATAATCCTGGAAGAATAATTGCAGGATAGAATAAACCGACAGTTATTGCTAAAACGCTCCATTGTCCGTCTGAGCGCAGATTGGGCATCTGAGGTCAGCGCATCAGCCTCATCAAGGAAGATAATCTTGAATTCTGCTCCTCCCATAGGGGCAGTTTTTGCGAAATTTTTGATTTTTGTCCGGACAACGTCAATTCCTCTCTCATCCGACGCATTAAGTTCGGTAAAGTTTTCACGCCACAGGTCTTCCCCGAAAATCTCTCTTGCAATCGAGACGGCAGAAGCGGTTTTCCCGACTCCCGGTGGCCCGGAAAACAACAGATGGGGAAGATTTTTCGTTGCAACATAGGATTTCAGGCGTTCTATTGTTTCTTCCTGTCCCACCACCTGGTCTAGCCTCACAGGCCTGTACTTCTCAATCCAGATCTCTTCTTTAATCTTAGAGTCCTCCATTCATGCTTGCACCATATTTAGAGAAGATTATATTTAAACTTTTGAATGTTCTGAGTTGTATGTTTAACTGCATTTTACAATAAAGTTTGCGCGTTACAGCCAGGATACAACCAATATATAAATGTATAGAAAGCTCGGAATAAAAGAATAACAAGAGAAAGGAAATGGCAACTTTAAAGTAGAAAGGTTAAAGAAAAACAATAACAGAGATTAATCCATGTAGACAGTATGCAGAGTTTCATAGATTGGCCCTTTAGGAGTCAGTGTACTTTTCTTTAAAAGCACTTTGTTTACGCACATAGTGCCAATTTCGGTCTCCTTTAATTCCGTTACTGTGTTTATAAATGCTGTTTTCTGATCCTTCTTGAGGTATTTTACCCTGGCAAGAGTAGCATGAGCAGTAAATTCCTTGTCATCTTTTTCGAATTTAAAAGGCTCCAGCAACTTTTCTACATTGTCATGTAACGCCCTGAAATTTCCAGTTGAACCAAGCCAGAGGACTCTGGGATTCGAAGGTTTGGGAAAAACTCCAAGTCCCCCTATTTTTGCTTCGAAAGGCTCGCACGTAATGGAGTCAAGAGCTGCAGAAAGCGAGGAAACTTTTGATTCGTCCACATTTCCCAGGAACTTTAGAGTTATGTGAACGAGCTCAGGATCAACAAACTTCAGATCAAAACCGGAAAATCTGGACTGAAGCTCTCGAATTTTCTCCGCAAAACCTGGATTTAATTCCACTGCTATAAATGTCCTGATCAAAGCATTCACCAATATTAATTGAAAAGCGAACCAGAAAAATCTTCCTATTAATTATCGTCTGGCAAAACTGAATTTAGATACTTTTTCAAAAGAATTGTAAACCCCCCACAAACTTTCTTAAAAATATGAAAAATGCAACAATGAAAAAGAACAGGAAGAAAAAAGGACAGATCAAAGGGATTACAGGGCAATTATAATATATAAGATATAAGTACAGAGAAGGAAATAAGCTTAAGTATTTATAAAGTTGGCCTCAATGTTAACCTGAGGAAAAGAGTTTTAGCCTGGAAAAAACGCTAAGTTAAAAAATAATAATCCTGATTTAAGAAAATAATGTGAGTTCAAAAAAATAATAGATTTAAAACAAAAAGTGGAACCGCAAATCGGTTGCTGCAAAAAGAAAAAGCGGTGGATCATATGGATAGAGCACGTATAATTGCAGAGACGGCAGCCCGTATTTCCAGAGAACTTGATGCTGCCGCAATTATGGTTTCCGGGGAGTTGAGTTTTGAAGGGATCGAAACTGGGGGAATTCCGGTCTACTACATCTCCATGCGTCCTAAAAGCATAATAGACCACCTTGTTTCCACTGGAAAGGATGGAAAAAACCCTCTAAAGGAACTCGGCGACCAGATAAACCGCGAAGCTGCAAGCAACTCTGATCATCTTCAGCAAGCTGCCGCCATAGAATACGTGCTTGGAAAACTGGAGAAAGGAATTATAGTAGGTGTGGTCGAAACCCGCAGCTCCAGTTCGATTATTGTACATAATATCGACGAAAATCCCCTTATAAAGGCCATGAAGGAATGTCAGGAAAGGATAAGGTCTGAAGTAATGAGTGCAATTATGAAAATTTCTTTTGATATTGTCCTGACAGGCAGGGAAGGCAAAAAAATAGGAGCTGCCTTCATAATAGGCGATTCCGAAGAGGTTCTGAAACGTTCTCACCAGCTAATACTGAACCCTTATGCAGGCCACGATGAAATTTACCGGAATGTCCTTGACAAGAGAAACTGGGAGTCCATAAAGGAATTTTCCCAGCTTGACGGAGTTTTTGTTGTAGACGAAAACGGAATAATCCAGGCCGCAGGTCGCTACCTTGACGTTGATGCGAAAAATGTGGATATAGAGAAAGGACTCGGAGGCAGGCATGTTTCAGCAGCCGCAATTAGCAGAGATACGGTTGCGATCGCGGTTACGGTGTCCGAGTCTGGAGGAATTTTAAGGGTATATAAAGACGCGAAAGAAATAATCTGCATGGAATGCCTGAAGCCTGCTGTAAGATATATATAATCCTGAAAATCAGAACTTTTTACACGGGATTAAAAATTTTAATTATATCCAGGGGGTGTTGAGTTATCCCAGAAATGTTGAGTTATCCCCAAAGTGTTGAATTGCTTACTTTTTAAGACAAAGTCTTCCTTAAACATATAAAGAAGAGGGATAGCACATAAACTCATAAATAAAGAAAGTATATTTCTAAATATGCGGGAAAATAAAGAAAGTGGGGCGATTCCATGAGAAGGCAACTTTTTTACATTCCTTTTAGCCTTACATTCCTTCTTCTTTTGATCTTTATTCTGATTTTCGGGCTTGGTTCTCTTTTTTTTGGAATAGTTGTTTCTGCCTTTATGAAGATTGGCTTCTCTATAGAGGACGCGCTCCTTATCCTGTTACTGTCCCTCCTCGGAAGCAGCATTAATATTCCTCTGGCAACCCTTAGATCCGATGCCCCGGTAGTTAGAGACACATACGTCCGTGTTTTTGGCGTATCTTATAGGGTTCCGTTCAGGCGTGTGGTAAGAAACGAAACGACAATTGCTGTGAATGTAGGAGGAGCAATTATTCCAATTCTGATTTCAGCTTACCTTCTTACGAAATTTCCTTCTTCCCTCCTGCTTGCAGGAGCCGGCATTTTAATAGTTACAATCATAACTCATTCCGTAGCAAAACCAATTCGTGGAATAGGTATTGCAACCCCTGCGCTGGTTCCACCCCTTGCAGCTGCCCTTGCTGCGATTTTGCTGACGTCGATAATTCATATCCCGGATTGTCCAATTGACCAATGCCGCGTTGTCACTGCTTATGCGGGAGGAGTACTCGGAACCCTTATTGGAGCCGATCTTCTTAACCTGGGAAAGATTAAGAACCTTGGTGCTCCGGTTGCAAGCATAGGAGGGGCAGGAACTTTTGATGGAATCTTCCTAAGCGGGTTCATTGCTCTTCTTCTGATCTAACAAAAAATCAGTTAGCAGGACTGTGTTGAGTCATTAGGGAGTCAATGATTCCAAATGATTGCACTCGATTTTATACGATATTTTGCTGTTTACTCAACCCTAGTTAACGGTGATTAGAAAACAATCATAAGGCTAAAAATAAGGATAAAAATGTAAAAGAAAATGAACTGAAAAGGAAAAAGGAAGAGAAAAAGGGAAGAAAAAAGAGAAACAAGAGAGGAAAATGGAAAAAAATTAATCATTTTTAATTATAGCTCTCAAGATATTTCTCTTAACCTCTCCTTTTGATAAAGTACTGACAAAGAGTTATTCCGAGAACTCCTGCAAGCAACTTGAAACCAGAAGTTTTTGCTGATGTTGATGTTTCGGCTTTTTCATCAGGAAGACTACTGTTAATATCTTTTGGCTCTTCAGCCTTATTCTCGAGAAGAGGAGCAGAGGGTGCAGAAGATGCAGACTCATTCGAGACAGACTCATTCGAGACAGACTCATTCGAGGCAGGATCATTCGAGGCAGGATCATTCGAGGCATTTTTAGATTTATTGACACCTGAAACAGCTTTATCCTCTACAGTAACGTCGGTTGCCGGATAGATAACATATCCTTCAGGAGAAGTGCTCCCCTTTCCTTCGTCTGAGGTCTGGAAGTACCAGGAATCGGTAAAGTAGTTCTTTTTATCTTTGTCAAGAGTCAAGGTGATGGAATTTGAGTTCTTAAGGACAATTTCATTTTCAGAAGCTTCCTTTACTTCAAACCCCTGGTATTCGTTTCCGTTTTCGATGAGCATCACTTTATCTTTATCAATGAGCCAGGTATACTTGAAGACTGCAAAGGAATCGGTAGCACTTGTGAATACGGAATCTACATAGGTTATAAAGTAGAGCTGGTCTTTCTTATCTCCGAAATCCGCAGTTGCAGTAAAAGTTTTATCAGCAACACTTCCACTTGTGTTTACAATTCCGGACTCAACTTCTTTCCCGTCTTTATCCAGTGAAAACCATACCTTTTCACCATCAACATCAACCTGGTTAACTACCAGAGAATAATTACTCCCAAGGTCCCAGGAATCTCCGGCCTTTAATGTTTCCTTATCGTCAGATTTCTGATCCATTACAAGATTTGCAAGCCGGGTGGAGTCGTTTCCAACGACTAAATACGGTTTTCCAAACCAGGGAAGCTTATAGTAGAACATCCCGCCAAGTTCCTTAGGAGTTGTATTGGCATTCAGTCCAAGGTCGGAAACAAGTTCATATTTGCTGGAGAAAGGACGGGTAGTATACACAAGTTCATCTTCACCTATTACATGGTTTCCGGGGTGACCTTTGCCAAGTTCATCCTGACCATCTTTTTCGACATATTGAAGGCGTTCGCCCCACCAGTTTTCAGACGCTACAAAGTCCTTGTGTTTGTTTACAGGATAGTTAAAACCGCCAAAAGTGGTCGCATTCCAGCTGAAACCATCGGATAAGGTTTCGTTTGTATCGAGGGGAAAACCAGAGATAACTGGCGCTGGAGCTGCAAAACCCGAAGGAATGATCAGCAAACAAACCGTAAGCGAAACAAGCAAGTAAATCAAAATCTTTTGAATATAGGGTCTCATAAAGAATTATCACTCTTTTTCATTTGTTACCATATATTTAAACACAATAAGAAAGAAAATATCAGTTGTAGTATTATTTATTTTATAAAAAGTAACAACAAATAATTCGAAGTAGTTAATAAATTTTACTAAATAATTTATTCAGAAACTCTAAATCGAATTCTCAAACATCAAATGCAGCCCTTTACTGAGCAATGGAACTTTTAGACCATCGATCGAGCTTTTTGTCGTGGAATGCAGTTATAGAACTTATATTTGAGAAGAAACCCGGTTTTAGGATGAGCTTTTTGATTGATGTTGTATGAATTTCCCTTAAACTTCCCTTAGACTTCCCTT
>DUGT01000032.1:10056-11779 GCA_013331275.1 Methanosarcina sp. | reverse complement strand
ATTTCCCTTAAATTGCCCTTAAGCTTCCCTGATTTCCCTCAAATTGCCTTTAAATATCCCATAAATTTCGTCAGCAGTTAAAAGCATGCCACTCTCAAACAAATATCTGTTTAAAATTTGATTTGAAAGCTTCTTCTCTACCGTTTTATTAATCAACTGACTCTCCTCTATCCTAAGCTTATTTAATAGCGTTTAAAGGAACACGGAATCCTATCTCCTAATAATAATATAAATAATATTTTATTTAGAATTATGTTAAGTCTACAAAAGTTGAAGATTTATAGACTTGACAGTAACTGGGGAAATTAGTAGTCCTATAGACCTGGCTACTTGGCAGGATCTATGAGAACACTGGGTAAGAAAGTAAGAAAAACTGTAATAATAAAAACTATATAGTTCGTCTGATTAACTCAACCTGCCATCCTAAAACGAAGCAGACTTGCAACCTTTTTAAAAAAAGCTTGAACAAAAATTGCCTGCAAACCTTTTAAAAAAAAGGATTGAAAGAAAACTACCCTGCAAACCTTTTAAAAAAAAGGATTGAAAGAAAATTAGCCTGTAACCCTAAAACGAAGCAGAGCTGCGATTCCTCCCAACTTATGAAGCTTTTCTCCGGGCTCAAAGGCCGTGCTGAAAACAACAACCTTTCCCTGAGACTGTTCGACTTCCATCAGGAGCTTATCGATGTCCTCTCCTTTTTCCCGTCCTTCCCGAAGGGTTTCGTCCGCAACAAGCAGAGTTTCGACAGCTCCATAATTAAGGGCATTCTTAACATCGGCAAGACCATAAGCAGCTTTGCCGTCCATTGAGATCTCACGGATCAGGTCTTCCATCAGGGCAGATTCACGGGCTATACGTGATTCCTGCATAATACGGTCCACTGCACCTCTGCGCAGAACTTCCTGAAAACCGGACATTCCTATCATGGAGGTATCTTCGATAAGGGCTTTTGAAGCCATAGCCGGTTCGATTTCCTGGAAATATTTAACGAAATCCTCTTTAGTAAATCCGGGACCGGCAATAACTATGGACGCTTCCTCAGGAACGGCATGCTTAAGCTGTTCTACAACCTCTCTGAAAAACTCATTTCTCAAGCCAGTCTCTCGCTTTCCGGAAGACTGTCGGATGTGAGAGTAGATCTCTATTCCATAATGGTGAACAAAGCCGATATCGGCATCGCCTTCTTCTATTGCGACAATAACAACCTTAGGCCGCTTCGAGGCTTCTTCAGCATCCTGGATCCGCTGGAACTGGTCATTCTTCCAGTGTTCCTTAACGATAGAAAGATTGGTTCCGATCTCGACATTGAGAGTATGATAAGAGCCTACATCCATTCCATGCTCTATCATCCCATGTATTCGCAGCCGGTTTGCAAACTTGTGAAACTCGATATCGTCAACTCTAATTCCGAGCCTGACCTTTACCTTTTCAACCTTTTCAGGGCGGATTTTGTCACTTGCCGAATCGGCTTTCCGTTTGGTAACCGCAAAGATAAGGTCTCCTTTTTCGATTATATATTTGAGGTGCCAGAGATCATCAAGGGTTTCGGCTGTTACTGCAATTTCCCCTTCCCTTCCCTTAAGGGAACGGTTTGTAACCCTCATGACTTTTTCACTCCATGCATTTCAATCTCCTCTTCCATTCCTTTCTTTGCTTTTATTTCCGTGGCTTGGTTAGCAAGTTTTTCCCTTAACTCTTCCTCAGTTTCCTCACTTAGGTCATT
>DUGT01000032.1:590-9874 GCA_013331275.1 Methanosarcina sp. | reverse complement strand
GTTCCCTCCCTAAGGTCATTTCCTAGTTTATGTTCAGCTCCCTCCCTTGGGTCACGTCCTAATTCCTGTTCAGTTTCCTCTTCATCATCTCCAGGTTCATCCTCTACTTCAGGAACTCCGTACTCTTCTCTTTCATCCTCGATCCTTTCTCCCTTTCTTTCCGGCTTCTGGTTCTTTAAATCCGATTCTCCGGGTGGGACCATCATAGCTATCTGGTCAGGAGAGGCGATCTGCTTCACAAAACGGGGGTCATTGAGGTCATCAGCATAAATCCTGTAAATCTTTTTAGAGATGTCATTCTGGTTAAAAGCACCAGGGACAATTTCGAGAATATAATCTCCGTGTTTCCTGACAGAAGAAACAGGGCCACCTATGACTCTTGTCTCGCCTTTGAGTTCAAGTCCGACTGCAACGCCTAGAGGAATATCCTTAAAGTAATTACGTTCCCCGCGGATGATAAAAGCTCCTTTTTTCACGTATTCTCCTGACTCCGGAGTTTTGCTAACCTGTTCGGCTTTAACCCAGTAGCAGTCCCCGCTGAAATGCCCGGCTTTCCAGAGGCTGGAATAAGAAACAGCAAACTGTGCAGCTTCGTACAATGTGGACTCAGGAACCTCTTTTCCGCCGGTCTTAATAACTGTGAGAGGAGCACCCGGAGTCTGGGTATGGAAGACAAGATCTCTTTTTTCCAGGTATTTCTTAAAGATATCCTCATTAGTGTCTGCATCCCTGCCTCCCACAACAAAAAAGCCATCTGAGGACACAAACCATCTGAACCTGTCATACCAGTGCTTTTTCCTGGACGCCTGAAGCTTCCTTCCTGCCTTTGCAGCCTTTGCTACAGCCTTTTTCTCCATAGCCTTCCTGGTATCTTCGATCGCTTTGATAGCACCATCTTTCTTCTTACTAAATTTCTTAACCTTTTCGTAGTATTCCTGAGCATTCTGCGGCACTGTCTTTCGGATGTCAATATTAACGCTCTTTCCGTCAAGGTTCACAGCTACAGTCCCTGTCCTTGGGTCGATATTTGTTATCTTTTGCGCAGCAGGTACGGTCTTTTTGGCTTGCTTCAGAATGGAGCGGATCTCGTCCCAGGAATATCCCTTTGACCTTGCACCGTTGAGCACGGAAAGAAGTTCTTCAATAACCTGATAATTAGCATAGACTGTCTCAGCAAGGGTATTATTTTTCTCGATTTCTTTTTCGAACTTTGCAAGGCTCTCTTCCTGCTGGAGAAGCCGCCGTTCATAAACGCCAAGTGTTTTCTCCTTTTTCTGAGCTGCTTTTACCTCTTCAACCTGTTCAAGTGCCTTTTTTCCAAAAAACTCGTCAAGTGCCGTGTTAAAAGAATCAAAATATTCTTTTTCAAACCCTGAATAGCGAATAAGGTCAAAAGGAAGTACATCGAAAGTTTCCAGTTTTCCGTTAATTTCCTTTTTCACATGCTGAGGCCTGAGCTTTGGAGCCTCGCCTTCAATCCCGGCTTCGAGTTTAAGTTCAGTTTCTGGTTTAAACTCGACCTCGGATTTAATTTCGGTTTCTGGTTTAGATTCGATCTCGGATTTAAGTTCAGTCTCGGCTCCAGCTTCTTCGAGACCTTTATCTTCGGCCCCTATCCCCAAAAGCGGGGAAAATAGATCGTGCATTGCATTACAGAGCCTGGAGGCATCTTCTTCAGTTGCTTCCTTTGAAGGCTTCGATTTGTCAACTCCTGCCCTGGCACAGATTTCTTCTGCCAGAACTCCTCCCAGATTGAACCTTGTGGCAACTGTCCTGACGATATCAGCCTTAGACCTTGAAAACTCCGTCATAAGGTCAGAAACCTTAACCTTCAGAGGACTTATCTGTGCCTCAGGCAGTTCGTAAATTTCTCCACTCCTAAGCCGCCTATCCTTCATTGTCACAGGATTCATAGGCAGAATAATTCTGTTTTCCGAATCGACAATAAGTATGTTTCCAGGGGCAAACAGCTCCACAATAAGAGTGCTCTGGACTCCGGCTCTCTCAATTCCGATTTTCACTATCCTGTCAAAGTCATGCTGCTCAACAGATGTAATCCTGCCTCCCATCAGGTATTTTCTAAGCAGCATCGGAAAAGCCTGGGGAAGCGTTGGGCTTGCCCTGAGGTATTTGCTTAGATGAATGCGCTTCCCTGCCTCAATAACCAGGTTGTCCCTGCCCTGGTGAAAAACGTAAAGGTTGATGCGAATCTCCTCATTCGTGGGCTGATAAATTTTCCCGATCTTCGCATCAATAATGGATTTGGGACCTGCTGACAGCTCGGCAACAACTGCAGCAACGTCGGCGCTTGACATATCCTGTTTCATGAAGTGGATATAATAGAGGCTTTTGGTATAAGCATTACTGAAGAATTTAGTGAAATTAGATAAAGTGAAGCGGCTCAACACTCAGGCTCGGCGGCTTCGCACGCTTCGAGCCTTCGGGCTTCGCCAGGATTATTTTTTGTACCCAGTGTAAGTGGTAAAGTGGTAAAGTAGAAAGTAATTACAGTTTCCTCAGAACACGGAAGCCAACGTAGTAGTTGCGGCGGACGGCGACGTTCCGACTGCGGAGACCAGATATTAAGTTTTTATGGAGCTCATTATAAAGAATAGAGCATTGTTTTTGCCAGTAATCTGTAGATTCATCAATTTCTGTAGATTTTATAATTATTTGGAAATTAGATATTTCGGGAACTTCTTTCATCTACCGGCAATCTTGCAGATTTAAATTTAGAATATCTTTGATTAATATATATTTTACTTTTTAGGTTGATACAAGATGAGAGGCTAAAAACTATGTTTAAACTGCTTATTCCAATATTTCTCTGGAACCTAGATCACAAAAGCAGTGACCCAATGTTTAAAATAAACAGGAGTTTATAGTTCCCTTAAGAGACGAAAACCCAAGTCATAGCTGCTAGACTTTGGGCTCCATCTTAGACGGCTCAACGAACAGCATTCACCGGCGTTACGGTACCAGCTCCCCCCCCTAAGCACATGGTCGGAATATTCTAAATTCTCCAAGACGCTTCCATGTAAAACAGTGCCATTGTGTTTATTATGCCATCTATCCTGAACCCATTCCCAGATATTCCCATGCATATCATAAAGATCCCAAGGATTTGGTTTCTTCTGACCAACTGGATGAGTTTTTGAACTTGAATTTTCATCGTACCAAGCATATTCACTAAGCTTTGACTTATCGTCACCAAAAGAATACCATGTTTGTGTACCTGCTCTGCAGGCATATTCCCATTCGGCTTCTGAGGGTAAACGATATTTGCCAGTTTTTTCCCTTTCACTCAACTTTTTAATAAACTCCTTAGTATCTTCCCAGGAAACCATCTCAACAGGACGATCCTCACCTTTGAAGTATGAAGGGGAATCGCCCATTATTTTCTTCCACTGTTTTTGAGTGACCGGATATTTACCCATATAGAAAGGATTATTAATTGTTACTTCATGGACAGGACCTTCGTCATCACACCTACCTTCTTTGCCAGAAGGTGAGTCCATCATAAATTCTCCGGCCGGAATAAGTACAAATTCCATACCTGTGGACGGGCTGGTGAAAGTTTTGCGAATTTCGTGTTTCTTGGATTCCTCATAAATCTCTGTATTTTCAATATTTGGAACCTCTGGTTTCGAAATACTACCAATGTTTTTATTTTGAAGAACTGTAGTGCTTATACTAATTCCTTTAAGACTCTGTACAGCTTCAATATAATTATCAACCGAAAATTCGCTATTTAGAAGAGATTCTAAGAAACTACATATCGTTAAATCAACTTGCTCCATAGAAGATGGGTTCTGATAGTTAGTCCTAAGAATTGTCAGAGATTCACTGAGTATGCGAGGATGAAGTCGGATACCGAATTCATTAAGAAGCTTATTCTTTTTTAATTCATATTCAATTTCTTTAATTTTTTTGGGATTCTTTGCAATTAGAACTTTTCCTTCTATCTGAGTTTTCATAACCGGAGATTGAGAACTTCGTTTTATTGTTCTACTGTGGGCGTATTCATACAAATCATTCACATATATGAGACCATCTTCATCCTCATCTGCACCACCAGTTTTCAAACCTTCCAGCAAATAGTTAGTAAAAATGCCGTGTTTGAACTCCGTTTCTTCTTTCGCTTTCGGCGATCCAATCAAACCTGTAGATGTAAGAATTATCGTACCCGATCCCGAGGAATAATTAGAAAATGCCTCCTCTAAATCGTCTCCTTTTATTCCGGCAGCACAACTATAGCAGCAATCAAGAACGATAATAACTGATTTAAGTGATGGATATTTCATGCACCTGTTGATATAATCAAAATTTAACGACATTGCCAGAGGGTAGTCTTCTCTAGCGTCCTTAAACAGCAAACGCAACCCATTGTCTAGATGTTTTTTCCCATGACCGGAAAAGTAAATGAAAACAAGATCATTGCGGTTTGCATTTTTCAGTATTTTTTCAATTTTGATCCTTGCGTCTACAAAGGTATCATCTATTGATTCTTCGACTTCATCAAACCCACAGATGTCCTTGTTCAGCATAACCTCCTTCATTGCGAGAGCGTCAGCTACTGCAAACCTCAGTTGTTTATCAGAATTTGGATAATTATTTCCAATAACAAGCCCGACTCTTTTGCTAGTCATGATGCTAATGCGCGATTTATTTATTAGAGCTCATGAAACTACTCAAACCTTCACAGACTGATAGTTGCGGGTTTTCTTCAAAAAATTCAGATAATTTTGTAAGAGGCAATTTTGAAATCTTAACCGTGCTTCCGTCAAGGCATATTAGTTCGATTTCGGCAGTTGGCCTGTACTCTAGCCAGGTTTTCATTGCTTCAAGAATAACCTCTGCAAAGACCTTTCCGGTTATGCCGAAAACCGCAAGTGTGCTGAAAATAGTTGCCAGATCGGCTTTTTCTCCTTCAGAACAATTTGATTTTAAAGGCTCAATCCAGCCGTCAGGTATATTCGTGCAAATTGAACTGTATAGCTGACAGCACTGCTCCTGCCAATATTCCGAAGAAGCTTCAACGTCTTCAGACGTGAGTACAATAGAGAAATTAGACTTATCGAGAACTTGCTGTATTCTATCACCAACTGTTCCACAATCTAAGACTTAGGTTTTCTTTAGGGAATATATGATTTAAGATTTTTGTTTTGTAAGAAATATGAAGCTTGAAAAAAGTGGAGGTTCTTCAAAAATTTTGAAGATAATTTGAAGGTTTAAGCATTAATTGTAAAAAATTATAGTTAGCTTAAAGAAGAGAATCATAATTCCCTTAAAAAAGTAAGTTATAGTTCTCTTAAAAAAGTAAGTTATAGTTCCCTTAAAAAGTAAGTTATAGCTTCCTTAAAAAAGAAAGTTATAATTCCCTCAAAAGACGGAACCCGAGATTGGCAAGTCGATTCTCAGTTTTGCGCTTGAAACGACTAGCTGAACGACAGAACCATGTATCGCAGAGCCAGCTGCACCCACGAGAAATGTGATCAGGGCTACTTCCATCTTCCCACGCGCTCCCGTCCGAAGGAGCACCATTGTAATTCTCGTGCCACTCGTCCTGTACCCATTCCCAGACATTTCCGTTAATGTCGTAAAGTCCCCAGGAGTTCGGTTTCTTGCAGCCAATTACATGAGTCTTATTGCCGGCATTTTCGGCATGCCAGACATACTCATCTAGTTTTGACTCATCCTCACCAAAGAAGCACCTGGTTTGTGTGCCGGCACGACAAGCATATTCCCATTCTGCTTCTGAGGGTAAGCGGTATTTGTCGGTTTCTTCCTTTTCATTTAGCTTTGTAATAAACTCCTGAATGTCTTTCCAGGAAACCATCTCAACAGGGTGGTCTTCACCCTTGCAGTATGCAGGATTGTTGCCCATTACTTTTTTCCACTGTCTTTGCGTGACAGCTGCTTTACCCAGATAAAAAGAAGTATTAATTTTTACTTTATGAACAGGAGACTCAGAGTCTGATCTGTCCTTTTCTTCTAAAGGCGATCCCATATTGAATTCGCCAGCCGGGATTAGTACAAATTGCATTCCTGTAAAAGAGCTGATAAAGTTGTTAGTATCATCCGGATTATCAGTCAGTTCAAGGATAGATGACTCTTCATTTTCCTCAGTTTTCAGGTAGTATCGAACCGTATTAATGTAATTCTTAATACTCAGTTTATTTCCCAAAAGCCCCACTCCTTGTTTATAGTTTAAAAGTTTTCCGTTTTTACCTCTAGATTTCTATTTTAGATTATTGCTTGTCTATTTTCACTCTTAGTTCTTGTTTTTTTTCGTTTTTAAAATTCTCATTTGTCAATTTTTGTTTTTCATTACAATTTTTCAACCATAATTCATTTCATGTTTATTGAGTTAAAATTTTAATTTTTAGTTGTCGATTTTGATTTTAACTTATCTATTTCAGTTTTGTTTTTAGCTTTTATTGTCAGATTCTAGAACTCTCATTATATCGTTGTTGATATTGTTGTATACTGTAGTTGATACGGTTGTTGTATATTGTCGCTAGTACGTTTGTTGATACGGTTGTTGATACTGTTATTGATATTGTTGTTGAGACTGTTGTTGATATTGTTGTTGCATATTGTTTTTTCGGTTGAAATTAAACTTTACTGCTATAAAATACCTGGATTGAGAGTCTTTACTTATCCCATCATAATAAAAAATTATTTGAACTTAAATAGACTGTTAAACGTTTTTAAAAAAACTCATATAACCAAAAGTAAAATATGAGATTGATTTCTCATAGGAAAACCCAGCCAGAATTACTTATTAAATCAATTATCAAAGTTAAAAAATCCCAAATCGAAAAATTAATTAAAATCTCCCATTGAAATCACTGGACAAGACTGATTAAAATCCTTAAGCTATAATACCCTTAGCTATAATACCCTTGATTGAATTACTAAACTATAATCCAGATTAAACTTCTAGTCATAACCCTTAAATTATAATCTGATCAGACTTCCTTAACTATAATCACGGTCAGAGTCTCTACCCTGTAATATGGTCAGAATCCCTAATCTATACCCTCATAAGAATCCCTAAGTTAAGATCCAAAACCCCAGAAGCCCTGAAATCATGGACAATCGAACTGCCCGCTTTTTGAAAACTCGCTTCCAGAACTATTACAAGAATGCCGAAATAGGCCTTCCTGACCACTTGCCTAATAGAGAATGGGCTTTTATCTTCTTTGACGATATGCCTGATAAGATGATGCACAGGCACAAGGCTTTCGGCTCACCTGGTGAAACTCTTGACTATCTTTACGGCATGGCTCCTGCGCATGTTTACAATTCAACTGCATATTACGAATACCCTGACGCGCGGAAAATGAATGAGAAGAACTGGTTAGGAGCTGAATTGATTTTTGACCTTGATGCAGACCACCTTCCAGATGCTCCAAAAAACTATGCGGATATGCTGGAGCTTGTAAAGAAGGAAACTTTCAAGCTTATGGATTTCCTTTTAGACGATTTCGGATTTTCGGAACACGAGATTGAGCTGGTATTTTCCGGAGGAAGAGGATATCATTTCCATGTAAGAAGCCCAAAAGTCCTGAAGCTTGGAAGTGCTGAAAGAAGGGAAATCGTAAATTATCTTAGCGGCAGAGATCTTGATTTTAAATACTTTTTCAAAGAAGTCCCTATGGATGGAGAATTCGGGACTGGCTCAAAGATGTTTAAAGGAATGAAAAATGTGCCTTTGAAATGCACACTTGTGGGGCACGACTCGGGCTGGGGAAGAAGGATTGCTCTCTATCTTACGGATTATATGAAAGCCGAATGCGGAAAAAGGTACAAAAAAGATATGTTCCCCGAACTTCGCAAATATGAGAAAGTCGGAGATACTACAGTAAAAAAATTAATAAATCTTACGAACAGTGAAAATGGCTTAAAGGATATCCTGGAGAAAGGAAGGCTTGACTTTGACGTCAGAAACTTTAAAGATATTGCTGCCTATTTTATGAGAGAGTCTGTTGAAGATTTCCTGCACAGATTCGGAGCCAGCGTTGACGAACCAGTAACTGCGGATATCAAACGTTTGATACGAGTGCCGGGCTCATTGCACGGCGGGTCAGGGATGCTGGTAAAAAAACTTGCCTTGTCCGAATTAGAGAAGTTTGACCCGCTTACAGATGCTGTTGTCTTTGGCGAAAGACCGGTAAAGGTAACAGTTATAAAACCTTTCTCGGTGCAGTTAAAGGGCAAGGACTTAAAAGTAGAAGAGGGCATACAGGAAGTTCCTGAGTATGCAGCAGTGTACTTAATCTGTAGAGGTGTTGCTGAGTATGGACATAGAAGAAATCAGCCAGGTCCTGTATAAGGAAAAAAACCAGACAATAAAGACAATTCCAGCTGATTTTTACCTGGAGGCTGAGAAATATGTCCGGAAACTTGAAGAAGAAATTGAAAAATTGGGCAATTCCCGTTCTCCTGAGTTCAAGATGCTCCATGATGAACATGAAAGAGCACTTTCGGACCTTGAGACTATCTTCATGAAACGGATAGGAAAAGTTATAACCAGGGCAACAATTCAGTCTAATGCAAATAAACCTATTTCAAAGGACATCGAAAAATTACTTCCTGTAGAAAAGAGACTTTATGATCTTGTACTGCAGGGAATTAAAGCTGCAAAAACCGAACTTTTAGGTCCTATCCTGTATCCTGGTTCCGAGAATACCACAGTCTGGCCTGAAATTGTGGAAAGACAAATCCCTGCCGGTTTCAAAGGAGAACCGGAATCAAAAATGGGGATTCCCGTTATTGCAGCTAGAGGGGAAACAGGAATAGTCCCAGACAAAAACAATATAAATGATGAATACGTTGTTGTCCGAATACTGAAAGATCTCCCGACTTTCACAGGTGCAGACGGCCGAAACTATACTGTCAGTGCCGAAGAAGTCGTTGTTTTGCCGCAGCTCAATGCTACAGGGCTAATAAAGCGAAATGCAGCTAAACTGATTGTCGGGCAGGATGACACCGGAAAAGACCAATTTCCAAGAAGGAACTAATTCCCTGAGACTTATAGCTTGTTTTATCTTGAAAAAGAAGATGACAGACAGTTAAAGTGTTGGAGATTCTATCAAACCTTGAAGGTCGGAAAGCCTATCAGGGTAATAGTATGAGTATTTATATGTGTAGCTATATTTGTGTACCTTAACCTTGTTAGCACCAAGCTTTTTGAAAAAAAGCTTGAGCAAAAACAATTAACAACTTAAATTTGTTATCACCAAGCTTTTTGAAAAAAAGCTTGAGCAAAAACCAGT
>DUGT01000032.1:0-394 GCA_013331275.1 Methanosarcina sp. | reverse complement strand
AGGCTTTTTGAGAAAAAGCTTGAACAAAAACCAGTAGTGGTTTAATTCAATTGACTCTGTGACCTCTCTTGATAGAAGATTTCAATCGTAATATCGAGACAAAAAGAGGTCTGAAAATATCAAGTTCATCTAATCAAAGGCTTCCCAAATAAGATCTTCCCAGGATCTAAACGCCATACGTAACGCCATACGTATAATTCCATATATTAAGTGCTTTTCCGCAAAAGCCGGAGAAAGTAAGCTGAATACCAATAATCATTAAAAAGGTGTAAAGAATGAAGATTCCAAAGAAATTTAGGAGCTACTGCCCTTACTGTAAAACTCACCAGGAAATAGTGGTTGAGAGGGTCAAGAAGGGTCAAGCTTCATCCATGACTCACATTGCAAGACAGAA
>DUGT01000059.1:4210-6039 GCA_013331275.1 Methanosarcina sp. | reverse complement strand
CCTATCTTCCATGCCATTATAAGAGCAGGCATATTCCAGGGTATTATGGCTGCACAAACACCCAGAGGCTTTTTTACAGTAAAAGCGTATCCGTTTTGAGGAATCAGAACAAAATCTCCGTGAGAACTACTTGCAAGCCCGCAATAGTACTCAAGAACATGTGCAAAACCTTCGATTTCATTTTTAGATTCAGCTAAAGGTTTACCTTGCTCCCTGGTGAGCAGGACGGCAAGTTCATCCTTCCTCTGTCTTGCAATTCCCGCAGCTATGTAAAAAATCCTGGCTCTTTGCTGCGGAGATGCGGAAGCCCAGCCATTAAAAGCTGACGATGCAGCTTCAACCGCTATCCCCACATCGTCTTCCGTGCCTTTCGGAACCTGGTCAATAAGTTCACCTGTTGCCGGGTTTATGATATTGAAAAACTCGTCGCTGTACGATTCTACAGCCTTTCCGTTAATCTGCATTTTCATATCTATCAGTATTCATAAAGACCTATTTTAAGATAACAAGAGGTACTGGAGGTTATCTGAAAATCAGATAATCTTTGCTATAACAGATAGTCGATGACAATAGAACAAATCCACTAACTTCTTATTGCGCTTATTCATCGATCAGCCTGTCGAAAATAAGGGGCTTAAATTCCGATTCATGAAATTTAAATGAAGCCTTACGAATCAACCGCCTGAGAAGTTCTCTTTCTTCAAGTGTAAAATCCGAAAGGAGCATATCGGCAAAAAAAACCAATTTTTCCAGAATCACCTTTCTTACTTCCTTTCCTTCTTCAGTCAGATAAACCCTGTAAGCCCTAAGATCATTTTCATCTCTCTGTCTGTACACATAACCTTCTTTTTCCAGGTTCTTGATCGCTCTTGTACTTGTTGCTTTGCTAACTTTAAGCGTTTTTGCAAGAATTTCCTGAGATATGCCATCCTTGCGGTATAAAACCATTAAAAAATCAAATTGTCCGCTTCCGATCCTGTAAGCTTCGAGTTCTTTTGCCATACAAGCTAAATGGCTCCTGTAGATGATGACGATCGAACCGAGAATTTCTCTTGGATCTGCCACGATTTTATCCTCCATTTTATAACACCTGGAAGTTTGCTTTGGAATAAGCTAGTTAAGAATTAATAACGGATGAAACTGATTTGAGATTACAATCTTAGATTTTTAGGTTTCGTAGGTTTTTATGTTTATATCTTCTTTCAGACACTATTTAGAAATGTCCAACACCTTTGCTGCGCATAGCTTTTTTCCCATGTAATAAATAATACAATAGCAGACACACCACCGCAAAAACTGCCATGAGCATGTATATTCCTCTGTAACCAGTAAAAGGAATGATAAAACCAACCATCAAAGGCCCAATTCCCATTCCTATGTCTGAAAACGCAAAATAGGTTGAATTCGCCAATCCCATGCGGTGTTGTGGAGTTATTTTAACAGAAATGGCCTGAGTACTGGACTGTATAGCTCCAAATCCAAGCCCTATGAAAGCTGCAGCTAACAAAAGTGTATAACTGTGATGAGTTTGGCTAAACAGTATCATTCCAGCCGTAAATATCAGAATTGCCGGGTACATGATTGCATTTTCACCTTTGGAGTCAAACAGTCGACCAATAATCGGCCTCGAAACTAAAATTACTGCGGCATATACTATGAAAAAGAAGCTGGCTGCATCCACGAGATGAATTTCCTTAGAGTACACTTCAAGGAAGGACACAACACTCGAATAACAGCTGAAAATAAACATACAAACAACTGAAATTGGAATTACCCTGGGTTCAAAGAAGTTGTTAAATTTGAATCCCTTCATTTTCTCCAGCTGTTCT
>DUGT01000059.1:2255-3967 GCA_013331275.1 Methanosarcina sp. | reverse complement strand
AAGGGGCCGATAGCGGTTGCGAGTATCTGACTTAATCCGAAATAGGCAATCCCTTCACCCTTCCTCTCTATAGGAATAATATTTGCAACGATTGTAGCCGTTGCTGTAGTAGTAATGCCAAATCCCATGCCATGAAGAAAGCGGACAGTAAATAGAAGAAAGATATTAGTAATCCTAAAATATAATAGCGTCATAACGAAGCTTAAAATAATTCCCGCGCAAAGGGTCTTTTTATGACCTATTTGTCCGATCCATTTTCCAACAAACAGACGTGCGATAAGTCCGCCAATTATGAATATGCTGGCAGAAAAGCCCGCTTCACCTGGGGATGAATTAAATTTACTCATCGCATATCCAGACATGACTATCATTAATAAGTAAAAACTTAAAGCAGCTATAAAATTTTCAACGAAAATTACTACAAAATCGTTAGTCCATAATCTTGATTTTTTTGAATTCATATATTATGTCTCATTATGTCTCTTTTTTTTTGCAGATCTCTTAAGATTAGTAAAACGTGCCACTTTTTGTGTATTTAGAACGCCATAATCGAGTTCGGAGAGCTAGCATGCAGGTTTACCGTATCTGTTTGGCGGCAGACTAGACCAGAGGCTGTTTCGGCCTAGCCTTTTTTCATATATTGAACTATTCTCGGAACTATTCTCAAACAACTATTCTCGGATAACTATTCTTGAACAACTATTCTCAGAGAATTATTCTAGAAGTACTATTTTTGAATTAGTTACATTATGAAACTAATTTGATCTTTATACATTTTTAACATATATGTTAGTTACTAATGAAATCAAATTAGGATACGAATTAGCGAGATAAGAATTAGCAAAGCCGAACACAAGGTAACAAAAACCTGAATACAGAGGAACGTGAATAATGAAGGCTTGCTACAGGCCTCTAGAGAGAATTTAATCATGTAAAATTTAAAAAAGATAAAACCGGAAGAAAAAGAAAATTTATTCCATACGATAAAAATATAAATCTATTTACAAAATACATATTACTAAAATAAATATTATCGGCACTTATGTCAGGTAAATAAAAGTTGGGGAAACAGGAATACCACCTGCAAAAAGTAAAAGTGGGAAACAGGAATACCACCTGCAAAAGTAGTTGGAAGATTTCAATAATCTTTCGAAAACGACATAACCTTTAGTGACCTTTCCGAGCTAATAAAAAGCTCAGATTTTGAATACAGGCTTTATTCATAGAAAGTACACTTCAAGAGAGTAGGGGTTTGGAAAGTGTACGTTAACAAATAATTTTAAATGGAAGAGAGCGGTGTTAGAGTATCTTTACGTAATTTTTTGGTTTATTTTTATTGAAATGCTGGGCCTGATTTCCATGCCTCTTATCGGAATATCATGTGATCGGCTTGCTGACAGAGGATATTCTGCAGCAAAGGCCCTGGGAATAGTGCTCATTACGTATCTTGCCTGGCTTTTTTCCTATGTATGGGGTTTTAACAGACACACGATCCTTATCTCAGTATTTCTACTTTGCCTGATATCGGGAGTTGTCTATCGAAAACAAAGGATTTTACCGGAAAAAAAGGTCCTGTTTTCAAATGAGCTCGTATTCGCTGCAGGCTTCTTTTTTTTTCTGCTTATACGTATGTATCTCCCTGAGATCTACAGGCATGAAAAGTTTATGGATTTCGCTTTTCTGAACGCAGTAATGAGAACTTCTTCTTTTCC
>DUGT01000059.1:0-2194 GCA_013331275.1 Methanosarcina sp. | reverse complement strand
TACAGGCATGAAAAGTTTATGGATTTCGCTTTTCTGAACGCAGTAATGAGAACTTCTTCTTTTCCTCCGGCAGACCCCTGGTTTGCAGGAGGGTCCCTTGAGTTTTATTACTACTTCGGATACCTTTCAGTGGGAGTTCCGGGAAAACTACTTTCTGTCGAACCATCCATACTTTTCAACCTGGCTATTGCGCTTACTTTTGCCCTTTCCTTCAATCTCCTTTTCGGATTTGGATATAACCTCACTAACGGAAAAATAAAGTACGGACTTCTTACTGCCGTATCCGTGATTCTGCTAGGAAATCTACAGGGACTTAAAGAATTCATATCCATGTACCTTACCAGAGAGACGGTTACAATGGGATACTACTGGAGCAGTTCGAGAGTTATCCCATATACGATAAATGAGTTTCCTTACTTCAGTTTCATACACGGGGACCTTCATTCCCATATGCTTGCAATTCCGTTCCAGTTACTTGTACTTGCTTTCCTCCTAAATATATATTTAAGGAAAGATAGTGATCACGCCTTTGAAGGTATACTGTCCTTTCTTATGTTTTCAATATCTATTGGCTATTTATTTCCTTCTAATTCCTGGGATTTCCCGATATACTTTGGCCTGACATTTGCAGTTATTTTTGCTTTCTACTACGGGCATTATATTCATAAAAAAAGCTTATCGAAATCCATTACTTTATTTTTTGGAACAATTTTTTCGGTTTCCATTTTTAGCCTTATTCCGTACTTGCTCTTTTATCTGTCATTTAAACCACAAGCCGCAGGTGGATTTGATTTTGTTCCGCCAGAACTTCGTACAACAATCGGAGAATTCCTGATCCTGTTCAGTCTCTTCCTTTTTTTGACTTTTTCTTTCCTCGCGAATCACCTGGAATTCAGAAGAAAAAAACAGTACGTCATCTTGTTGACAGGAATATCGGTGTTTCTTGCCAGAGAATGGACTATTTCCCTGCTTGTAATCCTTCTCCCTTTACTTACGCTTTCGCTTTATTCTTTCATAAAAGACCTTCCTGAGAGAAGTAGTGCAGGATTCGTCTCACTTCTAATCGCAATGGCTGCATTCATAGCTCTGATCTGTGAGATCATCTTTCTCGACGACCCCATTTCCGGAAGTTTCGCCCGTATGAATACTGTTTTCAAATTTTATATGCATCTATGGATTTTTCTGGCTATTGCAGCTTCTTATTCTTTCTATGACCTTTATTTCCGCTACAGGACTCCTATGGAGAATAGTCTTCCTACAAGCAGGATCTATGGAAAAAAAGTCTGGGCGTTCTCACTTATGCTCCTGGTTCTCTCATGCAGCGTATTTCCCGTAGTAGCAACCCTTACGAGAATAGAAGATATGAACGCAAAACCTGCTCTTGACGGCATGGAATATATGAAAAAACTGGACAGCGGGGATTATGATGCCATAAAATGGATTCAGGAAAATGTAAAGGGAGTTCCGGTGATTCTTGAAGCTTCCTCAGATGACAGCAGTTATCGTTATACCTCGCGTGTCTCGGCAAATACTGGGCTTCCTACGATTATCGGATGGACAAGGCATGAGAGGTTTTGGGGAAGAGACAATGAAGAAATCGCAAAAAGGCTTGAAGACGTAAATATCATTTACAATACAAGCAGTGAAAAAAAAGCTCTTGAGCTTATGAATAAATATAACGTAAGCTATGTGTATATTGGTCAACTTGAACGGCAGATGTATGATATAAAGACGGATAAGTTCGAGGATGAAACTTATTTTGAACCGGTTTACCAGAGTTCAGTCCGGATTTACAAAGTAAAAAAGAAATTCTGAGTTTTTGGTTTTTAGGTGTAACCTTAAACCCGTGGATATATAAAAGTCCGTTTATAAATATAATTCGCTCCTAATACTGGAATGAAAATAGAGGGGTCTTATCCATTACCAGCGTATCGG
The DNA here is from genome assembly GCA_013331275.1 of Methanosarcina sp. Taxonomy (GTDB): domain Archaea; phylum Halobacteriota; class Methanosarcinia; order Methanosarcinales; family Methanosarcinaceae; genus Methanosarcina; species Methanosarcina sp11020u. Next base: position 259 of record DUGT01000059.1, on the reverse strand, counting down.
TAGTTTTACCAGCTTATAATGAGGCAGCGAATATCGAGAAGGCTGTCTTTGTCACAGCAGAAACACTTTCCAAAATAACGGATCAGTTCGAGGTCATCATAGCAGAAGACGGCAGCACGGACGGTACAGACCGGATAGCTTCCAGACTCTCGGAACAGTCCGCTTATGTTGTCCACCTGCACTCGGATAAACGGCAGGGCCGGGGAAAAGCTCTTAACCGGGCTTTTAAAGTCGCTTCAGGAGAAGTCCTCTGCTATAT
>DUGT01000191.1:12794-14949 GCA_013331275.1 Methanosarcina sp. | reverse complement strand
GAGTTTCCATAGGAGAGAAGGTAACCATCAAAAAGGTTGAAGCCCCGGAAGCAAAAAAGCTTGTTCTGGCGCTTCCTGAAAGCATGACACAGGGGGGACCTGAACTTCAGTTCGGAGAACATGCAAATGAAATCATAAAAAGGCATATCCTCAAAAGACCAGTTTTCAGGGGAGACATAATTCCTATAATAAATTCAATGTCTCAACCAATGACAGAATCCCTTACTACAAGCCAGGTAATTCCTCTGGTTGCTGTTGAGACTGACCCTGCAAATACAATTGTCCTTGTTACGGAAGCAACACTTATCGAACTGCGTAAAAAGCCGGTGCAGGGGTACGAAAAAGCAACCCGAGGCGTAACTACCTATGAAGACATAGGAGGCCTCGGGGATGAAATTATGCGTGTCCGGGAAATGATAGAGTTGCCCATGAAGCATCCAGAACTTTTCGGCCACCTGAATATCGAACCTCCGAAAGGAGTCATTCTCTATGGCCCACCCGGAACCGGGAAAACCCTGATTGCAAAAGCCGTAGCCAATGAATCAGGAGCAAGTTTCCATTATATTGCAGGCCCTGAAATCGTAGGGAAATTCTATGGAGAAAGTGAAGAAAGGCTCAGGAAGATCTTCGAAGAAGCAACTCAGGATGCTCCATCGGTCATTTTCATTGATGAAATCGACTCTATTGCTCCAAAAAGAGAGAATGTAACAGGAGAAGTGGAAAGACGTGTGGTCGCCCAGCTCCTGACCCTGCTTGATGGAATGGTAGAAAGAGGGCAGGTTGTGGTTATAGGAGCCACAAACCGTGTGGATGCGATTGATCCGGCACTCAGAAGACCAGGCCGCTTTGACAGGGAAATACATATCGGTGTGCCTGATACTAAAGACAGGTATGAAATCCTGCAGATCCATACCAGGGGTATGCCTATAGAAAGAGATGAGGAAACTGAGGAGATCGGAAAAGACGAAAACGAAGTTGATGAGGCTACCCTGGAGAGGGAAAGAAAAGAAAAAGCAGACAAATACCTGATGTATCTGGCTGAAAGAACCCAGGGATTTGTGGGCGCAGATCTGCTGGCTCTTGTACAGGAAGCTGCCATGCGGTGCCTCAGGGAAAACCTGCCTGACCTTGACCTGGAAAATGAACCAGTTCCACCTGAGAGGCTGGAAAAAATCGTTGTAACCAAGAAAAATTTTGAAGATGCACTGACTGAGGCAGAACCCTCGGCTCTTAGAGAAATTTATGTGGAAATGCCCACAGTTGGATGGAATGATGTGGGAGGGCTCGATGAAGCAAAGCAGTCCATTATTGAGGCTGTGGAATGGCCCATCAGAAATCCGGAAAAGTTCGTTCACATGGGCATAAAAGCTCCAAGAGGAATCCTGCTTTACGGTCCTCCAGGAACCGGAAAGACTCTGATAGCCAAGGCTGTTTCCAAGGAGTCAAATGCAAACTTTATAAGCGTCAAAGGGCCTGAGATTTTCTCAAAGTGGCTTGGAGAATCGGAAAAAGCTATACGGGAAACCTTCAGGAAAGCCAGGCAGGTCGCTCCCTGTGTGATTTTCTTTGACGAAATTGATTCGATTGCTTCTATGCCAGGGATGGAATCCACGGACAGCCGCACTTCAGAGAGGGTACTTAACCAGCTCCTGACCGAGATGGATGGGCTTGAATCCCTAAGAGATGTGGTAGTTATTGCCGCAACCAATCGTCCTAACCTGCTGGATCCTGCAATTCTGCGTCCAGGACGCTTTGACAGGCTGGTTTTCATTGGTTCTCCTGACTGGAAAGGCAGGCTCAAGATCTTCAGGATCCATACAAAAGACACACCCCTTGCTGAAGATGTAAACCTCGAAACCCTTGCCAATGAAACTGAGGGTTACGTAGGTGCCGATATCGAATCCGTGTGTAGGGAAGCCGTAATGATTGCTCTGAGGGAGAACTTCGATATAGAATATGTAGAAATGAGACACTTCAGGGAAGCTCTGAAGAAGGTAAAACCCACTATTACGGAAAATATTGCTCAGTTCTACGAAAAAATCGAGGCACAGTTCAAAGGAGGCCAGAGGCTCACAGATACATCTGGATACATCGGTTACAGGTAAAAAAAGTTAAAATTACGTGTAAGAGTTACTGACAACTGCAGGTAAAAATT
>DUGT01000191.1:0-12600 GCA_013331275.1 Methanosarcina sp. | reverse complement strand
CATGTAAAATTACAGGTAAGAATTTAATCCAGTAACTCTTTAGAAGAGTAGTTTTAAAAGGAAAAAGTTTTAAAGATCCTGGTTTCAAATGGAATAAAATATTCGAAGTGGAAAGTCAGCTTTACCCAAACCGATAATATACTGCGAACGGAGATACGATAAAATGTCGAAGGAATTTGCAAAGAACCTCTTTAACAAGCAGGTAATGGCTACCGACGGAACAGAAATAGGAACATTAAGCAACGTTGTAGTCGAGATTAAAGGGGGAAATATTATTGACATGGTGGTCGCCCCTAATGTCAATTTAGACACTTCCAGGTACAGGAAAGCGGATAACTTTATCCTCATTCCTTTCGATTCCGTAAGTGCCATTAAAGACTATATAATAATAGACAAGATGAAAGCAAAGACAAGCTAAAACCTAAAGAGGAAAGGGACGAAAAATTCCTTTCCTTTCGGACATTAGATTTGTTTTCTTATTTTTCTTTTTAACAGAGGAACTCTTCTTTTAGTTCCGCCTGTTTTCATTAAAACTTGCTTTCGTTAAAACTCGCTTTCGTTAAAATCTGCATTTGTTAAAAGAATTTTTTATTTTAGTTGTAATTTTTCGACCCAACTTTTCTAATTAAAGTTTTAACCACAATTTTACTTTTAGCAAGAAAATAAATGGAAAAATAAGTTATTCAATTGTTTTTCGCAGTAAAATTACTGGGTTTGATATTTTTAAATTATGCACTTAATTTTCAGTGTTAGAAATGCCTTATTTTTCGTGTATAAAGTGTGCTATTAACTATAATAAATTGAAAAAGAGATATGCAACACTAAAAATTGTTTTTGGGGTAAATATCAACCAACTATAATATCAATCAACTATAATATCAACCAACTAATACTGAACGACCCAAATGTAGCTCTAACTGGAAACAACAACTGAATAAAGAAAGATAGTTGTTAGAAATTAAACCCAAAAATAGCATTAATACCTATAATTTAATGCAAACTAATAAATTTGGGTTGACCAGGAGACATGGATACTTCTAAAATACGACACATATGATAAGGATAGCAATCTCACAATGACTATACAAATTCAAGATCCAGAAGTAAATACTGGAGTCCCTGGTTCTGAATTTGTATTTGAAATCCCGTTTGAGAAAAAAATAATTGATCCTGTATAAGAGATTCTTTAATGTTGCGTAATCTATAATGAGAAGTGATGGTCATTGAACAAAATTGATGAATACCTGAATAAAAAGAGAAAGTTGTATTATATTTCACGACTGATTATTTTTTTTCTTGCATCAAGTATTATTACGGGATATATGCATAGTGACATAATATATGGAATAAAAAATGGGATTATTACTGTAGTCGGACTAACAATTTTTATAATCTTATATGAAAGGCACAAAAACAAAAAAAGAAATGTTTGACGCATGATTGGACTTGAATGTGTATTCAAAAAATATTCAATAACTGAATATATATTATTTTCAGAATAAAATTTCCGCATTTTCTGTAGATGAAAAAACAATCAAAATACTGAGATATGGGAGAAAAATACGAAAAAACTATGTGTGAAAAATAGTGCGGAAAGTAGGATTCAAAAAAGATTTATAAGATTTACTATAAACAATTTTATTAAGACTTACTTTCCTGAGTTATTGTTTACGTTCCAAAAAGGACTTCGAAAGCTGTTCCCTTTGTTTTGCTTCCCAGACTTTCTTTTCAATAACTTTATTTTCCCTGTAAGTTTTTTCAATTGATTTGATATAATTTTTTCCATTTTCGCTTATTTCATAAGTACCGTGGTGTGCTTTTTCCACCAGATTGCTATCTTTTAATTCGGCTAAATGATTGGCTAGTGCCGATTTTTTAATATCCATCTGTTCAAGAAGCATTTGGAATGTCGAAGGTCCGTTTAAAAGAAGGACTAGAATCCTAAATCGGTTAATATGGGCGATTGTTTTTAAAATAGAAACAATATCATCGGAAGAACTAATTAGAAATTCTTGTGATGGATCCAAGTCGCTTTTTTTATCCATAACTAAGTTGTTTTTTTAATTAAATAAATATTTTTTCTAAACTACTACCTGAGATATTTTATTCTTGACCTGTTGTTCATAAAAAAGCGGAATATTATTCCACTAAAGAGTGAATTTTTAGTACCATGAATTCCAACCTCTATATACAATTATTTTGCTTACGCATTTGAAACCCAAACCAAGCACAAACTAAAAGCAAATCAAACAGAATTAAAAATAATAAACAATAACCAAACATAACGAGTAATGATCGAAAATTATGAGAAACGATCAAACATATGAGCAACGATCAAACACAATGAGCAACGATCAAACACAATAGATAACAAACGGATACATATTTTAAACAATTTCCAGATACAGTAAATAACGAATTGATACATACTTGTAGCTTTCAGTTTTTATCTCACTGGTTTTTCAGTTCATTGCGTAAGTAAAAAGTTAGAGGAGAACTCAACGTGGAAATCAAACTGAAAATCGTGGAAGAACATCAAGTAGCTAGCATTTCTCATGAAGGTCCGGTAGAGGACATGGGAGAAGTAATCGGAGAATTAGCAGGATGGATCAAACAAAAAGGATTCATAATTACTCAACCCCCTTTTTCGGTATATTATACTAGCCCAACTGAAGTACCGCCAGAAAAAATGAAATATGAGGTTGGCATACCCTTTCAGGGAAATGCATACGGCGATGAGAGAGTAAAAATAAAAATTATGCCAAAACACAAAATTTTATCAGCTATCCACAAAGGTCCCTATGAAGAAATAGGTTCAGTGTACGCTGAGATGATGCAGTACTTTATTGAAAGTGGTCACGAGATGATTGGAGCTCCGCGAGAAGTTTACATTAACACCCCGGGAGAAGTTCCTGATGAAGAGCTCCTGACAGAAGTTATATTTCCTGTTATAAGTTTAGAAAATTCTGCAGATTCAAGCAACTATTCAAGTTTAAGAGGACAACCTGAAGAGCTCACAAAACAAGAAAATCCCATTAAGATTTCGCCAATCGGATATGTAAGGAAAGATGGCGTGAAGACATCCCTAAAAATTATTGACAAATATATTCCCGGCTTAAAAGAATTAAATAATTTCAGTCATGTGATCGTGCTCTGGTGGGCAAATATGATTGACAATAGTGAACATCGGAATGTGCTTCAGGTTTATCCTCCATATTCACTGGATAGGCTAACCGGGATATTTGCAACTCGTGCAGAGTACCGTCCAAACCCCATATCAATAACAACATGCAAAATAGAAGATATTAACGAAAAAGAAGGGATCTTACACGTATCCAATCTTGATGCTTGCGATGGAACCCCTATTATAGATTTAAAAGCTTATTTTCCCTCGTTTGACAGGGTGGAAAAGCCAGAAATCCCCAGATGGCTTTCTTTCCTCTGGCCAGATTGGGCTTATGGCCAGTAAGGATAAAAACAAGTAGTTAATAGGGGTTTAACTTAAAGTGTACTATCGAGAAGTACATTTTTTGTTTCTTTTTTCGGAAGAATGCATATGACTACCAATAACTTTCCAAAACCCCTGAAAATAGAAATCATTGATGAAGAACCCTTGAAATTAATAGGTTGCGTCTATTACGGCAATCCGTTTCATTTAAAAGAAGAATGGAATGTAGAAAATGAAATTGGACTACTGTGGAAGCGTTTTTATGGCCTGTATGAGAAATCTGGCGAAAAATTTGAAAAAAATACAGTGAATGACGTTACTTATGAGGCACATATCCAACCAGATGACTATGATGAGACCGGAAAATTTTACGTATATGTAGGCCTTGAAGTCAAGAAAATCGATGAAATACCCCTCGAGATGTTTTGCAAGATTTTTCCCTCCACTAGTTACGCAGTGTTCACCTTCAAAGGAAGAGAAATGTTTAGAGGAGGAGAATTCATCTGGAAAGAGTGGCTGCCTGATTCTGAATACGAAGAAGCCTATCCCTATTTGATATTAGCTTATCATAAAAACCGTTACTTTGGATTGGATAACGAAAACTCAGAAGTTGAGTACTATATTCCTATAAAATCGAAAAAAGGCTAATTTTTGGGTATTCTTAGATCTCTTAGTTTTCTTTTTTATATTTAACTAAAGTCTGCCGTCCCTTTTTTGAAGACCAAAACCCGGCAAAGGAAATAATAACCCAAATAGTTTAATTTGGTCAGAAATTAGTGACCGAAAAATGAAACCGATAAAGTATATTATCGTCAACGGTTACTGGGAAGTTTTCTATCCCCACAGCAAGCTAGCAAGGTATCTGACTGAAATAAAAGGTGAGGTTAAAAATTCAGATGATATTGTCAAGTTGTGGAATCCAAAATGATTCTGAAACAGCTTTTTGATATATTTTTGGGCATTCTTTTCTACATTAGAGTTTGCTTTGTCTATATCTTTTTATTAACCAGTATAAAGTCAAAATAACTATAACTACCATTCCTGTAATTTCAGGAATGAAAGCACGCGAGAACTCAAGCTCAAACGACTTTTCTAACATGTTGGATAAATATTCTATTCCTGTATAGTCAGAGTGATCTTTAGGAAAACTTAATCCGAGGAAGGGCCAAAATAAAGTTGCAGGTTTTGCCCACATCTGGTCTTCCATAAGGTGAAAAAATGACCCTGAAGCAAGGGAGAGAACTTTGATATCTCTTTTTTTATTATACAAGTACAAACCTATCAGGAAGAGAACAAAGGATGATAATAAGGTATGCCCTATAATACGTCCATTTTCAAAGGTAGAAGCAAAAATAACTCTGCCTAGAGGTTTATCTATTAAGTCAGGAAGGAGAGCTCCAATGGCCAGATATCTTGGATCTATGATAGTTCTTATCCGTGGTACAAAAATTCCAAGTCCAAAAAATATCCCTAATGTAACCCCAATATGTCCAAAAAGAAGCATCAAGCATTAAATATTTCTTCTTTTATATAGAAACGACGCCTATTTTGTAAGGTTGAAAATGAAATAATTGCTCAAATAGAAAGTAGCTATGCCAGCAAAAGAAACATCAGGCGCATGTGATTTCAAGCTTATGTGATATCAAGCTTATGTGATATCAAGCTTATGTGACATCAAACTTATGTGATATCAACAAATGTTTCTAAATTTTAGATATATTGGAGCCAGATAAGTGAATGCAAACTATCCACTCAAAAAAATGAAGAACCACTTTTTCTATTGAATTGTTCCTGGGAATATTTAATGTGCCTTTTTTCAAAAGTCAAACCTGGATAAATTGAACATAAATGTTTACGCTCGTATGACACCCCACAATAGTTATAAAGGAGACTGTATAGAACAATAAAAAATTGATAAATGAAAGGTGTCAAAAAATACTTAAAAAGGACTGCAAATACGATAATGTTTCTTAAAGAAAATGATGCGCCCAAATTCAATATAAATCGTTGAGGAATTGTCAGATTCTTTAAATATCGTTGGGAATTGTCAGATTTTTTAAATATTGAGAAGAATGCACGTACTTGATCTTGGCTGCGAGCGAGGATTAACCTCAATTTTCCAGGCAAAAGAGTATGATGTCATAGTTTTCGCAACTGACCTCTGGATCAGTGCAGCTGAGAATTATGAAAGAATCAAGGCAATAGAACTGGAAGAAAGATAACTCCGATACATGCTGAAGTCCACGATTTACTATTTGCCAATGAGTTTTTTGACATTGTTATATGTGTTGATACCTATAACTATTTAGGAGTCGAAGAAAACTATTTGTCAAAGTATCTTGCTCCACTTTAAAAGAAGGAAGACAATAGGAATCACAGTTCCTGGGTTGAAGGAAGAGTTCACAAACGAGGTGCCGGTCGAGTTACAGCCATACCGGTTTGAGGATGTGAATAGTTTACATTCTTGTAACTGGTGATATAATATCTGAAAAAATGTGATTCGGCAAGTATCCAGGAACGTAAAGAGTTAAAGTGTTTTGAAGAGGCATGGCAAGACTGGCTTGCGTGCAACAACGAATACGCTCGCAGGGATGTTGAAATGATGGAGGCTGAGGGTGGAAATTACTTTAATCTGGTTTCAATTGTGGCTACGAAGTTGTGAGTTTAAAATCTTTTGAAGAACTTTCGCCTGATCTTTTGGCGGTATATAACATGATTTGCCTACCTTCCAACCAATAAATACACAAGATTAAGGGAATGTGAAACGTATGCGAGTTTTTGAAAGACCTGGTCCAGTTAACACAGATGAGGTTGTCAATCTTGTTAGAAAAAAATCAAGTTTTGTTAAATATATTGTTGTTGCTTCCATAACTGGAGAAAGTGCTATAAAAATTGCCCGAAATATTACCAATAAGACCATAGTTTGTGTTACCTGTCCTCAGGGTATGTATTGGGAAATAGATCAAATGGAAAAAGACGTTTTTAGTGATATTCCTGAGCTGGAGAATATAAAAAATAATTGGGTACAGAAGGGATTACACCGTGTTCCGATGAGCATTACCGAAAAAAACAGAGTTATACTGGATCAACTTGATGTAAAAGTAGTTCAGGGAACAATTCCTTTTTTCGGACCTAGTTTTTCTATGAGATTGCATCTCCACCAGGTCACATCCCTCGATATTATAGCAAAAACACTTGAGCTAATTTCTCCGGGGACTTTAGTATGCTTAGAAAGTGTATTGATGTCAACTGACGCTGGAGTTATTCCTGAAGGAGAGCTTGTGCTAGCATGTGCAGGTACTGAGAGAGGGCTCGATACTGCCTGGATAATGAGAAGTTGTGCCTCAGCAAATATGTTTCACCCCTCAAAAGGGTTCAGGTTTGTTGAGTTACTGGCAAAGCCAGGAATTGCTTTGCAACCTGATATAAATATTGAATATTTGAGATAAAGGATCAATCGTACACAGATGACTCGAAATCATCTGACAGCCAACATAAGTACATTTATCGCTATGTAGATAGTGTTATCAATAGTAGGAAATAGCCATTACAGATCAGTAGTAGGAAATACCATTCCAGATCAGTAGTAGAACATAGCATTCCAGAAACCATCATTTCAGGAGAGAATTCACTATGAGGATCTACCAGGTAGACGCATTCACAGAAAAAACGTTTTCTGGAAATCCAGCAGGAATATGTGTTCTAAATGAGAAGCCGGAAGAGAAATTAATGCAGAACATAGACCGTGAGATGAACCTGTCTGAGACTGCGTTTCTTATTAAAGAAGGTGAGAAGTACAATCTGAGATGGTTTACCCCAGACGCAGAAGTAGACCTGCGCGGACATGCAACATTAGCAAGTGCTCACATTCTATGGGAAAAAGGATACTTAAGGAAGGACATCGAGGCAAAGTTCAGCACAAAAAGCGGTTTATTGACAGCAAAAATGAGTGATGGATGGATTGAACTAAATTTTCCGGCACTACCTGAAGAAAAAACAGAACCTTCAGTAGAGTTATTGGAAGCGCTTGGGACTCAAGCAACCTACGTTGGGAAGAATAAGTTTGATTATCTGGTAGAAGTTGAGTCCGAAGAGATAGTCACAACGATGAAGCCAGATTTCATGAAACTTTTGAAACTTCCGGCAAGAGGAGTAATTGTTACAAGTAGAGCCAAGGGGTATGACTTTGTGTCAAGATTTTTTGCGCCGCAAATAGGTGTATTGGAAGATCCAGTTACAGGATCGGCTCACTGCTGTTTGGGACCCTACTGGCAAAAAAAGCTGAACAAAGATAAGTTTATTGCATATCAAGCTTCAGAACGCGGTGGCATCCTGAGAGTAAAAGTTGCCGATAACAGAGTTTTAATTTCTGGAAAAGCGATAACAGTACTGGAAGGAGAATTATTGATATAAAAATAAGAAGCCTCAGGCGTAACGATAAATGACGGAGCACCAGAATCTGAGCTATCGTACAAAATAGACCTAGAATATGAATATTTTTGATTTAGCAAAATGAATTTTATTTGACAGGAGTCTGCTGATTAATGAGAGTAGATAGTGTAAACCACTGGGATATTGCTGCTGAAACTTATAGTGAAGAAAACAATCAGGGAAAAAGTTTCCATTCTCAAATATACCTGGCTGCTGTCAATGAGTTATTAGGAAATGTAAAAGGAAAATGTGTTCTCGATGCAGGATGCGGCGACGGCTTCTTTTCGTTAGAACTTGCACGAAAAGGAGCGTCAGTTACAGCTGTTGACGGTTCAGACGCTATGTTAAACATAGCAAAACGCAAGCATGCCCACCCTAATCTTCAATATTACAATATGGACTTGACCAGGAAGTTAACTTTTGAAGATAGGTTCTTTGACATTGTTGTGGCCAATATGTTACTGATGGATATTCCTGAGATTGAACCATTTGTTTTTGAAGTAGCCAGGGTATTGAAAAAGCCTGGGACTTTTATTTTCTCAATAACGCACCCATGCTTCTTTTTAAGTGATTGGGAGGAAAACAAAAATAACATTAAAATGTATAAAAAAATTGGAAACTATCTGGATGAAAGAGTAGAAGAACTAAACTTTTGGGGCAAAACACTACATTATCATAGACCTTTATCAAAGTATACAGAAGCAATTGAAAAAGCAGGAATGTACGTAAGTTCACTTAGAGAACCAGTCCCTTCAAGAGAGTCAATAGACCTGTACCCTGAACAGGAGTATCATTATAGAATTCCCTCATTTTTAGTAATCAGGGCAATATCAATTTAAGAAAAATTCACCGGAACCTGTATAGTAAGGCTTGAGTTCAAGGTTTCAGGTTTCTAAGTGTTATTTGTTTTGCATTTGGGAGAATGAACATGGATGTAAAAATGAAAGGCATCGTAAGAGTTGTACCACATGATCCTGAGTGGAAAAACGAGTTTTTGAAAATAAAAGCAATGATTGTTGATTGTGCTGGTGATCTTATAATTCGCGTTGAGCATGTAGGAAGCACAGCAGTTGAAGGTCTTGCTTCAAAACCTATTATCGATATTGACGTAGTCATTGATTCATACGATGTTTTTCCGGCTGTAAAAGACAGACTTTCAAAGATAGGGTTTGAACACGAAGGAAATCTGGGTGTTGAAGGCAGAGAAGCTTTTAAAAGAACCTTTATGGACGATTTCATGCCTTACCACATGTATGTATGTCCAAAAGACGGTAGAGGGCATCTTGAGCATATAGCTTTTCGCGATTACTTAAGGGATCATCCGGAAGCTGTGAAAACTTATGAGGAACTTAAAGTGAGATTAGCTGAACAGTTCAGAACTGATATTATATCTTATGTAAGTGCTAAGCACGAATTTGTACAAAGCATCCTTAGAAATATAAATAAAAAATAACGATATCGGTTTTATCGGTTTATTGGAATTGTAAATAGAATCGTAAATAGAAATTGGTATATTTTCACATTGATTTGTATCTGGTGCTTTTTATAGAGTTGGTTCTAAAATCCTCCCATTCGAATTATTAAGAATATCTCAGAATCATTTTTGTAATTTGTTTTTGTGATCAGAATCTTAAGTGACAATTCTTAAGTGACTATTCAAAATGTAAGATCAAAAGAAAACGATTTTGAATTTTTGAGTCTCCTCATTTATTATTGGAAGGGATGATTTGTGGAAATCGATTATAATGAACTGGCAAAAAAGTATGATTTAACTAGAAAAGAGAACATAAACATAATAAACCGATTTTTGGAAAGTCTATCTTATTTTGAAGGAACAAACGTACTTGATTTTGGTTGTGGAACTGGAAATTTCACCTGTGCTCTGAAGCGGATAACAAACGCTAATGTGTATGGGGTTGAACCGGCTGATGAGATGAGACAAAGAGCCATTGACAAAAGTGCGGATGTCGTTTTCAAAAAAGGCAACCATGAAAAAATACCATTTAGGGACAACTTTTTCGATTTTATATATATGACTGATGTAATACATCATATACCGGATATTGGTATAATGTTTAAAGAGCTGAATAGAGTACTTAAACAGGGCGGCTCTCTCTGTATTGTTACCGAATCCCATAAACAAATAGAATCGAGGTTCTGGGTAAGATATTTTCCAACAACCATTGAAGTAGAAAAAGAAAGATATCCAGATGTTCCTGAAATAATAGAAAGTGCCATTAACAACGGTTTTGTATTTTCAAAAACAGAGACTACAGATGAAAATCACAAGCATTCAATTTCTCAGAATTTTTACATGTTGGTAGAAAACAGAGGATATTCCATGTTTCACTTGATCAGTAACGATGACTATGAATGCGGCCTTGTTGATTTGAAAAATGATTATAATAAACAGGTTGAAATTGAGTATAACCACGGAGAAACATTTGTGTGGTTAAAAAAACCATTTAAGGGCTGATGACTGTCAATCTCTTTTTCGTGGGCACTCACGACGGAAAATTTGTAACGGTTCTAGTAAAAAATGGAATTTAGCTGTGATAAATATGGTTAGCCGAATACATATTATGGGAGCATCCGGTTCGGGTACTACTACTCTGGCTAAAGCACTAGCAAACGAGCTGGGGTATAAGCATTTTGATACGGATAATTACTATTGGATTCCATCAGAGATACCATTTACCAGAACAAGGCTTATTGAAGAGCGGCAGTCCCTTTTAAAGAAAGATCTGAAGAACCATGACAGCTGGATTTTATCAGGATCACTATGCGGATGGGGAGATATATTTATCCCGCATTTCGAGCTGGTTATTACCTGTGGATACCCCGGGATATTAGAATTAGCAGGCTGGTAAAAAGAGAAAAAGAGAGATACGGCTCATCTATTGGACCTGGAGGAAACAGGCATGAGTTATCTAGTTTTATAACGTGGGCTGAAAAGTATGATGAAGACGGTATAGAAATCAGAAGCAAAAGACTTCACGGAATCTGGCTTTCCAGATTGGAGTGCCCGATATTAAGGATTGAAGGAGATATGGCCGTAAAAGAACGTGTGAATATTGTCATGAGTATGATATGAATACATAGCTTGTGTTAGCGGCCAGTATATAGCAAACTAGAAAAGGCTTATTCCTCGTTCATTCCTCGTTATTTTTGTTTTTATTTAAAAAGAGATATAAATGTAAATGAATTTAACTTAATAAAAGGATCAAATCAAGTCCTTTGTTTGTAACATACCGTTTATTTGGGTCTTTTACTTTCATCGGGTTCCTCTTCTATATTTATTTGTTCCGCTGTATCTTCTCTTTTTTCGTCTATTGATTCTAGTTTTTCCAGTAATTCTTTTTCTTTATTATCATTCTTTACTTTTTTTGCTGGCATTGTTTCACCTCAATAGTTTTATGTCTGCTAAAGTAATAAATATACTGAAATGCTTACTGATACTGAATTGCTTTTGTTAATAAACTTGCATATGTTAAGTAGAAAATATGTTAAATAAAAAACTAATAGCATAAAATATTATGATATTTTTTTGCAATTGCTATTTTTATATTGTCTCAACTTGAGAACAAGGAATACAAATTCTCTATGAGCCTATCCCAAAACTCATAGTTATGTCACCAAAGCTAGAATTTGAAATAATTGACCAATCTGGCGATATAGAAAACGGTTTTCAAAGTCTGATTGATGTTGGATAAGAACTAGTTTTGGGATAAGCTCTTTAACTACAGATAATAAATACCTTGAATTAAAAAAGGGCACCGAAGAAGAAATCAGTCGTTATATCGAATAATCTTAGGTAAATTAGGAGAGATACTTGCGAGAATTGTGTATTAGCAACAATACTATCAAAACAAATCCAGTTGTAAGCACAACGGCTACAACACGATGCTGAGAAAAATGATTAAATAGGGATGTGAGTGCAAGTCCAATAAGAGTAACTGCAATTACATAATAATTTTTTTGCCTTGAGATATCGAGATATAATCTCAAATTATTATTTACCAATTCATTATATTCCCTATATACTATCATACCCCCTCTTCTTACTAGCTTTCTATGGTGAAATATTGCCAGCACATTAATAATTGAGATTAAAAAAGCCATAAATAAGCAAAGAAAAGAAAAAAAGACATGATAAGAACGAAGAGCTTCACTGATATTAGGGGTTAATCTGCCATTAGAAGATAGTTTGCTTAAAAAAAATGTAAGAGCTGTGATAGTGAAACCAAATGTTGTAATTATCAGGGTTATCAGCGAATAATATCTATCCAGAATTTTGGATTGCTCGTAGAATAAATCTTTCTCAACATTTCTTTGCATAATTTGGATTTCATCCTCTACCTTTTTATCAACTAAGGTTTCGTCCTCTACCATATCATTTCCCCCACTCTCAATTTTTGGATCTTCTTTAGCTTGACTTGGTTAATGCATCCTGAAAAAAGAATCCCAAAAGAGCGTTTATCAAACAATATACCTTTCAATGCTGCTTATTTTCAGCTCGGCAAATCCTGTTGAAATGATATTCATGGGTATTTATATATTTGTATTAATAAAAGAGTGTTTCCATGTAAGATTCAAAATCATAGAGAAGAACTTTAGAAGTAGTTATTGACAGGTAAGTAAGAAGATGCACACTGAAAGCAATAATATTGAGGATTGCCTCAAAAATATTGCTTACATCACTTAGAATTGAAAAAAGAAAA
>DUGT01000110.1:20820-23602 GCA_013331275.1 Methanosarcina sp. | reverse complement strand
CATACAAAACAGCGAAGAGCCGTTTTTTATCTGCACCAATCTCGATTATACCTACTAATTATTTTTTGTTTGTGTGGTAAGGGAAATACTTTTTAACTCCATAAACTTCTCTTACTCAACTCCTTATAACTTTTCCGGCCAATTTCTCTAACTGTATGATTCTTAAACAAATTTCAAGTCTGGATTACTTTTTCATATTTTTACTGTTTAATGATTTGGCCATAAATTATTTATTTGAGTATATGTCCCAACTCATATTCAAATATATAAAAAAAAGGCTATTTAATCTCGGGATATAAGTTTATTTGAGTTAATAAATCTAGACTGTTTTTTGTATATAGATTATCTAACTCTGACTATGCCGGTGTAATCATTTAAAGAGTTCGAAGGATAAGATTAATAAATTTTATACTGTAATTAGGCAAATTTGTAAAATGTTTTCATTATATAACCAGTGATTAAGTATAAAAGTTATAAAATATCTTAAAATATCTTAAAATATCTTAATACAAATAACTGATGAAAGTTAGTATCCGTTTTACCGACTTCAAAGTACATATTTCCAGCCGTCCTTTTTCAGGTTATTCCTGTGTTCTTCATAATCAGGCATAAGTTCTCGGACAAGTTTCCAGAACCGTGCAGAATGATTTTTCTCTTTTACGTGGCAAAGTTCGTGCACTACCACATACTCGAGCTGTCTCGGCGGGGCCATTATAAGCTGGAAATTTATCCTTAATATATTCTTTGAAGAACAGCTTCCCCAGCGTTTATTCTGGTGCTTTACCTTAAAAACGGGAGTGGTTACCCCTAGTTTTTTCGAGTAAATCTTCAGAAGCTTCTCAACTTCCTCTTCGGCACATTTGCTATAAAAGTTCCAGACAGCTTTTTTCACAAGAAAGGAAACCTGATCTTCAGAAGTATTCTCAGGAATCTCAACCATGAGTTCAGAATCCTTGAAAAAAGCCAGAGGTCTTTTAACGTTATTCGTTAGTGTAATTCTCAGGGGGTATTCTCTGCCCAGATAAAGATAAACTTCTCCTTCACAATATTGCTTTTTTTGATCAGGCAGCTTGTTTGCCTCGAACCATTCAAGCTTTTTGAATATCCACCGAGCTTTTCCTTCAACCATTCCTCGTATAGTATCAGCACTCAGACCCTGAGGCGCCCGAAACTCGACTTTCATATCCGGACGGACTAAAATAGCCGCTTTCTTTCGCTTTTTACTGTATATAATCTCGTAATTTATAGTCCTGCCACAGGCACTGATTCTATCGTTTTTCCTCATCCCGTTTTCCTCAGTTATAACGAGTTTTCAACTCAATTTTTTTATCGTTCTTCTATCGTTTTTTACCATTCTTTTATCATTCTTTATCATTCTTTTATCATTTTCTTATTGTTCTTTTGTGTTTTCGTGATTACTTCCTTTAATCCAGGCCTGATTTGTCTTTTTCATTCATTGAACTTTTTATAAAGGTAGTTTGCCGTTACCTGAAAGATCAGGATAAATATTATAATCGCCAGAATATCCACCAGTGGTGAAAAAAGCGATTTACCGGTATAAGCATACTCAATCATATCATTCCCGTAGGTAAGAGGCGACACCAGTGCAATCTGCTGGCCGATCCTGGGCATAACCGATATAGGGATAAAAACGCCGGAAATAAAAATAAGCGGTAGCCTGACCGTATTGAGCATCGACATAACCTCTCCCACGTTTTCGGTGGGATATGCGGCAAATAATGTTCCAAGAGTTGCAAAACAGAATGCTGTAAGTACCATGGAAATAATTAGGATTGGTATATTCAGGATAGGCGTATCAAACACAATAACACCGATAGCAAGCGGTAAACACGCAATGCCGAGACTATACAGAAAACCGCTCAGGCTCTCGCCCGTTACCAGTGAGTATAAGGATATAGGCGCCGAAAGCAGACGTTCAAAGGTTTTTACCCGCCGTTCGATAGGAATTGAGACAGGTTCTATTGATGAAGCTGAAAACAGGAGGGTAATTGAGATTAATCCGGGAATAAGAGCACCTGGTGGTGTATTTTTTCCAATGGCAAAAGCAAGGAACATAAAAAGTGGGAAGAATAAGCCGGAAACTATGATGTTGGGTTTGAAATAGTAAATCCTCATGTCTTTTTTAGCAATCGCCCATGCAGCAGAGATCTCGCAGGAAAGGCGCTTTACCAATCCTTCATTATCAGTCGATGGCATGGATTCTCTCACCTGTCCGCTGCAGACCTGTTAAGCGTATGAAAACATCCTCAAGACTGGGGCCAAGAGTTGTTATACTGACAACTTTAAGGTTATGTGTATTGGCATAAGCCATCACTGCATTGATAACTTCAGAGGGATCTTCGGTATAGAGCTTAAACTTATCGCCTGATTTTTGTGCTCTATTTACCATTGAAAGGCGGCTAAGCTCGTCAAGCTGATCTGCCGAATTATGATCAAAAGAGACCTCTATCGACTGTACGCTCTGTATGGTTTTTTTCAAGGACTCAGGAGCATCAATTGCAACAATATGTCCTTTATTGATAATTGCTACCCTGTCACACATAACATTTGCCTCCTCAATATTGTGCGTCGTTAAAAAAACGGTTACACCCTCGAGAACAAGATCGGCAACTACATCCCGAATAATGATATTGCTCTGTACATCGAGCCCAGAAGTTGGTTCATCCAGGAACAACAAACGTGGGCTATTGACCAGTCCCATTGCGAGCGTGAGACGCCGCTTCATCCCCTTTGAAAACCCATGCGCTTTATCATTGCGCCG
>DUGT01000110.1:20473-20691 GCA_013331275.1 Methanosarcina sp. | reverse complement strand
CCATGCGCTTTATCATTGCGCCGGTTGTATAATTCAAACTTTTTGAGCAGTTCCTCTGCCTTTTTTTCTCTTTCTTTTCGTCCCACATGGTAAAGTTCGGCAGAAAACATCATGTTTTGCCATGCAGTAAGGTCGTCATAAACGTTTGAATTCTCGGACACTATGCCCATTGACTGCCGTGCGGCAATAGTGTCATGCTCAATATCATGGCCAAAAAT
>DUGT01000110.1:18645-20344 GCA_013331275.1 Methanosarcina sp. | reverse complement strand
GTCTTGCCAGCACCGTTGGGACCCAAAAAACCAAATGTTTCTCCCTCACCAACCGAGAAAGTAATATCATTAAGTGCAGTAAGAGAACCAAATTTCTTGATTAGATGAGATACCTCAATTGCTTGCATATATCCTGATATCGCGTTTAAAACTTAAATCATTCTCACAACCTTTTTTCAAAACGCTCGACCACAAAAAACAGTACTTGATTAAAAACAGTTCTTGACTAAAAACAGTTTAACCGAAAAACAATAATGTTTGACCACAAAGCGGTGCTTGACCAAAAAACAGTACTCACAAGTGTTGTCTTTATATTATTGTTCCTATTCATGCATAAGCGGTGTACATATCATATGCATTCGTGTAATGCTCAAAAGCTAGCATGGTAAGAATGTTTGCGTCACGGTCAAAAGTGTAAACCAGTACAAAGGGCCCAATATGAATTCTCCATTTGTCTTCAAAATCGGCTTCAAGGGGAACGCCAATTTCTGGCCTGTAAGCCAGAAAGCGAAGACGATGTTTCACGTAATCGTAACCTGGCCTGTCAAGCCTATACAAATTTTGAAGGTTTTTGCGGACTGAGGGATGAAGAGCTATTTTATATGTCATTCTTCTACCTTCTCGAAAAGCTCGTCAAGCTCATAAGCAGGCATCTGATGGATCAAACTATCCAGTTCCACTTTACGGATTTTAGAAAAAAAGATGGTTGAAAAGCAGCTTTGGGCGGATACTTGATCTCATTAAATTTATTCTCAAGCTCTTTTAGCTGGTTGAAAATTTCTGCAAGTGTCATACCCACCAGCTCAATCTGTTTACAAAAGTTTCAGGAATTTCTTTTTAATTCTAAGGTACTTATGGTATTCTTAGAATTATGTTTAAAGACATACTTTAATATAACGGTTTATATAAATTGTCTAACTTTAAATTTGAAAATTGAACTCAGAATTTAAATTTGAAAATTGAACTCAGAAACGAAATTAAAATTAGTTCTCAAAATGTTTTTAAAATTTCAGAATTTTACTTCATAATCTGAAATTAGTGCAACTTTTGCAGCTTAGGGTTAGTGTTGATTTCCCATGAGCTGTAGCATTTTTAACTGTAATAGGTTTTGAAAAGGTATTGCTCCTTTCCATAAACCACATCAATTCTTTTTTTAATCATCCTGAACCTAATCGAACTTCCTGTGACAAATCAAAGCTGATCGTTAGTTCTTTTTTCATATCCCTTTGATGGCTTCCATCCCTCAGTTACTAATGCTTCCAGTACTGTATAGACTCTGCGATCTGTAGTTCCGCTTTGTTCCGCTATCTCATCTATGGCTGCTTTAGGGATCATTCCGTCATTCCTTGCTTTACACTGGACCAGCAATGAAGCTATTTCATTGAATGTCTTTTTCGCCCCATTAAATTTTTTTGTCTCACTGTAGTCTTCTGTGCCTGATAAGTTCAGAAACTCCCTTGCAAACTGTTTTGATGTTTCGCTAACATTCACTCCCTTCTCAGGCGTCCATTCTAAAAAGTCCAGTTTGCATGCTTGCAACTCTGCAAGATACATTTCATCATTTTGATCTCCCATAAAGTTTACCAACTCCAAATTACGATTTCTGTTTAATTCTATTCTTCTATTAGATTCAATTCTTCTATTGCTTATTGGATGTCGAATGATAAAGTACTTTTTAATTCAAGATTTAATCAAAAGT
>DUGT01000110.1:16588-18345 GCA_013331275.1 Methanosarcina sp. | reverse complement strand
CTAAAATCCACTTTATTCTTAGTTGGAATTTCAGAATTGTTTTCATGATCATGAGCTTAATTGATTGTTCGAAATACGAGGCCCAATAGGTAAATTTCAAGTTTTGGAATTAGCTTTATAAACACATGCTCAAATGCTTTTTACTAAACTGGTTTTGATCTCACAATTTTTCGAATCTTAATCCTTAAAAATCGATCATTTGCCTGCATTAGAATCAATTTGGACTTTTTCCTTTCTATTCGTCAAAAACCACTGAATTTTCTCTAAACTTTCCCAATAGTATATTATGCACATGAATAAAATACTTTTAAATATAATATATGCCCGGCAATTTTAACTATCCAAACTATATCATGAACCCCAATTCATGAACTCCAATTCTAAAAAATAAGTAGGAGGCATTTAGATACAATACAGCATGGGCATTGATGCAGGAGGCACCTACACTGATTCGGTCATCATTCGGGACTCAGATGGCAAAGTGATGGACTCGAACAAGGCGCTTACCACTTATCCCGACCTGCTTGAAGGAATCAGGAATTCCATAGACGGCCTGGATGAAAAATATTTAAAAAATGTAAAAATGGTTTCGGTTTCAACAACGCTTGCCACAAACACAATCCTTGAAAAAAACGGCTATCCTGTAGGTTTGGTCCTCGTAGGAAATTATGAAATTCCGGAAAGAACGGACGTTGAATTTTATACTATAGTAAAAGGAGGACATGACCATCACGGAGCCGAACTTGTTTCACTTGATATGGAAGCTGTAGAAACTTTTGTCAGCAAGGTTAAGGATAAGGTTTCGGCCTTTGCAGTTTCTTCCTATTTCAGTATCCGAAACCCTGTCCATGAACTTGCAGTCAAAGCTCGCATCCAGGAGCTTACCGGGATGCCCGTGGTCTGTGGACATGAACTTTCCCTTGACCTTGGAGCCTACGAAAGAGGAATTACAGCCTACCTGAATGCTCAGTTAATTCCTGTTGCAAACCGGTTTATTCTCTCAATCAGGGAAGAAATCTCCAGACGGGGAATGAGTTCCAGGCTGCTGATGCTCAAATGTGATGGTTCGGTCGTGGGCATTAACGAAGCCCTGGAAAAACCAATCGAGTCTATTTTTTCGGGCCCTGCAGCAAGCCTTATAGGAGCATCCCATCTTTCAGGGCTTGAAACTTGTGCGGTTATTGATGTAGGCGGGACAAGTACGGATGTTTCCATGCTCGAAAACGGGCTTCCTGAACTCTGTACTGATGGGGCTGTAGTCGGAGGCTGGCAGACAAAGGTTAAAGCTATTCGAATGGAAACCTCAGCAATGGGAGGAGACAGCCACGTCTGGGTCAGGAATATGAAAATAAATATCGGCCCAAGGAGAGTTATTCCACTCTGCGTTGCAGCGGTCAAATATCCTGGTTTTCTCGAAGTCCTGAGAAAAGGGAGAATCCCTGGCACTATGCATCTTGACGAAAATGTGCAACCTACTAAGTTTTTTGTAAGGACTGGTGTTGAGCCCTCAAACCTCGGAAAATTTGAAAGAGAACTCTTTGGCAGGATAGGAGATTTTCCTGTATCGCTTAACGATATTTTCTGGGAGACCCAAAAAACGATTTCTCCTGGTTTGCTTGATTCCCTAATAAGAAAACGCCTGATCCAGGCAATAGGTTTTACTCCAACCGATGCACTTCATGTTCTTGAAGAATATACAGCCTGGGATCAAGAAGCTTCACGGATTGGAGCAAAACTTCTGGAACGCTATACCCAGA
>DUGT01000110.1:15666-16387 GCA_013331275.1 Methanosarcina sp. | reverse complement strand
CTGCTTTCCAACAGGTTTACACAGTTCAGAATGAAAATCCCTGTTGTACTGATTGGAGGCCCTGTAGTCGCATACGCTAGGGAGTTGAAGCAAATTCTCGATGCCGATATCATAATTCCCGATCATGCTGAAGTAGGCAATGCTGTCGGAGCCGTTGTGGGCAAGGGCATAAAAAGAATTGAAATCCTGATTAAAAACGCCTACTCAAAAGACAAGAAAAGACTCGTTCTTTTATTTTCGCCTCAAGGCAGGGAAATCTTTGGAAGCTATCCTGAAGCTCTCGAATATGCAGAAACCCTGGGAAGAAAACTCATCATGGAGTACATGACCGAAGCTGGCCTCGATAAAGAACAGGTCCAGATCGAAATAAATAAAAAAGATATCTCTTTGAGTGAAGCAGGGACCATACCCATAGAGACAAAACTTGTTTTTGTCGGGGTAGGGATACCAAAAGTCTGAGTTCCGGATAATCGCTCCCGGAACTTTTATATATTTTTCCCCAATAGTGCAAATAATATAGTTGCTGAGTTCAATATTTGTTCTTGAATCTCTCACCTGTTCTAGAGTCTCTCATCTGTTCCTGAATAGCTGTTTGTTTCCAGAAATATATCCGAAACAAACTTCTTATTCTGAAAAAAAGATTTCAGATGGGCTGAACGGGACTTACCAAATTCAATTGAACCGACTATATTGAACTGAACTGTCCAGATTGAACTGAACT
>DUGT01000110.1:8727-15496 GCA_013331275.1 Methanosarcina sp. | reverse complement strand
CAGATTGAACTGAACTGACAAAAATGATTGGATTAATTGTCCTTATTTCATGGTCAGAAAATAATTAAAAATGGCATAAAGGAACAGCATTACAAATGGCAAGGAAAAGGTAATGCAAAAACGTCAGAAAGTGAAAGTGGAGGTATAAAAATGGTACATAATTCGAAAATGGCATATGATCTGGGTATTGATGCAGGTGGAACTTATACTGATTCAGTTTTAATTCGGAAATCGGACGGAAGAGTTGTATGCTCAAACAAGGCCCTCACAACCTATCCTGATCCTCTCGAAGGAATAAAGAAGTCAATTGACGGACTTGACCCTCAAAAGCTAAAATTCGTGACTGTAGTTTCGGTTTCAACTACTCTTGCCACCAATACTATCCTCGAAGGAACAGGATACCCTGTTGGGCTCATTCTTATCGGAAACTATGATATCCCTGAAGATTCGGAAATTGAAAACTGGGTTATGGTAAAGGGAGGGCATGACAGTAATGGTGAGGAAGTCACAGCTCTTGACCTGTCAGCAGTAGAAAAATTCGTACTTGAAATAAAAAGCAGGGTTTCGGCTTTTGCAGTTTCTTCTTACTTCAGTGTGCGAAATCCGGAGCATGAGCTGCAGGTAAAAACCCTGATCCAGGAACTTACAGGGCTGCCTGTTGTCTGCGGGCATGAACTGGCCCAATCACTTGGGGCTTATGAAAGGGGAGTTACTGCCTACCTTAATGCCCAGCTTTTGCCTGTAGCAGAGGGCTTCTTAAAGACGGTAGTTAGTGAGATCGAAAGAAGAGATCTCAACCCGAGAATTGCCATGCTCCGTTGCGACGGCTCTGTAGTAAGTATGCTTGAGGCCATGAAAAAACCCATAGAATCGGTCTTTTCAGGCCCTGCAGCAAGTCTTCTTGGAGCTTCCTATCTGTCCGGACATGAAACCTGTATTGTAATTGACGTTGGAGGAACAAGCACAGATGTTTCCCTGGTCCATAAAGGACTTCCATACCTCAGTGAGGCAGGAGCAGTTGTAGGTGGCTGGCAAACAAAAGTAAGAGCGTTGCGTATGGAGACCTCTGCTATGGGTGGGGACAGTCATATCTGGGTCAAGAGTGGCAATATACACATAGGCCCCAGGCGGGTTATTCCTCTCTGCAGGGCAGCAGTCCTGTACCCCGATTTCATAAGCACTCTGAAAAAGCGCTGGATTCCCGACCGTCTTAAGCTGGATGAACATATCCAGGCAACAAAGTTCTTTGTCCGGACAGAGCAGAAACCTGTCAATTTGAATCGTGAAGAAAAAGAGCTACTTGCTCTTATACGGGACGAACCGCTTTCCCTCAAAGATGTTTACTGGGACAAAAATATTCTTCCTTCAAAAAGAGTAATGGATTCTCTTATCCAGAAGCGGCTTGTTCAGGTAATCGGTTTTACCCCAACAGATGCCCTGCATGTACTTGGGGAGTATACTGAATGGAATGTCGAAGCCTCGGAAATCGGAGCTACTCTGCTTGCAAATTTCATAGGAATTGACAGGCATGAGTTCTGTCTCAATGTGAAGCGGCTCTTTGCAAGGAACATGGCAAGAGACCTCATTGCTTTTCTGATGGAAGGAGTGGACAGGGCCGAAATTGAAAAAATGTTCGATGGCAATTTCTTCGCTCGCTTTAAAGTGGATATTCCTGTTGTCCTGCTAGGGGGTCCGGTAAAGGCGTATGTGGACGAACTGAAGAAGCTTGTAGATGCAGAAGTCTTTGTTCCCGAGTACTCAGAGGTTGGAAATGCCGTCGGAGCTCTTGCAGGAAAAGGGACAAAACGTATTGAAATAACGGTGCGTACGCTTTATAGTGAGTCCAAGTATGACCTTAAAACAAAAGGGATCTTTGTATACACTCCTGTAGGAAGAAGGCATTTTATAGTCCGGAGTGAAGCCCTGGAGTTTGCTGAGTCATTCGGGAGAAAGCTGGTTCTTGATTATATGGCTGAGTCCGGGCTTCTCCCTGACCAGGTTACAGTTAGTGTACAGAAAAATGATATAAAAGTCCATGCAGGTGAAATTCCGATAGAGACAAGATTTATCTTTGAAGGGGTTGCAAATTTTAATGTCTATGAAAAAGCTCTCACTGGACAGAGGAAAAAAGATGAAGGCTTTACAGAACTAACCGAGCAGTTTCATTCGCTGGACTGTAATTCTCATAGAGATCTCTCTATTTCTGAGAATTATGAGTGAAAAGGATAAAGTTCATAACTCTGGTATACGTCTCAGAAATGAGAGATAGAATTATCACCCTAATAGTCCAATCACCATAATAGTCCAGCTTGCTACAATTAAAAAACTTAAAATGACTCTAAAGTTATTATATCTGTATCATATGTATATCGGTTACTCATACAATGGAAACCGCACAGCAAATGCATAAATCCCTTAAGGAGTTAACATGATCCCTAGAAAAGCATTTTTGACAAAGGGTACCGGGGTACACAAAGACCGATTGGCATCCTTTGAACTTGCACTACGGGCTGCAAGAATAGAGAAATACAATCTTGTAAGTGTTTCAAGTATTCTGCCTCCCAACTGCAAAATCGTACCCAGAGAAGAAGGACTTTTAGAGTTAAAACCCGGTGCCATTGTCCATTGTGTACTTGCAAGGAATGATACTAACGAACCTCATCGTTTAATGGCTTCAGCGATAGGAACTGCGGTTCCTGTAAATGAAGAAAATTACGGGTACATTTCCGAACATCACTCTTTTGGAGAAGAAGAAATTATCGCAGGAGAATATGCTGAAGACCTCGCAGCTACAATGCTTGCGACTACACTTGGTATAGAATTTGATGCGGAAATGGCCTGGCATGAGAGAGAACAGGTCTACAAGGCAAGCGGGCATATCTTTGATACTTTCCATATGTGCCAGACCGCAAACGGTGACAAAGACGGAAAATGGACTACAGTTGTAGCTGCAATGGTTTTTATTACAAAATAAATTGTAAAATAAAATGAGTTGAGGAAAGTAATAAACAGTAAAAGTAATTAAAAGTAGGAAATTAGTTAAAAAACAAGGAAAATAACAAGAAAAGTAAATTAAACATGTTAAAAACAGTTTATTTTAAAACGTTTTTTTAATTGATTTAAGGGGAAGAAATCCCGGCTTCCCCATTCTCATAGGACAATGTATCAAAAGTTCTGTAAATTCTTTCTACACATGATACATAGGTTCTTAGGCTAAAATCTGAACGTAACTTCGATTTCTAGCCGGATTTTTACGGATAAAAGCTCTCGAAGGGTATGTTATATTCAGGTTTATAAAACCTGAATTATGAACATTCTCTATAAAGATTCGTATTTTGAGGTATTTTGAGTTTTTGACAGGAAAAATTGATTATTTCCTGCTAAAATACGAACGTTCTATGTATAAACGTTCGTATGTCAAAATGCCCATAAAATTAGATTTTTTAGGAAATGCACAGGTTTTACAATAAAATCTGTGCCTCAAATTGAGGGTTTCTACAGAGCCAAATTTTAGAAGAATTGAAATGAGACCAAGATGGAAGGAACACATACAGTGGTGAAAACTAGAAATTCTTATCTTCCAGCAGTGGGTTATAAACCCTAGTCGTATATTAATAACAAACAATAATGAGGTAAGAAAACATGACATACGAGATCGCACTCAACAAGGCATGGGATGAGATTGTAGCGCTATCTCCTTCTCAAAGACACATTGTCAAATTTTTAACTGATGTTTATGAAGTACAAGTACTTGATAGGATGGTGCTGATGAGGTCACCTAATCCTCATGCAAGCGAGGAAATATCCGTACTTATCCTTCGTTACCTCATAGGCATCCTAAAGCATGGATATACACAGAAAGGAGAATGGATTTCATTTAAAGAACTTAAGGGTGGACCAAGCTATTATCCAGCTTATCAAAAAAATTCAATCAAACCGTTATTGAAAAGCCTTAGAGAAGATCCAGATAGTTTGATCAAGAATCTGACGGATCGCTTTGGAGGTAAGCTTGTTGAAGGTGGTGATTTTTCGGTAGAGCTTGTTACCTTCCCAGATGTTCGTGTCAAATTTATTTTTTGGTTTGCAGATAAAGAGCTTCCACCTGAAGTGACTATACTATTCGATAGGGAATTGGCAGAGATTTTTACCACAGAGGAAATTGCGGCTTTAATGTTTTTCTTGGCTATAGCATTGTTGGATAACAGTTTAGAGCGTGCCTTAAAACTCAATTTGACCTCCACAATTGAGATTGGATTATAAATCGGAGTTTCTATGCACGAATCGTCCAAAGTATAGAAGGTTCATATTTTTAGAGTAAACACTGCAGCAGCATGGTATATCAAGCTTGTAAATCTCATAGAATCCATAGAGCGCATGAAACTTATCGCGTTTTTTATAACATTTTCCAAATATTACATAATTGGTGCAAAGAAAAAAATAATGCTCTGCACCTCAATACTTTACAATAAATCTTCATTTCTTATGCAAATTAGGTTCTTTTATTAGTGGCTGCCTTTTGTAAAATTGGCACAAAGTGGAAGCATTCGCCTGGAGCTGTGCTGGGATCTACATGAATAGTAGTGCCTGAAATATGTGGCAAATTCTTTAGAAGCTTTTCTCTTATTGCATTTGCAATTTCATGCCCCTCTTCAACTGAAAGTGAAGATGAAACAGCAACGTTGATCTCTGCATGAAGTCTATGACCTATCCAACGAACTCTAAGATCCGTGACTTCACAAACCCCTTCGACGCTTTCAGCAATATTTTTTACATTATCGATGACATCAGGCTCGACACCATCAAGAAGGCGAGTAAATACAGGTTTACTTGTATCAACAACTATTTTCAGAATAGTAATTGTAATCAGCAGACCAATAAGAGGATCAATTATTGGATACCCTAGCCATACTCCTATTGCTCCTACGAGGACTGCAAGGCTAGTCAGGCCATCAACCCTGGCATGGTAACCATCAGCAATTAAGGCTGCACTGCCAATTTCATTTCCAACTTTTATCCTTACTTGTGCTACGATTTCATTTCCAATGCAGCCAATAATTCCGGCAGCAGCTACAGCATATAGATGCTCTATTGGCTGGGGATTAAAAAGCCTGTTAATAGATTCATATCCTGCCACAATTGCACTGAACAGGATCAGGAAAACGATAATCACACCTGCAATATCTTCTACTTTACCATATCCATAGGAGAAACTTTTGCTTGGCTTTCTTCTTGCCAAAATAAAAGCTATTGCAAGCGGAATTGCAGTTGCAGCGTCCCCGAAATTATGAATTGTGTCCGCAAGAAGAGCAACACTTCCGGACATAAAAACAATGATAAATTGCAGAACCGCTGTTATCATCATTCCTATAAATGACCATTTAAGAACCCGGAGCCCTTTGCTTGTAGCAATTGTAGAGGGGTCCACCTTTCCATGAGTGTGGCTGTGCCCGTGAAAATGAGAGAAAAACCCATGTTTATGATTTTGCTCATGGAGATCCTCAGTAGTATTATTATCCTCATTTAACGGATTGTTTGCATTCTCACTGTTCATTTTATCACCAAGGGCTTTGAGAACTTCAACCAATTTTTTATATGGCTGCCCATTAATTACCCTTCTTTATAAGTATATAAGCATTTTCTTATACATACCTATTTGCAGGTATTATAAATAATTTTCTCTTTTACCTGTTTCACCAAATACTTGAGTTATACCTTAGCAAAAAAGGTCTTCTCTTCATGTCAGGTGGATAGTTCTTCATTTTCATTTAAATGGCAGTGTTTTAATTTTGCTGTAAAATTCTCTTTATTAGTTCAAGTTGTATCTGTGTACCAATCTGAATTATCACTATCAGTCTTGAATCTTTTTACTATTTTTTCACGGTAATTTTTAGATTACTTTTGATAAACCTATTTCTTTTGTTTTTAACTCATTAATTCACATCTTTCTCAGAACTTCGTTAAGTGTCCCAAAAAATATGTTATCAGTCAAAGAAAAAGCTTTAATACATTTAAGTACTTATTCATAAGTACATATGAGCAAATATTCATATATATTTATGTTTAAATATTGTACATATTGGAGAGTTATTTGTGGTTGAATTTGACAGATGTGGAATCAATTGTATACATGAAGAAGCAGTAAAAGCAGTAAAAGAGGTTCTATTTAGCGAAGATGTAGCTATTTCTCTGGCAGAACTGTTCAAAGCCCTGGGAGATCCTACAAGAGTGAAGATCTTGTTTTCCTTAATGACCAGAGAACTTTGCGTTTGTGACATCTCAGCTGTCATAGGTGCCTCTGAATCGGCAGTATCTCATCAGCTTAAAATCCTCCGGACTTTACGCCTTGTCAAATACCGGAGAGATGGTAAAATACTGTATTATTCACTGGCTGATGATCATGTTGAGAAATTATTCATCCAGGGACTAGAACATGTTACTGAATAAAAATCGAAAAGAAAAAAGAAAAATAAATTATGATTGAGGGGGCCTAAATAACGGAATCAATTACATCATCTCAATTTCTTGTTACAGGCTTAGATTGTGCAGATTGCGCTCTCAAAGTGGAAAAAGCCGTTAAACGTATACCAGGTGTTACTAACGCTACAATTACTTTTCCCACTGGAAGACTCAATGTAGATTTTGCTCCTCAACAAACCAATATTGCGCTAGTAATAAATAAAGTTAAAAAATTAGGTTATGATGCACGGGAGGAAGAGAAAAAAACACAAGAGGTTTCAGACGTTTCCAAAACCACTGATTTTTGCATCAT
>DUGT01000110.1:0-8606 GCA_013331275.1 Methanosarcina sp. | reverse complement strand
TTTTGCATCATAGGAATGGATTGCGCAGATTGTGCAACTAAATTAGAAAAACGTATATCAAAGGTTCCTGGAGTCGAAAATACACAGGTAAATTTCGGCGCTTCCAAAATGACGGTAACTCATACTGGGCCAGCAGTAGAAATCTTGTCGACAATTGAAAAAATGGGTTACTCAGGAAAAGTAGACTCAGGTAAAAAGATAAGAAATGAACCTGTTAGTTTCTGGAAATCAAATAAGTATGCTAAGCCCACTGTCATTTCATTCATCATGTTTATTTTGGGATTTACTGCTGGAAAACTTGGTGCTCCGGAATTAGCAGTAGATGGATTATTTCTGACTGGAATTATCCTCGGAGGCTTTCTACCAGCTAAGAATGGTATTTCTGTTCTTATTAACACATGGGAATTTGACATGAATCTCCTGATGACCATAGCAGTCATCGGCGCGTCTGCTATCGGTTCACTTGAAGAGGCTGCAGCAGTTGTATTCCTATTCTCTTTCGGAAATTCTCTGCAGGGTTATACCCTCGATAAAACAAGAAATTCTATTCATGCTTTAATGGAAATTACCCCAAATGAGGCATTAGTCAGGCGTGAGCAGACTGAAATAACGTTGCCAGTAGAACAAGTCATTATAGGAGATCATATCATCGTTCGTCCTGGAGAAAGAATAGCCATGGATGGAAGAGTATTTACTGGTTATTCTACTGTAAATGAAGCTCCGATTACAGGAGAATCCATTCCAGTGGAAAAACGACCTGGGAACGAAATATATGCCGGAACGATAAATGAACGTGGCTCTCTTGAAGTCGAAGTTACCAAACTGGCTAAGGATAATACGATATCCAAAATTATCAGCATGGTTGAAGAAGCTCAGGGACAGCGTGCACCATCCCAACAATTTATAGATAAATTCGCTAAATATTACACTCCTGCTGTTATAGTCCTGGCTGCTCTGGTTGCTGCAGTACCTCCACTAGTTCTCGGACAGCCATTTGAAAAGTGGTTTTACGAAGCTATGGCTTTGCTGCTAGTAGCGTGTCCCTGCGCACTGGTGATATCTACACCTGTGTCCATTGTATCCGCAATCGGAAACGCGGCGAAAAACGGGGTACTCATTAAGGGGGGTATGTATCTGGAAGAAGCTGGCGGTTTGTCAGTAGTTGCTTTTGATAAAACAGGCACTCTCACTGAAGGGAAACCTCAGGTGACAGATATTGTTCCAACTGATGGCCTGCCTGATAAAGAATTCTTAGCAATAGCATCAGCTATTGAAAGTAGATCAGAACATCCCCTAGCCGAGGCAATTGTAAAATATTCAAAAGAACAAGGGGCTGAGATAACCAGTGTATTGGCCAGTATATCAGCATTTGAGGCAATTCCCGGCAAAGGTGCCAAAGCAACAGTTAATGGCAATATGTATCAAATAGGCAATTCTAGATTATTTTCCGAACAAGCAATAGATATAGAACGTGTGGAAGATGAGGTTTCCCGTCTGCAGAATGAAGGGAAAACTGTAATGATGCTAGGAGACGATAAACGCATTTTAGGTCTTATAGCTGTAGCAGATATGTTGCGGGAGAATTCTGGACAGGCTGTGAGTAAGCTGAAAAGAGCTGGCATCAAAAAAGTTGTTATGCTTACTGGGGATAACGAAAACACTTCCCAAGCTATTGCCACAAAAGCAGGAGTCGATGACTTCCGCGCAGATTTGTTGCCAGAAGACAAGGTAGATGCGATTAAGAGCCTTCTAGCTGAGCATGGCAAGGTAGCTATGGTAGGAGATGGTGTCAATGATGCTCCAGCCATGGCAGTATCCACGGTTGGGATTGCAATGGGAGCTGCAGGTACTGATACAGCACTGGAAACTGCAGATATAGCCTTAATGGCTAATGACCTGACAAAATTGACCTACATAATTAAATTGAGCCGGAAAACGTTAGATATTATCAAACAAAATGTTGCGTTTGCATTGCTAATTAAAGGATTTATTTTATTACTGGTTATTCCGGGATGGTTAACACTCTGGATGGCTGTAGCAGGGGATATGGGAAGCTCTCTCCTAGTTACTCTGAATGGAATGAGATTATTGAGAACAAAACATGAGGACTGAATTAAGGAGGAAGAACAAAATGGAAACTTTGAAGGTTTTAGGAGTGGATTGTTCTAACTGTGCAGCGAACGTGAATAAAGCCCTTGCGGGCATAAATGGTATTGAAAATCTTGATATAAGGCTTTCAGAAAAAGTAGCCATTGTAACCTTTGATCCAGATAAAATAAGTAAACAGGAAATTACTGATAAAGTGGAAGACTTTGGCTACGATGTTGAATAAATAACATTATGCGGCTTCTAAAAGGTCAATATTAGTAGACCTATATTAAAAGAGGCTTTTTCCTTATATATTGTAACTATTCAGCTTATCAAAACGAGTCAATTGATATTGATTCTGATGTACTAAGGGAGTTAGAAAACTAACCAATGAGAATTGAAAAACAAAACCAATAGCTGACAACTAAAGAAAATCAATTCATTGAGATTTATCAATTGAACTTTAACGAAGGTGGCCATTGATGTTGTTTTATGTAGGCTGAATAGTTACATTTTTATTCTAGTAATCGGAAGATAAAACAAAAATAACATTTTATCAGTTCAGCTTTCTGTGGATCTTAGTCGAGAATCTTCAGAATTCCTTTAGCTGGTGTCATTACTCACTCTCAATGCGGCGGAGAATTAAATCAATAGGTTCGATTTCAAGCTTCTCCACACCAACAAGACAGGACCCTTCAAAATCACATGTCCATATAGGGTATGCTGAACATTCAGCCACAAAATCTTTAAAGAACTCTCTAACTGGAAGTTTACGAAGGTTTACATACTTATCCAGTTTTAGATCCAGATTCTCGAGCACTCCGGTTAACTCGTTCATCAATTTTAATAGCACTGAGGTTCGTTGGAATTCTGGATTCCACAAGCCAATTATTTCTACAATTTCTTTAACCTTTATATACTGTTCATACTCCCACATTTCGAGTATGTCATTACAGAAATTTTAGATACAATTTCATAAATACCTTGAATAATTAACTATTGATTGAGGTGTTTCCTCGTTAAGACGTCTGTAAAGAAGTCTATCAAAATCGTCTTTTGTCATTTTATTATAATTCATGTATATCACTACTCATATGTGATAACTTTAAGTCAATTGGGAGTTTAGTAAATTTGTCCTCTTGAGTAGAGCGAAGAGTAGCGAAAAGGACTGCAAGCTCCCGAATCCCAATTTGGGCAGCAATTCGGGTTAGAATAAAGACTCCATTTCAGTTATCTTTTCTCCCTTTGCACTGGTAACGTTTGCTGATATATCTTTAAACCTTGGAACTCCCATTCCTCCGGTCTCGTCCGAGACCAGCATATTGGGCCAAGGGCTTTTAGGCATAAATGCAATGCCGCGATGAGGGGTTTCGTAACCCGATTCCTCAGCCTTGACGACAATTCTTCCGAAGGAGTTTTTCACGATGACGGTGTCGCCTTTTTTCACGTTCAGCTGCTTCAGGTCGGCGGGATCAAGCTTTATCACGGCAGAGTGATTTATGTAATCCTCTCCAAAGTGGTTTTCGATCATTGCTTTTTCCTGGAAGATGTCTCTGCAGGTAATAATTTTGACTTTTATCTCAGGGGATGTGAGAAAAGACCCGAAATCCATTAGAGAGCCTCCATTATTTTCTTGAGAATTGCTTCGTCAGATGGGCGGTTTGCCTCAATTACAGGTTCAAAGCTGACTTTTACCCTGTCCATGCGTGTGGCAGTCCCTCCGGCTTCTACACCGCTGATAGCGGTATTTATGTATACTTTTGAGTGCCTGGAAGTCAGGGTTTCGTATGGGTCAATAGAGACGACGGGAATTTCCTGCAGGTTTTTCACAATTGACCTGGGAAGGATCGAGAACGGGTCAGAGTCGACAATAAGTGCCGCATCCACTGTTTTTGCTTTAAGGGATTCAACAATCGAATACTCAGGCCCGTGCTTTACAATACCATTCTCGAACTTTACGCTGTTCAAATATCCTGTTTCTGCAAACAGGTTCTCATTAAAGCCCATTGAATTGTAGTTTCCTACCATTGCCATCAGGTGAATGTTTGCTTTTTCATTCAGGACTTTCATAAGCCTGGAGAGAGACTCAAGACTTTCAAGAGAGTAGATAAGCCCGCATCCTACAAAGATTACACCGAACTTTGCCCCTTTAAGGATATTTGCCAGCTCAAGAAGCTTCTTAGGAGGATAGTTGTAAGATGTTTTGGGAAGCTTTCCGGAAAGTCCTGCTATTACAGCATCTATAAATTCCTCATCTCCTTTAGGAGGAATCTGGAAGAAATAGTTCCCGGAGATCTTTGCGGTATGGGATTTTCGGACATCTACTGCAATTGCAGTCCTTTCTTCTTCCCAGCCTCTCTGCTTTTCTTTTCCTCTAGGGAAGTATGAATATTTCGAAAGGAGGCGAGGATGGGAATCCGAAGGATCTGTTCCCCAATAAATAATAACATCAGCTTTATTCCTTACATCGTCAAGAGTACAGGTCTTCATTTCGTTTTTGATGAGAGTCTCAACTACACCACCCAGGCAAAATGAAGAATTATCGTCAAGGGTTGCATTGATTTTCTTTGCAAGCTTGATTGCTATTTTCTGGGTTTCAGAAGTTGAGGCTCCAAGACCGAAGATCAAAGGTTTTTTTGCATTTCTTAGGATAGTTACGGCTTCATTAATTGCCGTTGCCTCGTCAACAGACTTGTTGTCGACCCGGAAAATTGCTTCTCCCTTGCCTTCTTTCATATGGGCCATCCCTATTCTGCAAGCAGTAAACACTTTATTTATTTTGTTCTTTTCAGATCCGACTTCGATATCGTCGCATAGCAGTGCACAGCCTGTACATACATGATAGTTATTTTCCATATACTTCCCTCACACGAACTCTATTGCCTCTACAGGGCAGGTTACTATACAGCCATTACAGAGAATTTTGTTCTTTCCGAAGCGGCGGCATTCTCCTAAGTTCTGGGCTTTTACAATGCCGTCCTGTACGGTCAGGACCAACTTATTAGGATTTGTAGGAGCATTTCCCGAACCTACTCCGTGCGGATCATTGGCAACATTAGGAGGACAAGCAACCACACAATTTCCACATCCGAAGCACAGATCTTCGTGCACTATAAGACCTGTTTCGGTCGCGTTTTCCGACGGTTTGAAGATGTTGCTTATCTTCTCGTAATTTTCTTTGTATTTTGGCTCTTCCACAAGGGGTGGGCAGTCCTCGGGTTTGAGCTCACGGGCCATAAGGACTACTGCGAAAGCCATGCATGAGGCTTTTCCGCATTTTTTACAGTTCGTTTTTGGAAGCATCTGATAGAGTTCCATAGCATTTGTCATTCCAGATCACCCTTGTATTAAATTGATAATTTAAGAATCGATAGTTCAAAATTATGATAATTCAAACAATTCATAATATAATGGTGCAGATTCTCGGTCTGGGAGTCATCAAGATTGAATAAGCGTGATTTCTGTAAGGCTCCATATTTGTCACGTTGTGAAAAACACCACCAACGGAATCGTCACTATACTTATGGCCAGCGTTGCAGCCGTTATCCCAGCGGCGTAGGCACCTTCATGTCCGTGCATCTTTGCAATCATCGGCACGACCGTCATCGTCGGTAGGGACATCAAGATGATCATGGACCAGATCATATCATTTGGCAGACTCGTCATTAACAGGAGCTTGCCCAAAAGGATCGGCAGAACAATCATTTTCACAACAATGCCGAAATACATATCTTTTGTTTTGAATGCGTCCTTCCAGTCGGAGTAAAAGATCAAGGCGCCCAGATAGATCATGGCCATAGCGCCGACCGCGTTTTTTATCGTCATAAGTGTGTCATCGACGACCGTCGGCAGCTTGATACCGATCATAATAAAGACGAATGCTAAAGCAATAGCAACGATGTTGGGGTTCACAAAACTCTTTAATGTTATTTTCGCTTTTTTATTGGATGCAGTTGCAAGATATATCCCATAAGTCCAGAACAGGAGTTGATCAACAATGCTGAACAGCGCTAGATACAAAAAGCCACCCTTCGGAAATAGAGCTATAAGCAGCGGTGCACCGACAAACCCGGTGTTGCCGAAAATGAACGCAAACTGAAAAACCTTTGCTTTGTCGCCTGTCGGGCGAAGCCATTTTGCTAATAGCCAGGTAACGGCGCAAATGGTCACATAAAACAAAGCCGCAAGACCAATAATTGCGGCATTATCCAAGACCATCTGCCTTGTCGTTCCGGCATAGGTCATATAAAAGAACAGCACAGGCAGTAGGATCTTTGTAACCAGTTTGGCAAGATCCGGCAGATAATTTTCCTGGATAACGCCGTGCTTAGCCGCCACATTTCCGACTAGAAGAATGCTGAAGAAAAGGATCATCTGATGAACGACGATTGAAAATAACATCTCGTAAATCTCCTTTTTGTTAATCTTCAAATCACAACAGGAATGCTGAGCTACTCGCGTGCCTGCGATATTTTGCCATAAGTACGCTCACTTTTTTTGATTTTTGTGAATATTACAAAACGGTATCTTTACAGATACATACCCTTGATAATATCATAAATTGTAGCAGTCGCAGATTGATTCACGTGAGTATATCTTCATCCTATATAAGAGTATAAGCAAATACTTATAAATATGACGTTATACATTCACTGACACTTGA
This sequence comes from Methanosarcina sp., assembly GCA_013331275.1. GTDB lineage: Archaea > Halobacteriota > Methanosarcinia > Methanosarcinales > Methanosarcinaceae > Methanosarcina > Methanosarcina sp11020u. Next base: position 1,855 of record DUGT01000110.1, on the reverse strand, counting down.
AATACTTATAATCAAGACACAATACCCGCTTGTTGATACTTAGACCCTATCCGAAAAGTGTTTTGCCTATTGTAACTTTTACAATAGGCATAAGTGAAATCGAAACAGGTACACGGAGGTTATAGACCTATTATGACTTTTCAATATGCATTACTGGACTTTTCGGATAGGCTCTTATTATTATAAGGACATTTGTCACAGGAGAAATTATATTGGCATTTCTCAAAAGTTGTCTTAAATAGTTCATCTATGTCATTTCTATATTCAGCCAACACATCGGAATTAATTTTATAGAAGACTCTAAAACCTCTTCGATTTTCTTCAAGTATTCCAATATTCTTTAAAATCTTTATATGCTGGGATGTGGCAGGTTGAGAAATGTCAAGTTGATTAGCTACATCGGAAACACAAAAGGTTTCATTATTATTAGAAGCAAATATTTTTATTATTTTTAGTCTTTTCTCATCACCAAGGGCTTTGAGAACTTCAGCCATGTTTTTTATATGACCTATCATTAATTTACCTCTTATTATAAGTGCATAAGCATTCTCTTATACATATTTGTCAGGTATTATAAATAATTTTCTCATTTTCCCTGTTTCGCCAAAACTGGAGTTAAAGGGGTATGGTGCCGATTAGTTCTTAGCCTTTTTTGCAGATCCCCTCTAAAAGGTATAGTTCAAGTAAATTGCTTTGAGCCTGTGACAACCATTTAGCTCAAAGTTTATTGTTTTTGTAAAATTCTCCCCAATGACATGGGTACCTTTAAAGTTTAGATAGAGGGACATCGTACTGAGTCTATTCGCATAAATCCGATACAAGAGAATTCAAATTTCTTAAATGTACCTTTTCGGGGAAATTCATAAAAAGGCAAAGCACTAGTAAAGGAAAGAAAGGTAGACCTTTCAAACCAAAAAAATATTTGTGAGTATTTTTGATAATTCTCAATTTTCGGGTTTATAAGTAATCAGTCTTGCTGAGTTCATTATTACCGGAATTGATGAGAGTTCATGTAATAATGCTCCTGTTACGGGTGTAAGTATGCCTGGTATAGTCAATATAACTGCCATTGAGAGTACACCAAGCGAGAACACAACGTTTTGCCAGATAGTACTTATTGCCTTCTTGGATACGTTTATAAGGTATGGAATTTTCAAAAGGTCATCGGATAATAGTCCAACTTCTGCTGTCTCTATTGCTACGTCTGTTCCTGTAAGGCCCATGGCTATTCCTACATCAGCCTTGACAAGAGCAGGGCCATCATTAACACCATCTCCCACGAAGATAATTTTATGGCCTTCAAGCTGTAGGCGTTTTACAATTTCGACTTTTTCCTGGGGCATTACTTCGGCATATATCTCATTTATACCAAGGATTTTAGCTGTCTGTTCCGCAACTGCTTTGCTGTCACCTGTGATCATTATTGTTTTTATTCCGAGTCTATGAAGGTTCTCTATGGATTTTTTTGATTCCGGCCTAATTTTATCCTCAAATGTTAACAACCCGGCGATTTCATTATCGATTCCTATCATGACTACATTGCGGCTTAATTGATATTGCTTTGCAATGCTTTCTTTAGCTTCAGGAGAAATTGATATATTAAATTCGGATGCTTGTTTCAGACGGCCTATAAAAATGTTTTTCTCGCCGGATTTAACCTTTATGCCTGCTCCTAATATAGATTCAAAAGATTCTGGATCCGGGACTAATAACCCCTTCTCTTCTGCAGCTTTGACAACAGCCTTTCCAAGCGGGTGCTCACTGAATTTCTCTGCAATGGCAGCAAGTAACAATAAGTCTTCATTTTTATTGTTATTCAATGCTATGACACTGGCAAGTTTTGGTTCACCGTGAG
>DUGT01000210.1 GCA_013331275.1 Methanosarcina sp. | reverse complement strand
AGAATATACTGGAATATTGCGTAAACAAGAACGATGAATAAGAAAAGCGATCCTCCTGGCCAGCAAAGCTGGTATGCTGAATACATTACACCAGCCAGAACCGAGTATATAAAAGGCTCTTTCAAAACACTGAACTTTTTATTAAACACATCTTCAAAACGCAGCTTTCTTTCTTTAGCCGAAATCAAAGCCAGCATGAAGAACATCATGAAGAGTGTACTGAACAGCGATTCTGCAACATGATGGTCTGTGAAGCCAATCATTGAACGGGTCAGAAATTGTCCCGGAGCAAACGCAATTAAAATTGCAGCCAGAATTCCGGTTTTATGCCCGCCAATATATTTTCCTATATAGTAAACCGGAATGACGATAATGGCCCCTAGCACTGCAGGGAAATAGGCTCCAACAGTATCAACAAGATGAGAACTTGGGTGTCCCATTCCAAGAATCAGGGAGATAATAGCCATCATTTGATCGAACAATGGGCCGAAATGTGTGTAACTCCCATTAGGATAATTGGTCATTGGATCGAAGAATATCCTGTGGGGGTAGTTTTCAAGCAGAGCCCTTAAGGTACGCATATGGTACCAGGCATCATTGGTCGCGAACCTTACGGATCCATCGGATAAGAACACTGTATTTGAAGGAAGTGTTCTAACCCATAGAGATATAAAACCGATTATCGCAACTGCCAGAGTATAAGGCCAGTTGGATTTAATTTTATCTTTGGATGATGATACAGGATGATCCTGAGAACTCATAATAATCCCTTCGAAGGTGATTTTTTTCAAATAAATATAATTCGTGAAAGAAGAAAATCAAATAAGATATTATTATCCTATACAGTCAACTTAGTATAATTATTTGTGATTCTACCTTATTTATCTTCAGGAACCTCGTGCATCTTTCATACTGGATCGGTCAGGACATTCTTCAAGAGATTCAGTGTTCTCGGTTTTATTTTTCTTCCCTGGCTCTCAGTTCTTTAAGATTTTCGACCTCTAAACAGTATGTTTTCTAAAAGACGTGGCAATGTTCTAGTTCCATTTTAAAAAACTCTTCGACATATAAAATAACTTTATCAATAGTATATAAAATTATATGTAACCTGGGAATATATAAAAAAACAAACATTCTGGAAAGGTAGGAAGCTACTTCAAAATCTCAAAGATAAGCCTTTCTAGGAGGATAAAACGAAAATAAAGATAAAAAAGAAGAAAAAGAGAAATGTGTGAAATTAACTTAACTTCACATCTAAGTTGTTCAGACTTTTATTTCTTCTCCTTTCAATACGGCTTCTTCACTTACTTTCACTTCTTTTGTGGTATCGCCATAACTCAACACATAGGGCCCTGAAGGTGCAGTATCAAATTGTGTTTGGCCTTCAATCGGACCTTCTGTTGAATAAGGCACTGTAAATTCATACCTTCCCTGAGAGTCTGCAGTAATTGACTGCGAGTACTCAAATGTCCTTCCCTGATTTGTAAGGATTGTTGTATTTATTTTTACAGTCTCTTTGGGAGAAGCCGTTCCTGTTATGTTTGCACCTTTAACGTACTCGAAGATCTTGACATAGCCGGTATCTACCTCAGAGAGTTTACCTCCGTAGAAGTAATTATAGACCTGCTTGTACAATAACTCATTTGTTTGGTAAGCTTCAGTCTCGTGAATCATACGATACTGCTTCAAGCCATTTCCGTCAAAAGTATGCAGCTTTGCCTCCATGGAATTGAAATATCGAGTGGTAGGCAGGGATCTATATTCTTTACCTGTCCAGTAAGCCTGATAGTAACCATCAGTATCAAAAGTCCAGGTAGCAATTGAGATGAATATATCTGTAGCCATTCTGGCATCGGACATTATATAACGTGCACCTGCTTTTTCGGGCCTAGGGTCTATGGCTTCAAGCACTGCACTTGCTTCTTCTTCAGATGGAGCTGTGAGAAAGGTTGTAGCACCTGGTCGGTTTGTCTCGTTAATGCTTGCCGAACGGCCTCCGATTCCTGCCTGGAAAGGGTTCGCATTTGGCATTCTGTGGCCTATTGTTTCTATATAGTGCCCGTAGTCCCACCATGACATAACACCATATGCCGTATCTGGATACTGAAACATTTCTCCGTTTTTCGGAGCTTCGTAAACGGCATTGTAGTTCATACCTGGGTCAGGGGTGTTTGAGCTAAGCCAGGTACAAGCTTCTTTCCAAGGTGGGATGGGCTGTCCATATACCAGTTTTGTATCCGGTATTGCAGATCCGTATACTGGATAAATCAGAAACACCACTATAAGCAGGACTGCAGAAACCTGCTCTATTTTGGCGAGTTTCAATGCCTTCGGGATATCTGCTGGAGATTTTACACTACTTTTGAACTTCTGGTCAAGTTCACTCCATTTTACTATTTCAAGTAACAGTCCTCCCAGATATGCACTCAGGACTGAAACGTTTATTGAATAGTAATATGCAAAACGGACCTGGCCGTAAATTGCAAGGAGAATTAAGAGACTCCAGATAAGAAGTAGCACTTCCTGAGGTTTTGGTCTTCTGAACACGTTTGCAGCCAGAACTAACATGCCGAGCAAAGAAGCGAGAAATCCCATAGTAGTGAAATTTGAAAAAGCTTTAGATAGGGTAAAGACGCCACCACGGTAGAACATAGAAGAAGCTTCTTCTATTGTGGAAGGCCCTCCCTTTTGAATCTCAAAAACAGTGCTTGGCGCATGTATAATTAGGGAATAAAGGGATGGAGATGCGATATTGATAATTATAAGTCCGAGAATTCCTGCTCCGAAAATTAGCAAAGGATAGTAATAAGCTCTCAATTTCTTTCTTTTGAATTCCCTTTCTATGAGACTCAAAGCCGCAAAACCTGCCATTGCCCCAAGAGCAGTAACAACATGGAACCAAGAGTAATAATAAAGAGAAAAGCCCATGTCAGGATGGACAAAAGGAAGGATAAGTATTGTACTTGCCAGGCAGGTGACTACGCCTGTAAACCCAAGATAGTCGCTTGACTCATTCCGGAAGTTGTCAAGGATATACTGGAATATTGCGTAAACAAGAACGATGAATAAGAAAAGCGATCCTCCTGGCCAGCAAAGCTGGTATGCTGAATACATTGCACCAGCCAGAACCGAGTATATAAAAGGCCCTTTCAGGACACTGAACTTTTTATTAAACACATCTTCAAAACGCAGCTTTCTTTCCTTAGCCGAAATCAAAGCCAGCATGAAGAACATCATGAAGAGTGTACTGAACAGCGATTCTGCAACATGATGGTCTGTGAAGCCAATCATTGAACGGGACAGAAACTCCCCTGGTGCAAATGCAATCAGGATCGCAGCCAGAATTCCGGTTTTATGTCCTCCAAGATATTTTCCTATATAGTAAACCGGAACGACAGTAAGGGCCCCAAGTATTGCAGGGAAATAGGCTCCAATAGTATCAACAAGGTGAGAACTGGGATGCCCCAGTCCAAGAATCAGGGACGTAATAGCCATCATTTGATCGAACAATGGGCCGAAATGTATGTAACTCCCGTTAGGATAGTTGGTCATGGGATTGAAAAACATCCTGTGGGGGTAGTTCTCAAGCAGAACCTTTAAGGTACGCATATGGTACCAGGCATCATTGGTTGTGAACTTAACAATTCCGCCAGGTAAAAGGACATTATCCGAAGGAAGTACTCTGATCCATAGAGACATAAAAACAATTATCGCAACTGCCAGTGTATAAGGCCAACTGGATCTGATTTTATCTTTGAATGACGATACAGGACGATCCTGAGAACTCATAGTATCCCCTTTATAAATTAAACATTATAAGTTAAGATAGAATTATGAAAAAGAATATTAAATAGATTGTATTAATTCTGTGTAACAGTTTATAATTCTATCCCATTTCTGATCAGGAGCTTCATAATGATTTCTCTCTCCAAACTGGCTGAGAATAGCCTCCTTGATAGAATCAACATCAGCCGGGGGTACAAAAAAAGTGCCTTCATAGTTAGCCATTGATTCTTTTAAGCCGCCGACTTCGGAAACAACAACAGGTTTTCCAAAAGACATGGCAATGTGAGCGATTCCACTCTGAGAAGCTCTCAGATAAGGCAGGACTACCACATCTGCAGCGCTGAAATACAGATTTACTTTTTCATCAGGAACATATTCATCTACAAGTGTAATCTTATCATGATAAGGAGAAGCTTTAATCTGGTCAAGTAATTCCTTGCGGTCTTCCCAGATTTCCCCGACAATCAATAACCTGCTTTTTTCGAGAATTTTGGAGGGCAGCTGTTCAAAAGCTCTGATAAGGTAGGGAGTTCCCTTATACTTTCGAATTAAGCCGAAAGAAAGTATAACGAAATCGTCCTTTATCGAGAGATTTCTTCTCGCTTCTTTTATATCAAGCAATTTCCCGTACTGGTCATAAAGTCCATGTGGGATCACATGAATTTTTTCAGGGGAAATAGAGTATCTTTTTGCAACAAGCTCTTTATCGGACTCGGAGTGAGTAATATATGCATCAAGGTTTTTACGAAGCAGTTTTCCTGTTATTTTTGAGTATAAGCGGATAGGAAGTATTGACTCTTCAAAAGGGTCTACGACTTCATGAAACTCTATAATTATTTTTGGTTTATTCAGTAAACCTGCAAATACCTTTAGCAGAAGCTGCATATGCGCAACCGAGGAAGTCCACCACTGCAAAACTATAATATCAGGTTTTTGTGCTTTAAGAAAACGGTATGCTTTAATCCAGGTCAATGGATTGTTATAATCCATGCCGTCAAAGACAGGAATCCTGGGTGAAAAATTCAAGTCGGAAATATTTTTTCCGACATGGGATTTTCCAGGAAAAAGAAAAGTTGGAAGCAACTGCCGAAAACAAACTACCGATACTTCCTTTCCCACAGGCATGGCATTTGCCAGACGGATAGTATAATAACTGATACCGCTCAAAAAACGTTTCGAAGGTCCGACTATGCAAACGCTTTTATTAGATGTCATTTGCCTAAACTATCACATTATCTTTATATTAAACTAATGCATTACTCCACATAGATTCCAGTATGAGAGAGGTTAAGCCTTGAAAATAGCCCAGATATGTCCCCGTTATTCTCCCGACATAGGTGGAGTGGAAACTCATGTCAAAGAAATTAGTGAAAGGCTGGTTAAAGCAGGGCACGATGTGGAGGTTATAACCACCGATCCTACGGGTAAATTAAAAAAGCAAGAGATAATAAACGGAGTTAAGGTTACGAGGTTCAGATCTTTTGCTCCTGGAAATGCGTATTACCTTGCTCCCCAGATCTATACTTATCTCAAAAAGCACGACTATGATATAATTCATGCGCACAGTTATCACGCTTTTCCTGCATTCTTTGCTTCTCTGGGCAGGAGTAATGCAAAATTTGTATTTACACCTCATTATCACAGGCATGGCCATACTGCATTCCGAGACTTACTGCACAAGCCGTACAGGTTTTTAGGGAAAATAATCTTCTCCAGGGCAGATTCCGTAATATGTGTCTCAGAGTATGAAAAGAAACTTGTAGAATCAGATTTTGAGGTTGCCGCAAAAACCGTAAAAATCCCTAACGGACTAAACCTTAAAGAGTTCAAGGACTTGAGGCAGCCGGGAAAAAGCTCAAATAAGGACGCCGGAAGAGAAAAACTTCTTCTCTATGTGGGCCGCCT
>DUGT01000197.1:26903-38782 GCA_013331275.1 Methanosarcina sp. | reverse complement strand
TAATAGAACTCCGTTTCAAGTGGAAAAATCAAAAGTTTGAAATCTAACCCACTACAGCCGTAGTCAGCCGCCAGATGTCGAATTTGTCCACGCGCCTACGGCGCGGCTCTTCCGTGGATGTAAAGAAAGAAAAGCAAATAATCTCTTATTCTCACACCTTTTGCTACAACTTCATCGTAAAAAAACAAAATGTTTAAACTATCCTGAATTTATTCTTTTATTATGTTAGAGAGTTTGAGAGATTGTCTTTAATGCAAGAAGGTAAATTAGAAGAAGGTTTAAAGAACTTGAACAGGCTGAAGAAGCTGAAAAGCTTCTCATAAAAGACCCGGAAAACGAATTTATTCAGGCAAACTGACACAGACCGATAAAAACATCATTTATACACATCTTTGAAGAAAAAGAAATACGCCTTATCAAAAAGGGAGATATTACCAAAGAGAGTAAAGAGGAATTTTTGGCTCTGATAGGGAGTATTAATGCTTCTGCAGACCGAAAAGAACTTAAAAATTTAATAGAAAAAAGCAGCTTTCTAATTGAGAAATACTCACCGCTTATGCATGAAAATGCTGAGAACCTGAATAATCTGGATTTTGAGGAAATAAAGGAAAAATGCCAGTGCATCCTTGTTCCGGCTAGCTAAAGTATATAAAATTCTCAAAAATTCTATTTTGATTCATTTCAATTCTCATTCTGTGATATTAAATTCACTTTTGTACAGGCCGCTCTCCGTCGTCGAGCGTGAAAAGCTCCCGTAAAGATGCCTACTCTCCAGTACTGGCTAATAAGAAACCAAAAAAGCGAAAAAGCCGACTTTCATCGAATGAATCTATATTAATTCCGGATAGTATAGATTTCAAGGAAATAATGGAAAAATAATGGAAAAATGCCGGTCAATTCTTATTCCGGTAGATTAAATTCGGGTCGTAAGAAAAAACTAAAAATCTATGGATTTAAGACTAAAACTGATTTTGGAATGTTTCTTATAGTAAATACACTAGAGTCGTAGGGTCGTTTAGAGTTATATCAAAGCTTTAGTTTTTTTACGTTCAGTAATGTCCTGAACTGTTCCGCTCAGTCGAATCGGAACATCCTCACTATTACAAATAACCTTGATATCCTCGTGCATTACACGCTCTTCTCCATCGGGCCGGATTATTCTATATTCGGCATCAAAGAACTTTTGATCTAAAGCTTGTTTGACTGCTTCAATTAAATATTCACGTTCATCCGGATGTACACGGCTCAAGAATTTATCGTAGGTGACGCCAAATTCTTGAGGTTCAAATCCAAAAATACGATAAACCTCATCAGACCAGTGTACTTCCCCGGTTTCAATATTGCGGCACCAATTTCCAATGTGAGAAATTTCTTGAGCTTCAGTAAGACTTCTTTCCCTTTCTTCAGCATCCTTTAAGCGTACTCTCAGACTCTCAATCTCGTCTTTTAAGGCGCTATTCTCGTCTACTAATTCCTGATAGGGTATGGACTCTTGAACAATAGTACCTTTGGAACTCATGCACATATTTATAGTGTAAAAAAATAAATACTTTTCTAACAAATTCTTAAGATGCTGATGCAAAAAATAAAAATTTTATTATATATAGTCAAATTTAAAAATTGATATTAATGGTAATTATAATATTAATCATAATATTGATTATAATATTAACATATATTCAATAAAAATAAGGAAGTAAGGAGCAAATTTGTGCTTAATTTGTATAAAAAAGTAAACCCTCCATATAAGTAGTAAGAAAAAATAATTCAGTTTTGAAGTGGAACACAAACTCTAATGCAAACTCTAATGCAAACTCTAAGTTATTCTATATTCAACGAATTGATGTAGGGCTGTTGATATGCCTGGTTTTCTTTTTTTTCTACTGAGAAACTCAATTTGAAATTAGTACCATTGTCCCTTTTCAGTTGAAATTCTCCGTCTAACTGGTCAACAAGAGTGCTTACTAACTGCAGGCCAAGTGACTCTATATTTTCTAAATCCAGGTCTTCAGGAATTCCTTTTCCGTTATCCGAAATTGTCAGACAGAATATTAAATTGTGCATTTTATCACTCTTTTCTTCTTTATTCCTGCAAAAACGGACTTGAATTTCTCCTTTTCTCTTTTCAGTAAATGCATGCTTTAAGGAGTTAGAAATGAGTTCATTAACGATTATGCCCAATGGGACGGCAGTATCCATATCAAGAAATGTGTTTTCTTCCAGATCCATTTTCAGACGGATATTTTTGCTGCTAGTGCCGTAAGTTTTAAGCAGATTTTCAGCTAACTTTTCGAGATAAGAAGAAAAGTCCAGTGTATAGGCTTCACTTCCTTTGTAAAGTTCTTCATGGATAAGGGACATTGAGAATACACGGTTCTGGCTTTCATTGAAAGCTTGTCTAACCGTTTCATCCTTGAACGTCTCAGCCTGGAGATCCAGCAGGGAAGAGATTACCTGTAAGTTGTTTTTGATTCTATGATGAATTTCCTTTATCCGGGTTTTTTCGAGTTTTATCAGAGCTTCTTCTGCTTTTTTACGTTCAGTAATGTCCTGAACTGTTCCATTCAGCCGAATAGGAGTATTCTCATTATCACAAATAACTTTGATATCTTCATGAAGTATACGCTCTACTCCATTAGGTCGGATTATTCTATATTCGGCATCAAAGAACTTTTGATTCAAAGCTTGTTTGACTGCTTCAATTAGATATTCACGTTCATCCGGATTTACACGGCTCAAGAACTTATCATAGGTGACGCCAAATTTCTGAGGTTCAAATCCAAAAATACGATAAACCTCATCAGACCAGTGTACTTCCCCGGTTTCAATATTGCGGCACCAATTTCCAATATGAGCAATCTCTTGAGCTTCTGCAAGACTCCTCTCACTTTCTTTTAATGAATTGTAAGCAATTTCCAGCTCTTCTGTGCGTTCTTTAATTTTTCCTTCTAAGCTATTGCAGGCTTTTTTAAGGGCCTCTTCTGCTCGCTTGCGGTCGGTAATGTCCATAATCATGGTCAGTGACCCAGTATATTTTCCGTGGTCATCGAGTAACGGACTGGAGGAAAAAATACACCACAGGTCCGATCCATCCTTCCGGGTAAACCGATAGTCAATTAAGTGGTTAACTTCCGGCAGATATCCGCGTAGTTTATTGTCCGTCCCTGCGTTAAACTCTGAAGATATGAACTTTTGAGGTGATTGTTTCAGGATCTCCTCTATACTATATCCCAGCATTTCAGATACTTTCTGGTTGACAAAGACGGTTCGATTGTTGTGATCAGTTAGCCATATTCCTTCCTGCGAAGTTTCCACAATTTGACGATACCTTGCCTCACTCTTAAGCAGTGCTTCCTCTACCTGTTTGTGTTTAGTAAGTTCTATTTTTAGATTCTCTATAAGGCGGGAGTTTTCCAAGGCTAACGATACCAATGAAGCAAGCTGCGTCCCAAAACTAATATGGACGTTACTAAATGCAAAAGTAGATTTGTGAAAGTTAAAAAAAATAACACCGATAACTTCATCTCTGGTTATAAGAGGTACAACCAGTACGGAACGAACGTTCCATTTCCTCATATGACTGCGATTTACCCGTTCATCGTTAAAAGAATCGTTTATAGCGACCGGTTTTTTAGTTTTTATTGCAAGTACGGCGTGGATTTCTTCCTTGTCATTCATTACCGATCCGATTATATTCTCCGGAAAACCATATGAATAACTGAGAACCCAATGGTAGCCCTTTCTAAGAGAAACAGCAACAGTATCACTACCAATTGTCTTTGCTGCTTCCGAAATAATTTTTTCCATCATCTCGTCGAAGTCAAGAATTGAATGAATCTTCAGATTTATGGAGTTAAGTGACTCGTAGAAAGTTTCACTCAACTTGCATTTCATGTCCACTTTTTCTATAATACGCTCAAGTTCTTCAGCTTTCTCTAGGCGTGCTTTCAGGCTCTGTATCTCATCTTTTAAAGCACGGTTTTCATCCGTTAGTGCCTGATAGGGTATGGAATCCTGATCTTTAATATTTTTAGGATTCATACTTTTGTATCGTCCTTTTAATAATCGGTTTCGTCTTGCCAAGTGGTTTTTCTTAAGAATTTTTTATTATTGTGATTTTTAACAATCTTGTCGTTTTTACATTAAGCATCAAACTTAGATTCACTACCTGAAATTACTCATTTTTTGTTTTCGTTTATTCTTTCTGACTTTATTCTTTCGAGCTTTTCTTTATGACGACACTACGATGCGACAATATGCACTATTGCTATGGGAACGCTAAGAGAATGAATACCCTGATCTTCAGGGCTGTAGTAAGTGATACGTTGTCTCTTTTTTATTTCGTACAGATATGGCATCGTTGCTTCTTTGTAAAAATAAAGTTTCTTGATACCAGATTACAGAAGTTGGAAGTGGAGTTTTGTACTAAGAAATTTTTGTAAAAGGATACTAAATTAGTTCCAAAAAATCAGGCATGCGACCTGATGTATGCTCCATGCTTTAAGTATGGGTTATTGCACATAAATATTATTTTTTATACATTGTTTCGATCACTTAATAAAATATAAAATTTATGTTTAGATTTATGTCTGTATTTATACTGTATTTATAGGGATATTTACATATTTATAGGGATATTTACATATTTATAGGGATATGTACATATTTATAGGGATATGTACATATTTATAGGGATATTAGTTAAGTGTTCGTTAATAAGACAACTATTGTTAAATTTGAAAGATAATATGCAATAAATAGTTTATAATGTATTATATGGCATAAAATAAATAAGTTTTCCATGCGTATTCGGTTAAATGAGGAACATGACAGGTTGTATAATTCACTCAGCATTTAGTAAAATTTTTAGTAATTGTGAGCTGGAACCGGGTATCGATTTCATGTAAATAGACCAAAGTTTAAAGCTGGTTTTTAATGTAAAATCGATAGCTTTCAGGCAAGAAAATTCCTTAACCGATGACCAATGATAAGTTTTCATAAGTTATGAACAAAATATAACGCATTGATTAATTATTTGATTTTTTAGACCATCTGTTTTTACAATTATGAAAACACGTTTTCCTTCATCGAGTATGAAAAACCCCCGTAAAAAGCTACTTACCAGTACTGCTGCTCTCCAGTACTGGCTAATAAACAATCAAAAAAGCAAAAAAGGGAGTAAAAAACAATTCACGAAAAAAAATAATCTGTTGGCTCATTACGATGTGAACAGGTCGAAAATGTTCCCAAGCATGCTGCTGTCGGTCTGGTAGAATTCGGTGTATTTACAGCGCTTGCAGGTGACATGAGTAAACCTTTTGTTCTGGATATCGAAGAGTTTGCTGAGAAAGCCGCCTGTGGTACGGATCTCGCCTGTTTCGTAGGTAGTGTTTCCGCATTTGGGGCAGATGAAATGAATATCTGTACTCATTTTATGGCCTCTTAATTCTCTTTTAGATAATCTAAAAGGTGAGATACCTTTATTGTTGCGATATTTAATTGTATTGCAGTATGTCTAAAAATCGTCATCATTGTAAGAAAAAAACCTGGTTTTCAGTTTTGAAGGAAGCAAGCCTGACCAAAAGAATATTTGCAGGAAAAGATATTGAGTACTTGCAGGAAAAAGATATTAGAGTACTTGCAGGAAAGAGATATTAGAGTACTTGCAGGAAAGAGATATTAGAAAAGAAGATTATTACTGAATAAGAACCATGAAAACAAAACCGATAATTGCAATTGCCCTTCTCATCTCAGCCGTCCTACTAACTGCTAGAGTAGTTCCTGAAAACACCGCAGATCAATTCAAAGAAGGAAAATACATTCACGTTGACAATATAGTGATTCAGTTTAAAAAGACTGATGCGACCGTCAATATAGACTATCATCTCAGTCCCTTTGCTCAGGCATATATATCACTTTTTGGCAGCAAAAACCTGGAGCCCAAGATTAAGGACATTTTTTCAGAATTTAAGGAAGTAAAGATTCAAAAGATAGGAAGATCAAGTGCCTCGCTCCAGATACTAAACATTTCCAAGAAAGAGGGCGTAAATTACCTGTGTGATCCCTATGAATTAGGGGTGCAGTCCGATGTTGTCACCTTTGTTTATCCTCCTAAAGGCAAAACAAGAAGTTATGAAAATTTAAAAGTTACTCCGCCGGTCGTTTATTATTATGATTGAGTCTATTCCAAACGCAATTTATCCATAATCAGTGGGAATTTTCAAGTTGTTTTCAGGCTCTTGATCTTGGTCTTGATCGATTATTCGAATTTGAAATATAAGGTTCAAGAAGTAAATTTCAAGTTTTGAGATGAGCTCGTTAAGTATGTGATAGTAATTACCTTCTTAACTTTAATTACTCATTTACTCTTTTTTCTTCGCCTCCTCAACTTTTCTCTTCTCAATTGCCTTATTTTATTTTACTCATTTGTTAATCCGACAAAGTGATTCTCTTCTCATTAGTAGGATTGAATGTCCCTATAAGGAAACTAATTTAAAAATATAGCACAAAAAGGCGTTTTTTTACAGATTTTAGGAATATATTTTTAATAAGAAACCCAATTTTCTTTGATTGCGATGGGAAAATTCAAATTGAAATGCCTTAAGTGCGGAAGAGAGTACGGCCAGGAATACAGGCTCACCTGCGAGAATGATGACGCCTTTTTACGGGCGGAGTACTCCGATAAAAAACTGGAATTAAGAAATCAGCCAGGTATCGGAAGGTTCCATTCCTGGCTCCCGGTCCAGGAAGAACTTACTACGGATGCGGGACCCATAACTTACAAAAGTGAAGCTTTTGCCAGAGAACTCGGGCTTTCAAACCTTTATATAGGGTTCAGTGGGTACTGGCCTGAAAGAGGGGCTTTCGTTAAAACCTGCAGTTTCAAAGAACTTGAAGCCCACCCAACCATGCAACTCCTGAAAGAGACCGGAGGGAAAGCCATAGTCCTCGCCTCTGCCGGAAATACCGGCCGGGCCTTTGCGCATGTCTCTGCTTTGACAGAAACTGATGTTTATATCGTTATACCGGAATCAGGAGCTTCGAATCTATGGCTGCCTGAAGAGCCCACTGAATCCATTCACCTAATCAGTATGAGTCCAGGAAATGACTACACTGACGCTATCAATCTCGCAGGCAGGATTGCAAAGCTTCCTGGCATGGTTCCCGAAGGCGGGGCAAGAAATGTTGCCAGAAGAGACGGAATGAGCACTGTGATGCTGGACGCAGCAGTAACTATAGGAAAAATACCTGACCACTATTTCCAGGCAGTAGGAAGCGGGACAGGTGGGATTTCAGCATGGGAAGCTTCATTACGCCTAAGGGCAGACGGGCGATTCGGGCAAAAACTCCCGAAACTTCAGCTTGCCCAGAACCTTCCTTTCGTTCCCATGTACAACGCCTGGCAGGACAAAAGAAGAGAAATTATTCCCGAACTTGATATGAAAGATGCAAAAAAACAGGTAGAAGAAACCTATGCGACCGTGCTTACCAACCGGACTCCCCCATATGGAGTTACCGGAGGGTTATACGATGCACTCGTCGATACTGACGGAATAATGTGCGCAATTACAAGAGAAGAAGCCCTTGAGGCTAAGACCCTTTTCGAATCACTCGAAGGAATCGACATTCTGCCCCCGTCAGCAGTTGCGACAGCTTCTCTATTAAAAGCAGTGGAAACAGGAAATGTCGGAAAAGATGAAACAATTCTTCTTAATCTTGCAGGCGGAGGATATAAACGTCTGAAAGAGGACTACACACTTTGCCAGATCAAGCCGGTGGATACTGCCAAAAATCCTGATATTCCTTTAGAAGAGCTGAAGATCTGAGTCCTAAACAACTTCAAATAAAACAGTAAAATAAAAAAGAAAACTGAAGAGGCATGTGCATGGCAAGTCCGGAAGAAAAAGTCATATCAATGATGAAAAAGGCAGGTATCGACCTTGCTGTAACTCTGCCCTGTGACAGGATCAAAAACTTGCTCCCCCTGATTTCGGAGAATTTTCCTGAAATCAGATTAACAAGAGAAGAAAACGGCGTGGGCATTTGTGCCGGGTTTTATCTTGCAGGAGGAAAGCCCATGATGCTTATCCAGAGCACAGGGCTTGGAAATATGATTAATGCTCTGGAATCACTGAATATAATCTGCAGGATCCCCTTGCCTATTCTGGCAAGCTGGCGAGGGGTTTACGCTGAAGGAATCGAAGCTCAGGTTCCGCTTGGTACCCATCTTCCGACAATCCTTGAAGGAGCAGGGCTGAAATACACAATAATTGACGAAGCCAAAAAACTCCCTCTCCTTGAAACCGTGATAAAAGACGCTTTTGAGAACCTCAGGCCGCATATAGCCCTGATCTCTCCGAAAGTTTGGGAAGGTTCGGATTGTTGTGCCTGGGAAGCAGCAGGACTGCCCGAAAAACCGGAGCTTATGGAAAGAACATGTAGTTTTAATTTTACAAGGGAAAACCTCAGGCCTTTAATGCTCAGAAACGATGCGATTTGTGCAATTGCTTCTCAACTCGATGACGAAATTACGGTGACAAATCTGGGAGTTCCCTGCAAGGAACTGTATGCTTGCAAGGACAGAGAACTCAACTTTTACATGTTCGGTTCAATGGGGCTCGTCTCGTCAATAGGGCTTGGCCTTGCTCTTCGAACCGAGAAGACGGTCGTGGCCTTTGACGGGGACGGTAGTCTGCTTATGAACCCTAACGCCCTGCTCGAAATCGCCAGAGAAGCTCCGAAGAATCTGATAATTATCTGCCTTGACAACGGTGCCTACGGTTCTACAGGCTCACAGGAAACCTGTGCTCTACGCTATATAGACCTGGAAATTTTTGCAACCGCCTGTGGAATTCAAAATACAGCTAAAGTAAACAGCCCAGAGGGGTTAATAGAGGCTTTCAGGAAGTTTCGGGCCATGCAGGAGCTTTCCTTTATCCATGTAATCCTGAAGCCTGGAAATACAAAAGCTCCCAATATTCCCCTGAGCCCTGAAGAGGTTACAAAACGCTTTATGGAGGCTTTAATGGTTTGAGGTTTGAAGAACTTTGAAGTAAAGAACTTTTGAAAACAGGAAAACAGACCTCTATAAAATAAGGACCAGAAGCTACGTTTCCAAAAAGATAAGAATTAGAAGTTAAATCTCAAAAACAAGAATTAGAAGTTAAGTCTTTAAAAGTAAAAACTACAGGTTAAGAAGTACTAAAGGAGAGAAGAATATTGTCTTACTCTCTCCAACCTGTCTTACTCTCTCCAACCTGTCTTACTCTCTCCAACTTATTTTTTCTACAGGCTCACTTAGCCTGAATCTTCCTGTGAGAATTTTCTCTTTAAGTTCTTCTGCTGCTATAATTGCCCTTGCACGATCGGATTGACGCAGAGTTACCTTAATGTCCCTGAGGCAGCCACCGGTTGCACACCTGACAGAACCCAGGTTTGCACTGAATGCTTCTCCCCTGCACCTTGTGATACAGAGTCCGCAGTTAAAGCAAAATTCCGGATTGTGTACAGCTCCGTTTTCTCCCCGGCTTACCGCATTCATGGGGCAAGCTTCGATTACAAGGCAGTCCTTACAGTTAAGGCATTTTTCGGGCTTGTATTTAGTATTCAGGTCCACATTATCCCATACATCCCCATATGTGATTTCACAAAGGGGAATTCGCCCTGCAAGGTCTACCAGCTTAAGAGGGATTTCCTTATCCAGCTTCAGGATATTTTCCAGCATTCCTTCATGAAGAATTGGAATCGGAACAGCCCAGGTATTGATAATTTCAGGGCCTGCAGACGTTACAAACCCTCCCATGTATTCAGGGGTCATATCATGCATATCAGCAAAACCCGTAAGGTTAGGATTGTCCGGAGCGCTTCGAGTACCGGCCCCAGTTACAAATCCGTCCGCTCCATTGAGAATTACCCTTGTCCCTATTCCTATAGTTTCGAGCCTGGGATCGTTTTCGATAGGATTTAACTCACCGCAACCACAAAAAGTCATTTCCTTAAACTCGCCTTCAAACGGAAGGGCATGGAAAATGGTTTTGATAGGCTCTTTTCCGGGATTTACAAACGCCCGATAATTCTTAAAGGCATGTCTTGTTGCGTTGAGTTTAGCATAAGGAATCTCAGATAGCCTTGTTTCTACCGAGAAATGGCTTCCTTCACTGGTAGTCACATCAACTTTAACGTTTTTTCCTTCTACCATCTCCCTAAAAAGGTGTCCGCCTCCGTAGTTGGGATCGGACTTACTGTGGGCGGTTCCGAGTACTATCAGGTCCAAAATTCCAAGCCTTTCGTTAGGGCAGGGACCAACAACTGCAGGCACGCCATTCAACAAGACTTCAGATGCCTTAACAAATGAATCGGGCTCTGATACTTTGAACGAAAGTACGGCATAGGTTCCACTCATAATGCCGCGAGTTGCAGTTGTTACAACATCCACATCTTCGAGCTTTATATCCTCCCCTGCCCGAATTCTTGCACTAATTTCCGCAGCCGTAAGAACGATGGCGTCTCCGGCATCAATTTTATCTTGGATTTCGAGGATTGTCCGGGACGTCCCTGTGTTATCTAATTCTCCGTTCATGTTTCCCTCAACCGGGATATTGAGTTCATCCTATTTTAGGAGTGGGGATTGCCTGAAAATCAATTACTCTTGAGGAAAGAATAAGCTGGGAACTGGCCGTTTTAGAAAAAGAAATTAACTCAAAGTTCTTCATTAATTCTTTTTATTCTTTTTTCATATGAGATTTTTAGTTTCCGGAGAGGTATGGGTCTGCCGTGACATGGAAAATATGTCCTGCAACTTGCATCAATCAACCTCTGCCAGCTTTCCAGAAGTTCGCGGATGTCATTTGCAAAAAGGGGAAAAACATTCCAGGGCATGATATTGAAAAGTGTGTCTCCAACAAATGCAGCCTCATTTCCGATCACAAGGATTATCGAACTTGAAGTATGGCCAGGTGTGGAAATGACTTTTGTACTAGGGATATATTTTCCAAGGTCATATTCGTTTTCTACCATTATATCAGGAGCGACAGGCCGATATTTTGATTTAGAAACCATCAAGGAGTTCCCGACTTTCGAAATCATTTCTGAGGACCACATAGTACCTCCTGGAAAAGGAGGTTATGCCGTTTTTCAAGCATCTTTTTCGGACGCATGAACCAGAACTTTCGCTCTGCTTTGTTTTTTTGTTTCCGCAAGGCAGCCCGTATGATCATAATGAGTATGGGTGAGAATGATCAGAACTATATTTTGAAACATAAGGTTGTTTTGCTCGAGGGCAATTTGAATGTTTTTGATTTTTCCCGAACATCCTGCATCCACAGAATATCCCTCCCAGATAGAAACTATTAGATATGAGTTTGAATGCCCTATTGGAATACTAATAATAGTGTAAGGCTTCTCACACTCTACCTTTTACTTTTCAAGCTCTCACGGTTTAGCCGGTTGTCTTCACTGGAAGTCATTCAGGTTTCTCCTCAAAATCTGGGAAGAGTTTCGTTATCTTTACATGTTTTGCATTGTGCTGCCTTACATTGAGTCTCTTTTTGCTTATTGAGCAGTTTTTACTTTGAACCTCTTTTTACTTGTTAAGCTGCTTTTACTTTGAGCTACATTTTACCTTTCCTTTAACAGATCTTATGCTCTCCAGAGATTGATATAAGGTGTTAAGACTTACCAAAGAACTATTGACTTGGTAAAGAACTGTCGACGTGATAAAGAACTATATCCCATAAAAACAAATCAGAAGATTAAGTTTGAAGAGTTACAGGTAAAGGATTTTGCTATACTGGTTGGAAAACCAAGTATCATAAAAGATTCATCATTAGAACCCTGAAGGGAAAAACAGATGTAAATTTTATAGAGAATTTCGATAAACC
>DUGT01000197.1:22682-26584 GCA_013331275.1 Methanosarcina sp. | reverse complement strand
TTCGAATCTCAGCGGGCCCACTTAAAAAATTTCCGGAGATTTTTCCGGAATGTGAAAAATAAAATAAAAATAAGGCATCACTTATTCTAAGTATACCTTAAATTAACCTGCCTGCCCAGGTAGCTCAGTGGGAGAGCGCTGCCCTGAAGAGGCAGTTGTCCCCGGTTCGAATCCGGGTCTGGGCACCATTATAGCACATCAGTAGTGTAGCGGTCATCACCGGGCGTTGCCAACGCTCGAACCCGGGTTCGAATCCCGGCTGGTGTATATTAATTTTTCAACTTTTTGAGTTACTTTCGTGTAAGATTAAGTTTAAGAATAAGGCAAGTTTATCTAGTTTTTTCCTTTTCTCTTTCTTTCGTTTGATGTTTTTTGTATCAATCTCTTTCTTTCATATATTCTTTTTTATTTATCATTTTCCTTCATCTGTCTTTTTTCATCAGACTTTTTCTCTTACCTGTCTTTACTTGCGACATTTTTCGGAAAGGCTCAATATTAATATTTTTTGTTTTAAGTTTGAAGATTTATTGTATTGACCGTTAATCCAATGGATTTTAGTTCCTGAACAAATATCTTTTATCTTTATTTTAAAATATAAGCCTAAATTTTTTGTTGTCAAATTTTGAATGATATCAGAGTCAATGTTAACCATAGTTAAAGTTTAAGTTCAAAATAGATAGTATCCATGAAGTTTGAATATTAGATATGTTAACCAGCTTATTGTCAACCAAAAAATTAATTAAAACACAAAATCATTATAATATGGATATACATCTCGAGAAGACAGAAATATAAGTCTGCTAAGAGATCTATACCAACTATGTTGCAAACCTGAAAAATCGTAAGGAGATCTAAAATGACAGGAAAGTTCCAGAAGAGAAATGCAGAAAGGAAAGGCATAAGGAAAGAATATGAACTGGAGCAGAAGTTTATAAAGGAAATCGTAGGCGAAATTCAGGTAAGCGGCGGTGGATCAATAGAGTGAGAATAAAGTGAGTAGAAAAGTACACATAACAATCCAGGCTGGAGAGATTTCTGAGCAGACTGTAGAAGTAGACGAGAATACTACTTATGAAGATCTGCTTAATACTTTGAATATAAATCAGGAAACAGTACTTGTATTAAATGGAGGGAATGCTGTTCCCCTTGATGGGACAGTCAGTTCTGATACTCTTACAATCCTCCGAGTTGTTACAGGAGGCTGACTTCCCAGCAAAAAAAGCAGAACCTCTCATTTATTACAACTCTTTTTTCCACTTTTTTTGGAAGTTCTTATGTAGCGTTTTTATCACTTAGTTTGTATCGCTGCCCGAGTCCCGTCACCCGAGTCCCGTCTCAGGAGGACGGTTCCGTTTCGCTCACTTCGTTCGCTCAAGCGGATTAACTTATGAATAAATAAGTTTCACTTGTCGAGTTCCGTCTCGGGAGGACGGAGCCTTTTTAGCTCACTTCGTTCGCTCAAGAGGGCTGAATTATAATGAAGATACTGAATGAGCTAGAACTGCGAATTTAAGGGCAAGAAAAGTTAGATTCTCAATGCGCTAAGAAAAACTGATCTATTCAAGTTTCTTTTTGCATTACTCGGCAGACATGGTTATACCTTTTTTCAAAAACTGCTTGCCCGCAAGCCTTTTCAAAAAAGGCTTGAGCGAAAACGACGGGTCAATATTTGGATTTGAGAACCTTATCCCCAAACCCTATCTGCGTGATCACAAGTCTTTTTTAAAAAGGCTTGAGCGAAAACTCAAAGAAACGACGTGATCGCAAGCCTTTTTAAAAAGGCTTGATCGAAAAATCTCTGATAAGGTTTGGGTTTGAGAACCTTATCCCCAAACCCTATCGGCGTGATAAACCGGCGCAACGGTTTTGGTCAAACAGCGCAACGGTTGATCTAGAAAAGTAGAGAGAATACAGAGCAGGAATGAAAAATAGATAGAAGAATTAAGATTTTTGTTTCCATAATGGTCAAATTCAATAGAAGAATTGTCAGCCATTATGGAGCAAGTTCGTTTTAAGGATCTTTATTTTGTGGGAGTAAGAGGTACCTTTTTACTCATAACCTTCAGCTTCTTGATTGCTGATATGGTCGCCTGAGATTCTTTGTAAATTTTGTCTTCATAATAACTGATGATTTCGTCAACCGGAGCTGCAAGAGCGTAGATCTTTATTGGGCGTCCTTTACCGGGTTTCTTTTCCGAACGAACGCTAACCCAAGACTGGTTGCGCATCAGCCTCATTGCAAGACTTACTTCTGGTTGTCTTAATCCGGTACTGATTTCTATTTCACGTGATGAAGCCTCATCAACATTCATAAGATATGCCATAGTTGTAGCGACATTTCTGGACATTCCAAGGTTCCTTAACGTTTCAATAAAAATGTGGTCGTTTTCGTCCAGCACTTTAACTTCATAGTCTTTCATGATAACCCCTTCTGTCTTATAATTTTACGGATAAGTTTGTCAGTTAAATAATATTAAGATGATTATGTTTAGGTCTTCAGTGAAGACTTTTATAATTATCATTTAAAACTGACGACAATCACTAAATATATACACTGTGTATATATTTATAGTGTAACCTACTTCGTTTTGAAATTATAAATACAATAAAAAACGTTTTTACGTGATGTAGCGGATTGTTTCCGTTTTAAGTCCAACAACCGATCATTAAGAATAAATATTTCATGTTTATAACCGGTCACTAGAGCCCCGTTTTGTCCGTTTTATGAGATTGATGGGAAGGGCCTTACAGGCTGATTAATTAAACCTGTATAGGTATATAATTAGAAGGTTATTCATCTCCAACAATTAATAATGTACTCATACTATTTAAAGTTGTATATATTAAAAAGGAGTTGAAAAACTTTCAACTGGCCTTGGCACAAGAAACTGCATAATATTTTTGGTATTTGAAACATATTATATAATGACATCTTATATAAAAAATTTCAAGTATCATATTGAAAATATTATAATTTTACTGATTAATAATTTGGGCCCAGATTTCAGGATGACATGGAATAAGAGAAAACTATAATGCTTATATATCCAGTTCAATGACCATCCATTGTTACACAGTTGGATACTTTAATGATTAATTTTCAGTGCAAGATGGACTCACATTTTGTGCTCAATATCCGATTATTATAACATCACCAAATTGCAAAAAGACATGAAGTATCTTACAGAGTATTTTTGGAATAACATCGACCAATAGCGTAAAATCAAGTTTTCCGGAGCATTAAAACAGTATAATGGTTCCTGATGTATGTATTTGTACTTATTTTATAACCACAGAAGAGAAAGAAAACAGCATAGAAGACTCGACCCCGATTTCCTTTATTTCGAGTTTTCCATGGTTAACCTTTCGACTCTGATTGGAGATGAAGTTCTGAAGGCTTGAATATTATAGTTTTCTTGACTAAAATAAATGATATAGTTATAATCTACACAATTATTACTCAAATTAATTAAAACTCTAGTAAAGATTGAAAAGTATCATTTTCTAAGTTCTACTCAAAGAATACAAACTATTTTCACTACAAACTCGACATTCACTCCGTACCTTCATGAAAAATTTGCTGAATAGCGGGTCATTCTTACCTTAAAACATCAGTCAAATAATCGTGTAATAATCTGTTTGGACAGATTCCAGCTACATGCCTGATCTTCCAGGATGAGTTGTATATTCATTTTATTCGCCTTCATCACTCCCTCATCACTAAAACAATTAAATTTTCTCACAAAATAAGAAAGTTCATATATTTTAAGGTTAAAATTTTTCTAAAGTTTATTTAAAAAAATATTTTCCAAGGATCTACAGACTATATGATAAATATATCAAATATAACTTGGTTATTCTTGGTTAATAACTGTTAATTGTGGCCAAAAATGTTAATTGTG
>DUGT01000197.1:13955-22546 GCA_013331275.1 Methanosarcina sp. | reverse complement strand
TGAGTTAATCAAGGTCAATTATGGTTAATTAAGTTGACCAAAGTCAATTATGGTTAATTGAGTTAATTAAGATCAATTATGGTTGTTATTTATTGTGTATCTTACTGAATACTAACTACCTGCTATGAATATCATAAATAAGTAGCTCTTATGAAAATGGACCGAGCGATCAAATGGGAGTTGAAAAGCTAAAGACTCATCTTATATTTGTATCATTGATCATTCTCCAGTTATCTGTATATTCTGATTTTAATGTAGCCAGTGAAGCTTCAGGATCGAATTTTCTATTGAATTTGTCCCAGATGAAAAGATAAATTTATAATCATATTTATTAACCGAAGGAAAATCTTTAATATTAGTTAGGCTAATTATATACTCCTTTTTTCATTTATGGAGAGTAAAAACGGAAATTTCCAAGCTTCTTGAAAAGATGGAACATTATTCTCAAAAAATCTGAGAAAATATGAATTCTCAGAGGAATACAGAAGTATCAGCTACATGTCTTCCTCTACCTCAGGAAAATTAATTTCCTGGGCAATCCCCTTATCTCCTAATGGCGAAGGCCATGGAAATCAGCAAACCTCCACTAACAACGTGATTTCCAAAATTGCGGAAAAAGGCCTGCTGAAAATAAAGGCTTTTCCGAAGGACGGAGGGGGGCTGCCTGCTCGAACTCGCCGATAAATGGAAAAAAGTAGTTGATATCGAACACTGATAAACATAAGGTTTTTTGAAATGATCCGGGAATTTTGGATGAATGAGAACTTAGAGTTCTGGAGAGAATCTTTGAGAAAATCACTACCTGGCTTAACGAGGAAAAAGTATGACAGATGAACGGGAAATGAAGTCCGCAAGTATCGGAAAGCTTTTCCTTAAATTTGTTCTTCCGGCAACTATAGGGTTGATAGTTGCCGGAATCCAGGGAGTTATTGACGGTTTTTTTGTCGGGAATGCTGTGGGCAGCCAGGGGCTTGCAGGAATAACTCTTGCATTTCCTGCACTTTTAGCCATAATTGCTGTAGGACAGATGATAGGGATAGGGACTTCAAGCCTTGTAGCCCTGGCCCTTGGCAGAACTGATCGACAGGAAGCCATCAGACTAATACATAGTGCTTTCCCTCTGCTCTTGCTTGCGGGAGTAGGACTCACCGTTATCGGACTGACTTTTTCGGATTCTTATCTCCGTTTTCTGGGAGCTTCTGGCCCGGTTTTTGACATGGCAAATAGTTATCTCAGAGTCCTATTCTCAGGCTCTGTACTCCTAATTCTGTCCATTGGTCTCGAACCTCTAGTACGAAATGACGGGAAACCCAGACTTGCTATGGTATGTGTGGTTGCGAGTGTTTTCGTAAATATGATTCTTGACTATCTCTTTGTCATGCGAATGGGAATGGGAGTTAAGGGAGCTGCCATAGCCACTGTTATTGCTTTTTCTCTTTCCGGAATTCTGCTCGCTCTGTATTTTTTCAGCAGATGGGCAGGACTGAAACTAAAACCTGGGTCCCTCTCTATGGAGTCGAGAATAATTATCAGAATCATGAAAGCAGGCTTTCCTTCTTTTGCAATGCAGTTTTCAACTTTCGTCCTGCTCATTGCGAACGAGTACATGCTGCTCAGTTACGGTTCGGAACTCGCAGTTTCAGGCTATGGAATTATAGGTTACGTTTTCTCGATTTTCTCTTTGATTTTTGAAGGAATAGCAGTTGGTGCCCAACCGATTATAGGTTTTAATTATGGAGCCCGTTGTTATTCCCGGGTTGCAGGGACCTTAAAGATAGCTGTTATTTCTTGCCTCGTGACCGGGTTGATTGGTTTCGTGCTTCTTTCCATGTATCCGGAACAGTTTATCCTTATCTTTAACCGCGACAGCCCCGAACTTATGGAAATTACTCTTTACGGCATGAAGATTTTCGTGTTTGCTCTCCTTACTCATGGGATAGTTATGCTGGGTTCAGTATATTTCCAATCGATAAACAAAATCAGATACTCTCTTTTCATCCAGCTGGGAACAGTTTTTCTTTTTGTCCTTCCTCTGCTCTGGATTTTACCTTCCTTGCTTGACCTTAACGGAGTCTGGCTTGCAACCCCGGCTGCGGAATTCCTGATGTTCCTGGTCGTAATAGGCTTGCTCTGGAAAGAGTTCGGTTTTCTCAAGAATGGATTAACTGTAAGTGAGGAACGCCACTTCCCTGCTTCTGACATTATATTAACTTCCAATGAGGATTAAACGGAGATTCATGCCTCCTGAAAACATTGCCGTTAGAACCTCCTATATATGGAGCTTCAGGCAAAAAATTTCTTCATTTATATTCAGTTAAAAAACTTGTTAACGCCAAAATGACTACTACAATCGTCTATTCATTTTGTTTTATATTGTTTAAATTTTATTAATTGGTTTTATGACAATCCTTTGCCTGAGCTATATATTTATTAATTTTCAATTGTAGGATTAATATTTAACTTTATATAAATATAAAATCAAAATGGAAAGTTTTTTAAAATAATATCTTTTTAACATACAAAAATAGTATTAAAGATGAAACTAAGATCTTAAAAGTCTTATTAGTCCAGATTAAGCATACAACCACAGTAAATTAACGATTTAGGGAATAATAAAAACTCATAATACCAGTAATATGCTTATTCGATAAAAATTGCATCTATAAAATACAAGTAATTGGGGTATCAAAAGTTCATTATCGAGTAATAAAGAAGAAGTTTTAGATTGTAGGAGCTAAGAATATGGGTGATCGAGATTGGGGACGTTGGCAAGTCATAATAGCTATCATCGCTACAGCTATTGCTTTAATTGGTTTAGTTTTTCAACTTGCACCTACAACACCAGAAACACCATCCGAAACACCGAAAACACAAACAGATATAGTTACAACAGGTAGTATCTCAGTTTCTTCTTCTCCTGTTGGTGCCAGTGTTTATCTTGATGGTAATTATAAAGGTGAAGTTCCACAGT
The DNA here is from genome assembly GCA_013331275.1 of Methanosarcina sp. Taxonomy (GTDB): domain Archaea; phylum Halobacteriota; class Methanosarcinia; order Methanosarcinales; family Methanosarcinaceae; genus Methanosarcina; species Methanosarcina sp11020u. Next base: position 19,575 of record DUGT01000197.1, on the reverse strand, counting down.
TTTTAAATGATATTGAACAGGGTAAGCACTCAATCACTTTAAAACTTGAAGGATATGATGATTGGTATGAGGACATAAGTGTTGATGCTGATAAAACTGTTTCAGTATCACCTACTTTAACACCAATACAAATAGAACCATCACCAGAAACATCATCTTCAACAGGCTCTATTTCAGTTACTTCTTCCCCCACTGGTGCTGATATTTTTCTGGATGACACTTACGAAGGCGAAACACCAAAGATCTTGGAAGATATTAAACAAGGTTCTCATACAGTTACCCTAACACTTGCAGAATATGAAGATTGGTCTAAGGATATAAGTGTTAAAGCTGATAAAACTGTTTCAGTATCACATACTTTAATACCAACAGAGTCATCAAAAGATACATCAGACACATCAAAAGATACATCAGACGCATCAACAGACAAGTCAACAGGCACATTAGCGAATTCTGCCTTTATCTCAGATTCGGAGAACGTAAAAACCCCTACTTCAGTCGATATTTCGCCATATTTGAACTGGAGTTTTACTACATCTGATTCTGCCTCTCATATATCTGTCCCTGAAGGGTATAGTTATGTTACCGTGACCATACATATAAAAAATGATGGAGACATACCAATAAGCACCCATGAATCATGCTGGAAATTCATCTCTAATGGAGACACTTATGATTATTGTGAGGATATATCAATAGCCCTTCATAGGAATTATGAAATGCTTGAGGTCAACCCTGGAGAAGAAACCACCTTCAAAATACCTTACCTTGTTGAAGGTAAACCAACAACTGCGTCTCTATCGTATATCAATCCGTATACTAACGTTTGATAAGATTGAAGAAATTAGAAGATTAAGGAAAACATAAGAGCTCTGGGGTTTAACTCCATCTCCTCTTCAAATATCAAGCTTTCTTAGAAAAATACTATTTTCTATAGTTCAACAACCCAACACTTCTTCAAATAACGAAGTTTCACCTTACCTCAATGTTTTGCTGCCTCGCGCATACGCTGACACTACTTCCAGCAACCAAGATCGAAATTAGAACAACTATAACTCATGGCATCACAATCTGTTTTATCCCGTGACTGAGACTTGTTTTGAGTTCTTAACTCATTTGCAAAGGATCTACCTTCATATACTCCCGCAGCACGGTTGTTGCGTAACTTCCCTTTGGTAACATGAATTCAAGCACGACTTTTGACTTTTCCGGGTTCAGTTCATCCTCTTCGACCTCAAACTTCGGTTCAACCTGCAGAAGAACTTCTCTACGGGTACCTCTCGAACTCATTTCAGGAACTTTTTCTATATTGAAACCCTGTAGAGGGACTTTGAGTTCCTTGAGAACCTCCTGTTCGATCTCTCCGGGAATACATGAAGCAAATTCCGTGGTATAACCCGGAAGGGGAGCTGTTATGAAAGCCCGGTTTCTCTTAATCAGGCGGTTCATGGCAGTTACGGTTTCTGATGTGACCTGTTCGGTTTTTGAAGAATCCGGAAGTCCAAACTCATTCTTAAAACAAACAATATCGCCTTCTACAGCTTCATTTAAGGGAAGACCTTTTTCGATTCGTCTGCAAAGGACTGTGTTATAAATATAGGACTGGTAACCGTGCACGAACATCCTGTAGAGATTTTTCGGGAGAACGAGAAAAGCCCCTGCAAAATCATCTGGATTGGCTATTAGATGATTCATCATTGCTCTTTCGTGCCCAAGGTGAAGAGGATAAATTTTCAAACCTTCTTTGAAATCGCGTGTCTCTTTAACGAACTGGCGGGCTTCCTTTGTTTCCTCAGGTTCATCAGGGAAAGGTTCGGCAATGTAAAGCAGAGCAGCTTTCTCAAAATCTCCCTCAACAATTGCTTTTCCTACCAGATGCGTAACAGGACGTACAGAGCCAAAGCGCTGGATCCCGAAGAAGTTCGGGACTCCACCCTGAGCCAGGATTTCGTTTGTGGTCTTTTCGAGTAATTTGTGTGTCTCCTCACTCGAATGGGTTATATTCCGGATGGTAATTCTGAAATTGTTTCCCCAAAGGTCTCCGAGTTCAACGGATTTTCGTGAGCGTCCAAGGACTTTCAGCTCTATGTCTTTCAAGTGGATTTTCTCAATTTCCTGGGCATCGATATCAAAAATGCTGATTTTCTGAGTGGTAAGTGCGCGTTTGTCCTTTGTACCTGCAACGCTAATTCTCTTCTGGCTTATCTGGAGGATTTTTGCAAGAGTTCGGGTCAGGTGATGTGTGTCCCAATCGCGCTTTACTAGCTCAAGAATCAGGTATTTTCCTTCCTGTTCTTCCTCTCTGTTCGTAATTTCTCTAACAATAAAATCCTCTACTTCCTGCCGAAGCTGCCCTCCAAGGCCGTCAGTATCTGTGGAGTAAAGATCTATTCCGATTTGTTTTTCAATTTTCGGCACTTCCATGGGTTAAAAACACTCCTCTGTTACGTATTTTGTCAAAATTATAAAGGCCATCTGGGGTTGATATCAATAGCTTTTACTTCGTTCGTGCTTACAAAGGTCCAGCTTCTATATGTTTCGTTTCCTCCAGTGACCTTAACTTCAACCTGGGCCGTTTTCCCTGGTAGCCCGCCTGCATAAAGGCTCGAGGTCGGGTCAAGCATCAACCAGGAACCGTATTCATCGGTCAGGTAATTAACATCAACGTTTCCGTAATAAGCCCTTACACCCTCAACTGCAGCATTTGTCGCATCGGTCCCATTGCCTATATATACTGCTGCAAAGGCATGGGTATTGGTCAGGTAGACCCGGGTTGTGCCCCCTACGGCCTCAAGCATGGATGAAAGGAGAATTGCCTGGTCTTCACAATCTCCGGCTCCTATTTTCAGGGTAACGTTGGCTGGTTCCCATATGTCGTTACCTCTTGGGTCACTTACGTATTCTACCTTCTCTTTTACCATGTCAAAAAGAGCACAGACCTGATAGATATTATATGCTCCCGGATATGTGCGAGCCACCTGGGCTGCCTTCCCCCTTATATCAGGTTCGGCTGGCTCCACAAGGTGGTTTATGGTTTCAAAGTAAGGTGAAGGGTTGTATCGGTATGCTGGACTCGATTTTTCTGACATTGGCTTAAGATTTACAGTAAAGTTTTTCAGAGGATAGGGCCCATAGTCATGCCATTTTCCTTCCGAAGTCGAGGCAAGCAACCAGAGGACAATACTAAAATCGGCTTTTTCTTCCTCAGGTATCTCAACTGCAATTACTCCAAGGTTTTGCTCTTGACCTGGATCGATTAAAAATCCGCGTTCCTCGGAATAAATCCGGCTTTCGGAAGCATTAACCGAGACCCCGTACCTTTCTATAAAAATTGGGTTTCGACCCTGGTTTTTGATGCTGATTCTAACATAGCCAGTTCCTCCTTGAAAAAAATCCGAGGCCTGGTAGTTACTGCTCAGGGAGAAACCAGGCTGCAATGGAGTCCTCAGAATGGGAGTGAGTTCGCTTTTTTTAGGAGAGTAGGTTGGGACTGCCGGAAAAGTAAATAAAGCCGGTTGAGGTGTAAAAGCACTCTCCTGAACTTCAGGCTCCAGTCCTGAGGTTATATAATCTGTTATCTCTTCTCTGAAATTCTCAATCGAATCAGAAGACAACACCCCTGTGAGTGCAACGAACACAAGGAATACAAATAAAATAGCAATTGTTGAGGCTGCCTTTTTTTCTCTTGAAACCCCTGAACCCCTCATGATCTCCTCCTGAATCGAACACAGGCAGGCCTTCTTTCCGCATGGGAAGAGCTATAACATTGATAGCTTCGGCTCAGTTTGATTTTAGTACCGTTTTCCCAAATCTGGCTTTCAGGTTCTTGATACTCAAACAAGTTTAAGGTCCCGCGTAACTTTATCTATAAGTTCTTCTTTTGCCGGCCCTATTCCAAGGACTGTAACCGTTCCCGGCGGAATTTCTGTAAGTCCTGCATCCTGTATCAGAGCTGTAGGCAGCCCTTCCCTTCTTGCTTTTTCCTTAAGTTCATACAGGTCCTTAAGGGTAGGTACTTTAAGGACAATTTTTTTCTGCCCGCCTTCCTTCCATTTTTCAAGGTCACTTTTGCTTGCCCATTCGGAAGCAGAAATGGCAGCATGAGCTACCTGTACTGCAAACTTGCCTTTGGAAAGCTTCAGGTCCTCCCGGGTAACTATACACTGTTTATATTCACTCATCTTTTGCCTCGGGTTTATTGAAGGTCCGTTTGTTTCTTAAATGTTTTCGATGGGGGAATCCAGACCGGCTTATATCCGGTCTTCATGTTTATTTATTAATTATCTACATTGTGATCGATCTGGACCCGGAGTGCTATATCAAATGGTTTATAAGAATTTGCAAAGTTCAAATCGACATATTGCTGATATTATGAACGACATCATTTATAATTATTTCACATAGTGTTTTCAATGTATTCTAGAATATATTCTGCAGGATTTATCCCCCATGCATCAAAAATACCTTTTCCTGACGGTGTTCCATTCACTTCAAGAACTTTAGGGTTTCCCTCAGTTCGGTTGGAGTTGATCTCAATTTCTTTATTAGGATTATCCTTGATCAGATCTTCACTAAAATTATAATCAGTCAGCCCTTCTATAATATCAACACCTGCAAAAGTCGTACTCACTGCCAGGGCAGCCTTCTCAGCAATTTCTTTTTGTTTTTCCGTGAGCACACACCGATCTGCACTTCCCCCTTGGCTCAGGTTGTTGACCCAGGAGCCAGATGCTGCTTTGCGGTAAATTGCTCCAATAGCCCTACCATCAACAACAAATGCTCTTATATCTCTTCCAGGATTCTCTATAAATTCCTGGATATATAGCATACCTCTCTCTTGAAGTAGCTGGTTGAGAACTGATTCCACAGACGAAGATTCTACTTTTCTATCCGAAAATCGGACTTCGCCATTCTTTACTCTTGCAATATCCTTTCCTTTATATCCAAAAACAGGCTTAATGACAGCATCTCCGAATCTTGATATTACCTTCAGGGCTGCTTCCATATTCTGTACAGATACGGTTTTGGGTACTGGCAGTCCTGCTTTTGCCAGAAGATAAGAAGCATGGTACTTATTTGCGGCATTCCGGATAGCTTCAGGGGAATTAACAACAGGAATCCCTTCACCTTCCAGTTCACGCAGGATATCAAACCTGAAAGACACACCTTCGAAAGCTCCTGCACCAGCATCCCTTACAATTATTGCGTCAAGATCGGAGAGTTTTAGATCTCCCACTTTGAAGATCACGTTTGATTCTTCAGCTCTCGGTTCCCACGCTGCAGAGTTTACGCTGACCTCCGCAGCCTTGAAATCCAGAACAAAAGGAGAAAAACCTTTTTTTCTCGCTGCGTTGGTAAGCGCCCTGGCTGTCCAGTCTTCCGGGTCAGTGATGACAATTCCTATTTTTTTCATAGACCCTCATCGAGAGAATAAAAGATCAAGTTTACGACACAGAATGAATGATATATAAAATGTGTTACATATAATATGGTTTATATTTAAAATGCGTGTGTATAAATACATATATAAAATAATTTATATGTAAAACATCTTACGTTTAAATATAATATTTTTAAAATATATTATCTTTAAATTAGATCGTGCACTATTAGCTAGTTG
>DUGT01000197.1:10583-13731 GCA_013331275.1 Methanosarcina sp. | reverse complement strand
AACCGCATAATGGTGGACGATCTTAAATTATGTTATCTCTAAATTTGTTTTCTATTTTCCTTCTATCAGGTATGCTCAGGAAGGGCCTCAAGCCCCTGTTTTTTTCGGTATTCATTTATTGCGCTGTGGATTGCTTCCCTTGAAAGAACTGAACACTCTAGCTTTCCTGGAGGTAGGCCTTCGAGAGCCTCAGCGACAGCCTCGTTTGTAAGTTCCCAGGCTTCCTTTAGGGTTTTGCCTTTTATCAGTTCGGTTGCCATGCTGCTGGACGCAATTGCTGCCGCACACCCGAAAGTCTTAAATTTCGCATCTTCAACTCGGTCGTCCCGAATTTTCAGGAAAATTTTCATGTGGTCTCCATGTGGGTTTCCTGCTTCCCCTATTCCGTCAGCGTCCTCAATTTCACCTACGTTTCTCGGGTTCATGAAATGATCCATTACTTTTTTATTGTACACAAAACTCCCCCTGTTTTCACATTCCTACCCTGTTTTCACATTCCTATACACTTTCGATTCATTTCTTACAGGCGTTTTCGGATTTATAGAAAGGAGACATAGCCCTGAGCTTTTCAACGGTCTCAGGCAAGACCTCAAGTACATAATCAATATCTTCTTCAGAATTATCGTCCCCAAGGGTCAGTCGAAGGGAACCCTGAGCTATTTCCGGAGTTAGCCCTATTGATCTGAGCACATGTGAGGGATCAGGAGAACCTGAAGAACATGCACTTCCTGTGGAACTGCAGATCCCCATCTCGTCAAGCATGAGAAGCAGAGATTCACCTTCTATGTATTCAAAACTAAAATTCAGGTTGTCCAAAAGACGCTTTTCCGGGTGTCCGTTAAGCCTGCAGTCCGAAATTTTCAGGACTCCTGCAAGGAGACGTTCTCTCAATCTCTTCATTTTCTCATTATGCCTCTCAAGATTTCCTGTTGCAAGTTCTATTGCTTTTCCCAATCCTACAATACCTGCGACATTTTCGGTTCCTGCTCGCTTTTTGCGCTCCTGGCCGCCCCCGTGCATATAATTGTCGATTTCTGTCCCTTCTCGCAGATAAAGAGCTCCTATTCCTTTGGGTCCATAGAACTTATGAGAAGAAAGAGAAAGCATGTCAACGTTCCTTTCTTTCTTTTCCATCTCAATGGGAATTTTACCAATTACCTGAACGGCATCGGTATGGAAGGGAATCTCATATTCTCTTGCAATCTCACATATCTCATGAATAGGTTCTATTGTCCCGATCTCATTATTTGCATACATCACCGAGATCAGGATAGTATCATCTCTAATTGCAGCCTCAACCTCTGCAGGGTCTACAAGCCCATAACTGTCTACAGGCATGTAAGTCACATCAAAACCCAGGGTCTCCATGTACTTACAGGGATAGAGCACTGCATGATGTTCAATTGGTGTGGTAATGATATGTTTTCCTTTCTTTCTCCTGGCAAAAGCCGTTCCCTTGATAGCCCAGTTATCGGACTCGGTTCCTCCAGAGGTGAAATATATTTCCTCAGGGTTAGCTCCCAGAGCCTTTGCAAGCTGCTCACGGGCAGTTTCTACTGCCTCTTTACTTTCTCTCCCTATTGAATACAGGGAAGAAGGGTTTCCAAAATGTTCTTTCAAAAAAGGCAGCATAGCTTCAACCACTTCAGGTTTTGTGGAGGTAGTGGCTGCATGGTCCATGTAAACAAAGCGCTTTTCTCCCATTAGAACCCCGTTATTAAGATAGGGATTTACGCAATATGAATTTATTGTACAATTGGACTTTATGAAGTTCCTCGCAAGGCTTTCAAAACGGTTTCATAAGACCGGCAGGACGTAGCTATGAGCCAGATCACTGCAGTTAGCAGACTTGCAAATACCCCTGTTTTTGCTATGTTTCTTTCTTTTTAAACAAAAAATTATATATATACGAGTTTTGTAGTCCCCTTCCAATAAGGGAGGGAAAAACAACTTTGCTAAAACAATTCTCAATTATTCTGAGCATTTATTTCCTTGGCGAACTGATACAAAAGGCTTTAGGGCTACCAGTTCCGGGCAATGTCCTTGGAATGCTCATTCTTTTCTTTAGCCTGTGTACAGGCGTAATTAAACTCAATATGATAGACAAAATAAGTGACTTTTTGCTAGAGAATATGGCTTTTTTCTTTCTTCCCGCAGGCGCTAGCCTTATAACCTGTTTTGCCCTGCTTGAAGGAAAATTAACTGCTATTCTTGCAGTTTCCCTTATTTCTACTTTTATTATACTAGCTGTAACAGGGCTTACTGTGGAACTTGTTCAAAGGTTCCTGGGGAAAAAATCGTCAAAGGAAGCTCGAGGCATAGAAAATGAAGATAATAAAAGTAATAAAAACGGATCTGGAACAAAAACAAAGAAAGCACATGCCTACGAGAACGGAACAAAAGAGGTGAGCTGAAGTTGCAGACCGATTTTTTGAGTGATTTTATCAATATGCCCCTGTTTGGGATTTTACTCTCTTTAATAGCTTTCCAGGCAGGCACACTATTATATAAGAAGACTCAGCTCTCGATTTTTAACCCACTGCTTGTGGCTTCTGTACTTGTAATGGTATTTCTTCTCATCTTTGGAATCAATTATGAGACTTACAACCTTGGAGGAAACTATATTTCTTTCTTCCTCGGGCCTGCAACTGTGGTTCTTGCAGTTCCTCTCTATAAAAAGATCCGGCTTTTGAAAAGTAATGCTCTTCCTATCATTGCAGGAATAATTACAGGCTGTATAGCCGGAATCTCGAGTATTCTTACTCTTTCCAGCCTATTAGGACTTGACGACACCATAAGCAGGTCTCTTGCTCCCAAATCCGTAACTACTCCTATAGGAATTGAAATTTCAAGACAGATAGGCGGCCTGCCTGCAATAACAGTGGCTGCAATCGTATTTACCGGAATTATAGGTGCTATTTTGGGCCCGTTTATCTGTCGATGCTTTAAAATAAAAGATAAAGTTGCAGTCGGTGTCGCAATAGGCACGGCATCTCATGCACTTGGAACAACAAGAGCAATAGAACTTGGAGAAACCGAAGGGGCAATGAGTGGACTTGCAATAGGAATAGCAGGCTTGATTACGGTTTTTCTGGCTCCCCTGCTGCTTTATGTCTTCGGGCTTGTGACTTGAATGACAAATGATTGA
>DUGT01000197.1:9621-10383 GCA_013331275.1 Methanosarcina sp. | reverse complement strand
GATGATAAAAGCTTGATGACAAATACTTGAATGACAAATACTTGAATGACAAATGACCAATTTGAAATAGGTAAAAATTTTTGTTTCAGACTCAGATATTAGATAAAAAATTTCTATTTAAATAAAATTTCTATTTCAGGTGCAAATATTAAATAAAAAATTCCAGTTTAAGGGCAAAGTGTTACCTACAAATTATTACACTTTATCCTGTATTTTAAATGGGTTTTCCAAGTCATCGAAAATTAGTGTACATTCTCATCTGCCACTGACCATTTTGTATCTTTTTTCTTATAATTCCTTTTGCCATTTCTACATAGATTCCTCTTATCTGTGGTATGAGCATGGAAAGCCCTATTATATCAGACAGAAAACCCGGAGTTAGAAGAGCAAAACTTCCAACTAACACAAAGAACCCGTGAAGAAGTTCGTTTCCGGGCATATATCCCCTGCTTGTTGCTTCCTGGATCTCGCGGAGCACGCGGAAACCCTGGGATTTAGCAAGGTAAGCACCCAGGCTTGCGGTTATCAGGATAATGAGTACGGTGTTTAAGGCCCCAATCATTCCCCCGATCTTAATGAGCAGATAAAGCTCGATAATAGGGATGAGGAGGAAAATCGAGAAGAGTTTAAAAAGCATACTAATCATGTTCAGGATCTTAAATCTCTATATCTTTGTTATTGCTGATAGTACTTATTAACGCTTTAGTATACGTTAGTAATAGTTAAAGTAGGCTTTTAAATTTTGATCTACCTTATTTTGAT
>DUGT01000197.1:0-9473 GCA_013331275.1 Methanosarcina sp. | reverse complement strand
GATCTACCTTATTTTGATCTACCATATTGAGATCACATTTTCTTACTTTTACCCTTTTGAAATTAGATTTACCTAATTTAAAAAACTATTTTCTTTAAGGTCTATTTGTTTCCATTCCCTCTCAATTTTTCGGTCAAATCTTTCTTTTCATTTGAAAAGAATAATTATTCTGTTTTTATAAATGCCTGCTTATTTTTTTAATTTTTCCTGCCTTAACAGGATTATTTCTGTCACGTAAAGTTCGTTTATGTCAGAGAAATGCTGTTACTTTGAAAGGGAACCATTTTATTTAACGATAATAAGGGATAGTCTGTTATATGATTGCTATAATATTATGTTCGTGATATAACGTACTGTTGAATGAAATAATATTATACCGAAGATTGTGCGAAATACTAGCACACTAATATATTCTATAAAACGCAAAATATACTCCGGATGTTACAAAGATAGTTACACTATCCCCTAAAAGAGTGTTTGTTTTTCTGAGGTGCCGGATATATGGACTTCGATGCAATTGATGACTTTGTATATAAAGTTATTGGGACTATAGGATCCGATCAGAAGAATCTGTGTTCTGCAGTTGATTTTACCCTGGATCTCACGGAAAAAAAGTCATTGTCCCCCAATGATTTGCTTGACCTTTCAAATGCCTGTAAGCAGCAGAAGATGGCCATGGAAGAATATGTTTTTGCAAAGGCCTGTTACATAAAAGCTTCCGGAAAGCTCCGTGAAGAAGCCTGTTTTGTGCTGGGCACTGCAGCGCATATTCTGGGTTTTTCCCTTGAAGCTGAGGCAAGCTATCTGGAAGCTCTAAAAGAAAGTCCAGAGAATGAAGATGTGAGGTGCGCCTATGCCGAACTTCTTTTAGAACTCGGAAGGATAGGAGCTGCTGACAAGGAATATAAAAAGGTACTTGAAGCTTTTCCGGAACATGCAAAAGCAAATGCAGGATATGCTTGCCTTCTGACTGAGTATGGGTACGTAAGGGAAGCCGAAGAGCACTACTCAAAAGCGCTTAAGGCGAATCCTGACTATGTTCCTGCCAGAGGTGGATATGCAAATCTGCTATTTGAGTTGGGAAGGCTCAGGGATGCGGAAAAGGAATACAAGCTTGCAATAGAACTGGACCCTGAAGATCCGAGTCTCCACCATAACTTCGGAGTTTTACTTTCTTTCCTGGGGCGCTCTTCAGAAGCCGAGATTGAGTACAGAAAAACTCTTTCTCTTAATCCGAGGCATAGACGGACTCTTTTTAACTACGGAAATCTCCTTGCAAGAGAAGGCAGGGTTTCAGAAGCCGAAGCGAACTATATGGAAGCTCTTGCCCTCGATCAGAACGATGCAAAAGTCCATTCAAATTACGCAAATCTTTTGGCCCGCTTCGGGAGAAGGTATGAAGCTGAAATGGAATACAAGAAAGCGCTCAGTCTGGATCCAGAGAGTGCAGAGGGACACTACAGTTACGGAAACCTTCTTTCGGAAATCGGGCGCTTTGAAGAGGCTCAGAACCAGTATGATAAGGCTCTTGTCCTGAACCCCTATTATCCCCCCATTCACTACAGTTACGGTCTTCTTATGAGAAAGATGGGACGTTTTGACGAAGCCAAAAAGGAATATACGAAGGCCATGCAGCTAGATCCGGATATAGGAAGCAAAATGACCGAAACCTGGATTATTCTGGACTAAAAGAAAAAGTTCGGAACTTACCTAACGTTTCCCTAATTTGTTTCTAATAAAACAACATCCAACCCCGGCATTTTCTTTCTATTTTTCATTGATTCTCTGAACATTGACTGACATATCAAAATAAACTATATGAGTTTTCAGGGAAAATTAATTGTTAACAAGGAGTAAACTTTCTCTTCAGGTAGTTTTCTTTCGGGTAGACTTTCTTTTGTTCTTACTGCTTTCCAAAGACGAAAAGTTTAATCTCTTCTTTTTCAAATAGCACAAAAGCCGCGGCATTTCCTAGTCCAACATAGTCAGGACAGGAAAAAAGGGAGAGCAGTTTTCCGTCAAACCACCACCTGTATCCATCCTCAAGGGCTGTGTGACCCCTTATGATTCTTTTCAGGTTATTTGTATGTAGAAAGCCATCTACAATATCTGGCCCGAATTCTTTTACAGTCGAACCCCGAGTTGAAGCAGTAAGTCCGGGACGCTTTGAAGGATCGTTCCATAAATAAGGAAAAGCAAAGTCTTCTTCCTTTCTGATATCCTCAATGCTGCCTGTTCCGTTAATCCCACCATGCACGCAAAATGTATTTCCCGAAATTACAGCTGCTATCGGCATTTCATCATATGTCCGGCTGACACTTGAAAGAAAACTACGATCAAAACCGATTTCTTCAAAATAGCCGTAGTAGAGGTTCATATCCACAGTTTCGTGATTTCCCCTGAGCAGAAAAATATGCTCTGGATCTTCAAGCTTCAACCGGAAAAGGTTTATCAGGACTTCGGTACCCTGGGGCCCTCTGTCCACATAATCTCCTAGGAAAAGAATGTTCTCACAGTTCATTTCTTGTCTTTTTCCTAGTATGAACTCAAGAGCCTCAAGGTCCCCATGAATATCCCCTATTACCATTACTGGCTCGGCATCAATTCGAAGCACGGCAGGTTCCGACTCCAAAACACGGTCTATTCCAGGTAGAAGAAGAAGCAGTTCTTCTTTTGCGGCAATTTTTCTGGAGATCTTTCCTGATACCACTGGCTCACCTCTGTCCAATGATCCTCTTAAAGATCCGATCTGAAACTTTCATATGGCTACCTTATAGAAATTGATCTGATAACTTTCTGTATATACAGGAAATTTTTGTGCGATAAATATTTCCAGGCCTCAACAATAAATCTTTCATGTACCCTTACACTGTCAAATTCCCAGTTTTTGTTTGTGATAGCAGGCTTATAGTGTAGCAGGCGTATAGTGTAGTAGCTGTATAGCGTAGCAGGCGTGTAGTGTAGCAGCTGTATAGTGTTAAAGTCTAAAATCAAGTATGATAAAATTAATATTTTAGGTAGTTAAAGTTCAGGCAATTAAAAATTCAGACAACTGGAGTTCAGAAAACAAAAATTCAGGCAACTAAAAGTCAGAGTACAAAAAGTTTAGGCGACTAGAAGTTCAGGCAACTAAACGTCAGAATACAAAAAATCCAGATAACAGAAAGTTTAGGCAATTTAAAATTATAAATCAAGTCTAATTAAAAAAATGAGTCACTATCTCGACAGGAGGCAGATGTATGGAACTTGATATCAATGAACAGGACCCTGAAGACATGGATCTTACAGACGTTGTGCTTGAGTATGATGATATTGTCTCTACAATCTCAATTCTGGAAAAACGCAGAGAGGAGTTGAGAACTCATATCCTTAGTACCCTGACAGAAAAAGATATCGATTTATTGAGAGTCGGAGATGTGGAACTCAAGCGGCAGAAGGTTGAATGGAAACTCTGGCGTATTAATAGGTTAAAACCATATCTTATGAAGAAAGATCTATGGGATATAGTCGAATCAGTTGATCGAAAGACTCTCAGCAGATTGATAGAAAAAGGAATCCTGACCGAAGAAGAACTGCAGGGTACATATGACGTAGAAACTCGATACAGTTTACACGTAAAAAGAGCTTGAGTAATAAGTGAGATCATAGAAATTGAACTGCGATATAGTAAAATCTGAATGAACTAGAAATCTTTCAGGTGAAGACTCCAGAGGGAATGCTCTTTTTCATTCTCTCTTTTTCCATTCTCTCTTTTTCATTCTCACTTTTTCATTCTCACTTTTCTGAATTTCGAGTATTGATCACTTTTCCAATATTGTATACTATTACATTTTTAAGGTTCATCCTCTCGTGTTAATATGGCAGTAAGATGGCCAACTATTTATGTTCAGCCGAATAGAATCTCTTTATAGGTAAATTTCAGGAGGTTTTTAGACATGGAGATTGATGCTGTAGACGAACTGGTTTTTCGTGTAATCGAACAAGTTGCGGCTGATAACTGTGACTTTGATAAGGTCATTGAGTTTGTCGTTTCCTTCTCAGATGAGCATTCGCTTTCCCAGGAAATCCTGCTGAAACTTTCATCTATTTTTGGTAAAGATTCAATGTACAGGGAGAAGTATGTAGTTACCAGAGCCTGTGCTTTGCTATTCTCTGGAAAAGCTCGGGAAGATGCCCTTATGGAAGCAGGAAAAACAGCTTTTTTATTGGGACAAGATGGACTTGCTGTACGGGAATTCAAAGAAATTCTCCAGCAGAATTCCAAAAATGTCAACGCACTTTGCGAGTATGGAGCAGTTCTGGTGAAGGAAGGCAAAAACGATGCTGCACGTGTTCAATATGAAAAGGCTCTGGAACTCAATCCGTCCCACGTAGATACGCTTTGCAAATATGGCTGCCTGCTTCAGAAGCTCAAAAAACTGGATGAGGCCGAAGAAGTATATAGCCGAGCTTTGGTTCTTGACCAGGAGAATGTGAACGCCCACTGTGGGTACGGAACTCTACTTTCCAAACGCGGACAATTTGCCGAAGCAAGTTATCACTATACCAGGGCACTTGAGCTTGAGCCTGGCCATGTGGAATCCAATTTTCGCTATGCTCGTCTCCTTGAAGAAAAAGGAGAACCGCTTGATGCTGAGAAACATTATATAGTAGCCCTCAAAGCCGATCCAGATGACCCACGCCCGCACATTTTCTATGCCCGTTTGCTTGCAGAACATGGTTTTATTCACGGGGCAAGAGTGCACTTCAGGTGTGCTCTTAAAGTAAACCCTGAGGATGTTGAAGTTCATTGTGAGTATGCCAGGCTGCTTGCCAGGTTTGGGCACAGGCACGAAGCCGAGGTACAGTACAAAAAAGCCCTTGAACTTGACCCCGGACATTTCAGGACCCTGAACGGGTATGCGGATTTACTAAAAGAAAAAGGGAAGTATGCGGCAGCCGAAGAGATTTACAGGCAGGCCGAGTTCTTTAAACGGAGTGCCTGATAAAAGAATGCCTGATACCGGAGTGCTTGGCAACCGATTAGTACAGCCTGATCGGTTCAATTCCCATTTTTTCCATCAGGCAGGCAGGGATATCTAGTACCTCGAGAGCCGAATCTATAATAATCCCATCGGAAGTTGCCAAAACTATCTTTTTTTCCGAACTTCCTCCTTCAGTTTTCAGCTCGAAGTCCGCAACTTTTGAAGTTCTTGCCTCGCCTGCAATTCCGTACTCTTTCATTTTATGACGGATGAAACCTGCAAGCTCTCCGCTTCTGCTGATCTGGGCGTCAAGAAGAAAAATAACTGATTTTGGACCTGTTTTGGAGAGAAACTTAAGGACTGCGTTAAGGGCTTCCTCGATATCTTCAGCTTGTTTTGCCTTGCTAAAATAGTAGCGAGTGTCCCTTATGTACCCATCATCACAGAACCACATGGATTCTTTTTTTAGTAGACTATCCACACTCAGAAGGACATTATATCCGTCAAGGAGAAGATCTCTATCTTTTATGCCTGTGCATTCCATTTTTTTATTTATTCTGGAAACTATCCTGTCCGGGGGCATGATTACTCTTGTGAGAATATGTCGTTCTTCCAGGCTGAGCTGGAAGTGGTCAGCCACGAAACGGATGGTCGCAAATTTCGGATAGCCCCATCGGAGTATGCTCCGGATATCTCGTGCAGGTTTGAGTAATTTTTCTTTGAGTAACTCATCTTTCAGGCAGGGACCGGAAAGATCGGCTGAACTTACATGCATATCTCTCATTGATGGTTTTCTCCTTTTGGGAAGGGAGTTCTTTAAATGAGTGAATATATATGTTATATATACGTGTTTGCGGAAATAAAAATACTAATGTGATCTCAGACTGTCGGTTAGCTTCTTTGATTTTTATTTAGGTTCTGTTCAATTTATCTCAGTTTTCAGCTGTGAGCCAGCTTACGGTTCCGGCTGGAGGGTTTACTATGGAAATATTATGGCTGGCTCAGGAAGAAGTAACAAGTGTTATGGATATGAGTTCTGATATGCAGGTAGTAGAAAGGGCTTTCAGGCAGCATGGTCTTGGTAGGGTCCAGATGCCTCCCAAGTCCTATCTTTACTATACAGCGTATAACGGGGACCTGCGGACAATGCCTGCATATCTGGAAGAGGAGAATATTACTGGCGTGAAAATCGTAAACGTCCACCCAGGAAACCCAGCCCGTGGGCTTCCTACGGTAATGGCACTTATTGTCCTTATTTCTCCGGAGACAGGTGCTCCTGTAGCAATTATGGACGGAACCTACCTGACTGATGTCAGGACCGGAGCTGCAGGAGGAATTGCCGCAAAATATCTTGCAAGGAAGGACTCAAAGATCATAGGCCTTGTTGGGACCGGAAACCAGGCAAAGACCCAGCTTGAGGCTCTTTGCGAGGTTTTTAAGCCTGAACTGGTAAGGGTCACTTCCAGGACAAAGGAAAGCTCTGAACGGTTTATCCGGGAAATGGCAGATATTACTCCCTGTGAAATCCGTTACGAAGAAAATATTGAGAAGGTCTGCGACTGCGATATCCTTGTTACGACCACTCCTACCAGAAAACCTATCGTAAGGGCCCAGTGGGTCAAAGAAGGTACTCACATAAACGCAATAGGGGCTGATGCAGTAGGAAAAGAAGAGCTTGACCCCGAACTTTTAATCCGATCCAAAATAATTGTGGACGATATTATCCAGGCCCTTCACTCCGGAGAAGTAAATGTTCCTCTGTCCAAGCACTACATTTCGGAAAACGATATCCATGCCGAACTTGGTGAAGTAATTGTCGGCCTGAAACCCGGCAGGACAAGTGATGAAGAAATTACGATCTTCGATTCAACAGGCCTTGCCATTCAGGATGTTGCAAGCGCGCACCTGGTTTATGAGAGGGCTGTCAGTAAAGGGCTCGGCAAGCAAGTTCTGATGTTCTGAAACCCCGAGTCCCGTCTCGGGAGGACGGGGACCTTTTCGCTTCGCTCAAGAGGGCTGAATTATAATGAAGATACTAAGCTGAGCCAAGAGGACTGATTTACAGGTTTATTTATGAGTGGCGCTCAAGGGGATTAATTAGGGCAAGAAAGGCTATATTTTCGACTCGCTCAAGAAAGCTGATTTACCTAAAATTAATTTCGGGCCACGTAGCAACGTAATCAAACGGCACAACGCGATCTATTTTGAAAATGCTTGGCAGCAAGCTTTTTAACAAAAATTTAATCAAAAACGACTTGGCAGAATTGTCAAGCGTTTTAACACTTGAGGGCCAACGTTTGGGTTTAGAGACCTTATCTCCAGACCCTATCCGGCATGGTCACAACCCTTTTCAAAAAAGGCTTGAGCGAAAACCTCAAGAAACGTTTGGATTTGCTGACCTTATCCCCAAACCCTATCAGCGTGCTCACAAGCCTTTTAAAAAAAGGCTTGAGCGAAAATAGTGCATGAAATTCTTCCCCTGGTAACGGCGTGATCAACCGGCGCAACGGTTGCGGCACAACAGTTGCGCTGAGGAGATAATTTCAGGTAAGATACTTTCCGTCCGGCAAGCGGACTATTTTTAGAGTTAAGGCTGTTCGCGGTTTCAATGTCTTTAGTAGCTATAAAATGTATTTGGTAGCTATAAAGATCGTATGGATTAAAACCAGAACTGCAACTGTCAGAAGTGGTGAACATAGGAAAAGCAGGGTTATTTTCCAGTAATTTGCATCTTTTTACTAGTTTTGAAGTCCGAACGGAAAATTCCCTTACAAGATAGTTGGTATAATTAGTTAGAACCATTAGTTAGAACCATTAGTTAGAACCACTGAAAATAGAGAATACGGAAAAAACAACACAGGTATTCATTCCTGTTTAGAGGAAGGGAAGTTTAACATAAATCTTCAAACTCGAAGCTACAATAGAACAAATTCACAACACATAAATAACTGGCAATAAACCATTTATTATTGAGTGGTTTCTGGAGGCAGGTTATACCCTCCGCGAATACTGTACTTTGCCCCCAAATATTCCAGGTTTTTATTTCCGACTATTCTCAATGTTCTCCTGAAACCGCTCAATACTTTTTTTATGCTCTTATATCCCTATTATTTCGTAAACTTTTTCCATGTCAAGGTTCTGCTCAACTACATTTGCGAGTTCTTCGTAGGCATCATTTTCAGTCATAATGTTTTCAGGGCTGTACTCAAGTCCTTTTTTCTCGTAGAGATATCGCATAAAGGCATCCCTTATATTTTTATTGTCGAAGAGCCCATGCAGGTAAGTTCCGATTACCAGTCCTGTCTCATCGATTGCACCGTCATTGTCGAAGATGTTACGGTTAGAATCGGTTATGCCCATATGGATTTCATACCCTTTTATTTCCTCTCCGTTTATTGGAGCAAGTATCGGGCCGTAAGCGTTTACCTTTTTCGTGACCTGGGTTGTTCTCTTTTTGTATTCTCCGAACTTTGTCCCTATATCCAGAAGTCCCAGGCCTTCGAATTCGGCTTCGACTCCGTTTTCAACTCCGGAATCATAAATTGTCCTGCCAAGCATCTGATAACCGCCGCAGATTCCGAAAACAGGAATTTTTCCCTTGAAGGCCTGGATTTTTTCGGCCATACCGCTTGCCTTAAGATCGAGCAGATCGTTAACCGTATTTTTTGTACCCGGAATCATGATTGCATCTGGAGTACCGAGGTCTTCATCAAGCTCCACATAGCGGATTTTAGCAGATCCTTCCAGAGGCTCGAAGTCCGTAAAGTTCGAAATTCTTGGTAGGCGAATAACTGCGATCTCGATTTCTTTTTCATTTCTTTCGGCTTCTTTATCTTCAAGTGAGACCGAGTCCTCAGAAGGAATGTTAAGCTTGAAATAAGGAAGGACTCCAAGTACCGGAATGCCGGTCTTTTCTTCAAGTTGTTTCAGTCCCGGCTTCAGGATTTCCAGATCGCCTCTGAATTTGTTTATAATAAATCCCTTGACATTTTTCCGTACATCTTCTGGAAGAAGTGCAATTGTGCCGTAGAGGCTTGCAAAAACGCCTCCTCTCTCGATATCTCCAACAAGGATTATAGGAGCCTGTGTGAGCCTTGCAGTGCCGATATTTACAATATCCCTTTCGTAGAGGTTAATTTCAGCAGCTCCTCCAGCTCCTTCCATAACAATAATATCATGTTCCTTGCAGAGCCTTCCGAGAGCTCCTTCAAGGACTTCATTCATTTCTGCAATGGACTCGTAGTACTGACCTGCACTCCTGTCAGCGTAAGGTTCTCCCAGCAGGATTATCTGGGAAACGCAGTCTCCTTTGGGTTTTAAAAGGACAGGATTCATATCGGCAGTGGGCTCGGTGCCTGCAGCTTTTGCCTGGATTGCCTGGGCAATTCCGATTTCCTTTCCGTCTTTTGTAATCCAGGAATTCAGGCTCATGTTCTGAGCCTTGAAGGGGGCAACCCTGTAGTCTCTTGAAAGAAGTCTGCATATGGCAGTCACGACTGAACTTTTCCC
>DUGT01000111.1 GCA_013331275.1 Methanosarcina sp. | reverse complement strand
GTGGACTTTTTAGCCTGAATTTTTCCGCTTTTTCGTTAAATATATAGCTTTTACTTTACTATAACAGTAGCTTTTGCTTCTGGAGTTCCTTCTAGACTGAATGTATAAGTTCCTGAGTCTTCAAACGTGTATGAAAATGCTTTTCCATAATTAAGAGTTTGTTTTTCCCATAAACCATTTTCACTCACAAGCACGGAAGGTGATTTTGGCTTTTTGTAGTTTACCCATGAAACCGTGTCTCCTTTTTCAATATCTAAATGGTTTGGAGTAAGTGCTGTTGAATATATTGCTATCTTTTCTTCGCGATTGACATTTTCTTCACTCTTTATCTCCAGGTGTTTCAGAGCTGATTCTGGTTTTGACTGAACCTTCACTTTCTCTTCAGTAACTGTTTCCCCAGTTTTCTCTGAACTTACTTTCTGTGATTCACCAGCAAGTACGGTTACTGTTCCTTTTATATTGGGATTATCCTTAAGAGTAAAAGTGTAGGTTCCTGGCTTTTCAAAAGTAACGGAAAAGGCTTTTCCATAGTTCAATGTTGCCTCTTCCCAAAGCTCGTCCGCACTCACAAGTACTACTGGGGCTTTTGGTTTCTTGAAGTTAATCCAGGTAACATTTTCACCTGAGTGTATATCAATTTTCTCGGGTGAAAAGGCACTGAAAATGACTACTCTGTTAGCAGGGGTATCAGCACTCTTTACAACTAGTTTTGCCTCTTTTGCTGCTGCAAAACCTGTCGACATTGTAAGAAGTGCAACTATTAGCAGGGCAAAGACTATAGATTTACTACGACTTTCCGTCTTAAAACCTCCAGTTTTCCAGCTTTGTATCAAACCCTTTTTTGGAATTACCATTCTAAACGTTGATACACATTTCATATAGCCAAAACGGTGTAACTTTTATCCGCGTGGTGGGAATAATCCAGAGGTTTTTGCCAGGCAAACCACTTTGGAATAAGCAAAAAGTCCTGATTTCCAATTGAATTGAAAAACTAGCCTTTTGACACGTCGATTACTATCAATCTTTTAAAACTATAAATAAAAATAGTTAGATTTCTGTTTCTTTCTTTTGAAAGGAAGAATTTTTCATTGAATTTATATATTTCCTTCAAGTATTAATTAGGTAAAATGAAATCGAAAGCACATACCAGAGTAGAAACAAGATCTTCACTTCTGGATACTCTTTTTCTTTCTGAAAAAAGAAAGGATCTTCTTTTACTTCTTAAAAAAGAAGGGCCGAAAAATAGTGAGGACATCAAAGATGTGCTTGATTTTCCCTGGAAATCAATCACTCCCCAAATTAAAAAATTAACTGATTGGGGCCTTGTTCTTGAAGATCATGGAGTATACTCCCTCTCAGAAATGGGTGCAGTGATTGCTTCAAATGTAGAGTTTTTCCTGAGCACGCTTTCAGTATATGAAGATAATCTGGACTTCTGGTCTGATCATGACGTAAGCCCTGTTCCTTTTCACATTCTTAATAAAATCGGAGAACTGGGCCACGTTAGAATTATAGAACAGGATTTTTCAAATGTTTTCCGGATTCCAGAAGAAATTATGACAAATTTGATGAATTCTAAGCGTATAATGTCTTTTATTTCAATATTTCACCCTTTTTCTCTTTTACTTCTTTTTGAGTATATTCAAAAGAATATCGAAGCTACAACAATTGTTACAGAAAAAGTCCTAGAGGCTTTCCAGACTGAATATCATTCCGATATCCCAATTTTACAAACAAATAACCCTATCATTAACAAAGCCTTGATCGAATATAAAAAAGAAATAAAAAACGTTTTTTGTAGCAAGGCTTCTGATCTTTTGGTATACGAGGGTGACTTAAAACCCATGTCAATGATTATAACTGATAAGATATTTATTCTATCTCTACTGGATAAAAAAGGAAGATTAACGACTCGATTTCTAATTGCCTTTGAGCCTCAGGCTTTAAAATGGGGAGAGGAACTTTTCATGTATTATAAGGAAAGGTCAAAGTCCGTATCTTCATCTTTATCTATTTTATGAAACTTATCTCTTTTTAAACTTATTCATGGGTCGTTTGGTTTTTGCATTTTTCATTATCACTTTTTCGTATTTTAACATATTTTTGACTATCTTGAGCTAGTTATGAAAAAATAAAAAGCCAGCATTGGAATCATAAATATAAGGAACATATTCCATTAGCTTATTTGAGCTAAACTCATTTGAGAGGAGAAAATACTCTCCTCTCTTCATTTTTCTAGATCTTTAGACCAGACCTCATCTGAGAGCAGACCGTAAGAATCAGGCTGTAAATGTAAGAGCCAGGTTGTAAATGTAAGAGTCAGGCTGTAAATATTACATCAACCCTTTCGACATCCCACAAAGATCCCAGTTTCTCCATAATATCCTCTTTTATTGCTGGAGCAAACTGATGGTTTGCAGGCAGGTCTACAACTACCCTCACAACTCCATTTTCAACGCTCGTTTTCAGGATAAGGTTTGTACGAATTATGTCAAGACCGGTCAGAGGGTTCATAACGTGTTTTAGCCTGCTTCTGATGACCTTTTCGGTAGTAGGCTCTTTCTCGGTTATAAGCCCGTGTTTTTCCTCATAATCTCTGATTGCAGCCCGCAGGCCCTCAACTGCAAGTACTGAGCAGTGGGCTTTAATTGGAGGAAGCCCTCCAAGTTCTTCCGAAGCCTGTTTCCATGTTATTTTCTTTGCTTCATCGAGAGTTTTTCCACGTGCAAGATCTGTTATAATTGAAGCGGTAGCAATATTTGATGCACAGCCGTAAGATTCGAATTTTATATCCTCAATAACCTTGGTGTCTGGGTTGACCTTAATGTAAACCGCTACCATGTCTCCGCAAGCCGGGCTTCCTTCGAGGCCTTTTCCGTCAGGATTTTCGATCTGCCCGACATTGTGCGGGTTCTTAAAATGCTCCAGCACTTTTTGACTGTAAGGAAACTTCATTATCTCACTCTCTCTTTTTCTCTAATATTATATTTCTAATTGTTTAAAATGCCTAAATCGACTAAAATGCCTAAATCGACTAAAATGCCTAAATGGCCTATAGTTTGCTTCCTTTTGTGCGCTTTCCATCTATTTCCACTCATTTCCTTGCAAGAGGGCTTATTTCCCTGAGCCTTGCCACTATTTCGCTCATTGCTTCAATTGCTGCATCGGCATCCTCAATATGATTATAGCGCCCGAAGGTAAAGCGCACTGAGCCATGAGCTCTTTCGTGATCTCCTCCTATACCCCTGATTACGTGGCTGGCTTCAAGGGAACGACTGAAACAGGCTGAACCCGTACTTACTGCAAAACCTCTCATATCCATGTGCAAAGTTACGGATTCGCCTTCTACATAGTGAAAAGTCAGGTTTGCGTTCTGAGGCAGGCGTTTTTCTCGGCTTCCGTTGAGGGTAACTTCCGGAATCTCAGAGAGTGCTTTATCAATTATGCGATCTCTCATTGCTTTGAGCCTTTTGTTTTCCTCTTCGGTTACGAGTTCTACGGCTTTTGCAAAACCAACGGCTGATGGAATATTTTCTACTCCTGCCCTCAGGTTAAATTCCTGGAAACCTCCATCCATAAATTTGGTTATTGGGGTGTCTTTCCTGATGTAAAGAGCACCTATTCCTCTTGGACCGTGAATGGTATGGGCTGACATAGTAACTAGGTCCACAGGCAGTTCCTTTACATTGAGAGGTAGCCGAGTAAAGCTATGAGTAGCATCCGTGTGCAGGAGCACATCTTTTTCTTCACATATTTCCGAGATAGCTTGCAAATCCTGTACTGTCCCTATTTCCTGGTTTCCCTGTTGAATTGAAACAAGAACAGTTTCCTTTGTTATAGCGTTTTTAAGTCCTTCGAGATCTACAAACCCTTCAGGATCGACATCCAGGAAAGTCGTACTAAAACCCTGTCCTTCGAGAGCTTTTGCTGTATTAAGCACAGGAAAATCTTCTATCTTTGAGACAA
>DUGT01000061.1:7282-8917 GCA_013331275.1 Methanosarcina sp. | reverse complement strand
TTGCTCTGTTACTCTATAAATCTATTATATGTAGGTTTGCTTCTATGGAAAAAGGGGTTAGTTTATTTATATCTCACGTTTTACTTATTCCTTAAGCAAAATTTTTATTATGGAGTTCGGCTGCCAGAAGCTTGACCTGCCGCATTTTTCTAGTTATTTGGAGTTTAAGGTTTATCTTTAATATAATTTTTTTAAGTCTCTCAGAATACTTGGATGGTGAAATAATACTTGGATGGTGAAATAAGAGAATAACTGGATAATGATAACGAGAAGAGTGTAATGAGCCATGTAAGTTGAATAGGTTTTTATCTTATGTGGAGCTTGAAAGAAAAGCGGAAACTTTTCCGGCAGAATCTGACGCTTACATCGGAATGTGATTTAATGAGGACAATTGATTGGAAGGAAGAGTCCAATTCTGTGGTGCTGGTAGATCAGACCCTTCTCCCTAAAGAGTATAGGATAATAGAATGCAAAACCCTGAGTTCTCTCTGTGAGGCTATAAAATCTCTCAGGATAAGAGGCGCGCCTGCTCTAGGTGCAGCAGGTGGTTTCGGGATTGCCCTTGCAGCTTTCCTGAGTGAGGCTAGAGATTTCGAAACAATAATAAGAGACCTTAAGATTGCGGGAAAGACCCTTAAGTCAACTCGCCCTACAGCAGTAAATCTTAGTTGGGGTGTGGACAGAGTTCTGAAAGCGGTTTCGGATGCCTTTGATGTTCAAGGTGTCCGAAAAATCGCCCTTCAGGAAGCCAGGGACATTGCAGAAGAAGATGTGGTCACCAACAGGTTGATAGGTGAATCAGGGGCAGAACTCCTCAAGGACGGAGATACCGTACTTACACACTGCAATGCAGGTAGGCTAGCCTGCGTGGATTGGGGTACAGCCCTTGGGGTTGTGCGTTCGGCAATTGCTGAAGGCAAAAAGATCAAGGTTATTGCCTGTGAAACAAGGCCACTGAATCAGGGAAGCAGGATCACTACATGGGAGCTGATGCAGGATAAGGTTCCAGTAACTCTTATTTCGGATTCTATGGCTGGATGGGTAATGCAGCAGGGACTTGTAGACAGTGTGCTTGTAGGAGCTGACAGAATTACCCAGGATGTCGTTTTCAACAAAATAGGTACCTATTCTCTTTCAATTCTTGCAAAAGAGCATGATATTCCCTTTTACGTAGCAGCCCCCACCTCCACTTTCGATTTCAATGGCTGGGAAGGCAGTGTAAAGATAGAGATGCGAGACCCGGATGAGTTACGCTTTTTCGGATCTGAACAGCTTGCTCCAAAAGACGTGGAAGTTTTCAATCCTGCTTTTGACGCAACTCCCATGGAAAATATAACTGCTATAATTACTGAGAAAGGAGTATTTTATCCACCTTTTCTGCTGGACGAAGTACTTGTCTGAGAACTGCCTGTTCCAAGAGAATGACAAATTCCCTTCAACTTCTTTGAGTCCTGGCTATTAAGAAGTTTCTCTGCTGGATTTATATATCAGAACTGTAAATTAGTGATAATTACCAAATTTAAGAGGAGATTTAACAGTTATTCAATGTTAATTACAATTTGATAGTTAATTAGCAAATTCAATATTAGGTAGCAAATTTACTAATAAATAACAAATTTACTACTAAGTAGCAAA
>DUGT01000061.1:721-7087 GCA_013331275.1 Methanosarcina sp. | reverse complement strand
AAATAATTAATTAGCAGCTATGCTAATTCTTGTTCTTAACTGTTAACTTCCACATAGTCTTTAACTATCAGCCAGAAAACCTATTACAGGCAAGTAAAGGCAGTGAAATTATATCCTAATCAATGCGCTCACACAGGTGTTAACACATGGCTAAAAAATCAGGTTCGGGGCTCCAGTCTTCTGCAGGGCTCATGCGCTATTATGAAGCAGATAAAAATGCAGTTCAAATCCAGCCCAAGATAGTGCTTATTGTCGGTGCCGTTGCTGGCATTGCAGTATTATTCTTAAGTGCTGTAAATGGTTTCTGGCCGTAATTGCAATTTTTTCCGGCAGGGTTCCCTTGAGCAGGCAGAATTCAGGAAAAAAAGAAACTAAACTCAGGGCTTCTTCAGGGACCAGAATCTCCAAGCCCACAATTTTTCTTCTGGGTTTTCTTCTCATACTTGTGGGTATTTTTGGAGTCCTGTATAATCCTTCCAACTCTACAAGCTCTACGGCTCCTTGGAAGGTTTCGGATGCAGGCATTCTATCTTTTCCAGAGCGAGAAAAGCCAGTATTTACATCCCAGGAAATCGAAGATGTATATGCTCCTGCAAACTTGGATACTTTAAAACTTCTGTCTTTTGAAAGTAAAGGAGAAAAAGTCAAGGCTTTTTTAAGAATTCCTGCAAATTCCTCTTCTTCTCCCGGCCTGGTTCTACTTCCTGGAGCAGGTGTTAGCAAAGAAGCCGAACAAGGTCTGGCTGCTGAACTTTCTAAAATGGGATATGCAACTCTCACTCTTGACCAGCGCAACCTAGGCAGCATAAATACGGAAAAAGACCTTGAACTTTTCAAAGCCGGCCTTGAACCAGTGGAATATACCATGGTTTATGATGCTCTCAAAGCTTTAGATGTGCTTGCGGTCCAGCCCGAAATTAATCCGAAAAAGCTTGCAATCATCGGAGAAAGTAACGGTGGAAGATTTGCAATCCTTGCCTGTGCTCTTAACCCTTCTCTTAAAGGAGTTATTGGAATCAGCACTTCAGGGTACGTCACTGAAGAAATTGATTCTTCCTTTGCAGATGATACTGAAGCTTGCCGCTTTTATCGTTCAATTGACCCGGATACCTATCTATCTAACCTGTCGCCTGCGAAATTCGTGCTGATTCATTCTTTTAATGATCCGGTGATCTCCTATGACCTGGCGCTTCGGACTTTCTCCCTTGCAAAAGAGCCAAAAGCAATGTATAACGTTACTGAGACAGCACACGGATATACGGCCTCAATGCATCCTTATCTTGAAAAAGAACTTGCCCTTCTTTTGAAGTAAATAACACGGGCTTAATGCCCATCTGAACTTATTGAAACAAGAGTATCTTGCATATGAAAAGTATTTTGGGTATGAAAACTTCTCATCCGCTCTTAAGCCTTCGGGAAATTCATGGAATAGGCGAACAGGTAGCCGATAGGCTAACTGAACACTTTGGAACTGAGGAAGCTGCTCTTCAGGCTATTTGCGAGGGTGATATAGCTTTGCTTTCTGAGGTCAATGGGATTAGCCGTAATTTTGCTCTTTCCCTTGCCAGATATGCCAGATCCAGAGCTGAAGGCTGCTCAATTTCCGATTTTCTCAGAACAAAAGAAGCTCTGGATCTTTATTCACGCCTGCTTGAGCTGATAAAAAGTTTTGCCCATACAACGCATGCCAGGGACAAACTAAACCTTTTTTACCCATTACCTGCTTCGCGCATGGATCTTATCCGAGAGAGACAGGCTTTCATAAGAGAGTATCTTGAACTAGGAAATGCCTTCCCTGAGAATTCCGAATTTCTAAAATTGCTTACGAAAGTTAGTGAACTCAGGCCAGTGTCCGGGAACCTCAGAATCAGGGACCGGATTATTTTGTGCGGGGATTCAAAAACCGTTGAAGCAGCCAGAGTAAAGTTCCAGGACTTTCTGCCTGTTCAGGCTGTAGAAAATTTATCGGAGTTTGTAGATCTAGCAAGAGGTTACTCCAGTGTAATTGTTTTTGATGACACTTATCTCAGCTTTGATTTACCCGAAGGCATTGAACCCGAATACCTCCAGGACCTTTCCAAAACTGAATTCTGGCAGGTCTTGCCTGAAAAAGAACTGGCATTTTTTGCGCGGAACCTGAATTGCATCCGTTCATGCCTGAGTATTGTATCAGCTCTTCGCTCAGGGAACTTTGAGATTTTTGAAGAACTTCCAAAAGAAAAGCTTGACGTACTCGAGACCGCTCTCTCAAAGCTTGGTGAAGATGGAAAACCCGTTGAAGGTTTTGATCCTGAACTTGACAGGCTCGGAGCAGCCCTTCAAAATCTGGACCCTGCATTGACTTCGGCTCTGAATGAAGCTAACCAGCGCATGAACCGAACCCTTGAGGCAAGTTCCCTTACTCTTAACGGGCAGGAACTCGTCAGGCTTGTAAGTGGAGGAATGGAGATTAAAGACCTGCTTACAAAGGAACTTAATAAAATCTATAAAACTGAGACTGAAGCAATCAAAGAAGAGCTTGCTGAAAAACTAGGGCTTCAAAAGCAAGAAAAACTGATGCTTGACTCACTCTTTCCTGATGAAATCTCCTACCCTCTATACGCAGATCAATCCCAGTTGCAGCTTCTCAGGCAAAAGTTGAATAATAGCCTTGAGAAAACACGGCTTGCCCGAAAAAGGGAACTTGCAAAAACGCTTTCAGGTTTTCACCAGCCTGTAGAAAAACTTGTTAGGAAAGTCCTGGATTTTGACCTGGGTTTTTCGGTTGCCTGTTTCTCTACAAAATTCCGGCTTAATCTGCCCACGTTGATTCCTGAAGCTGGAATAGGTTTTACAGGTGGAGAAAACCTCTTTTTAAAAGCCCGATATGGAGAAATCGATCCTGTCAGTTATTCCATCGGAAAAACCGGATTTTCTCCGGCAGGTATGGAAAACAGAGTTGTACTTTTGAGCGGAGTAAACTCAGGAGGCAAGACTTCCCTGCTCGAACTTCTTGGCCAATGTGTAATTCTTGGGTATATGGGTTTTCCGGTTCCTGCAAAAAAACTTGAACTCGGGCCTGTAGAAGAATTCTATTATTTCGGAAAATCAAAAGGGACTCTTGATGCAGGAGCTTTTGAGACTACCCTCAAGCAATTTTCAGTGCTCTCTGAAGCCTCAGAAAAACTGGTACTTGCGGACGAACTGGAATCTATCACTGAGCCTGGAGCTTCTGCACGAATTATAGCAGGAATTCTTGAATATCTATCCAGAAATGAACAGAGTCTTGGGGTTTTTGTTTCCCATCTTTCAGAACTCATCCTTGAAAATACCGGAACTGAAGTAAGAGTTGATGGGATTGAGGCAGATGGTCTCGATTCCCATCTGGAACTAATTGTAAACCGGAACCCTGTGTACAACCGTATTGCTCGAAGCACTCCAGAGCTGATTGTGGAACGGCTGTTCAGAAAGACAACTGGAAAAGAGCAGGAGTTTTACTCTCATTTAAAAGATAAATTTAAAACCAGCTCAAAAGCAACTTTTAAATAAACTTGGGTATACTATTTGAAATATATTAATAAAGAATTTACTTAGAAATTTCTGACCTTTTCTGTCAATCTTCCAGTACTTTTTTCCTTTTTTATCTGAGGCATCTTTTTTTTGTTTTTGTCAGTAATTGGTTTCAAGAGATAATATTATAAATCTTTAGTTCTATATACTAATAAATAGTAATGAGTTAGCAGAGATTCCTTAGATCCCTGAAATCCGGCCGATACAAAAGTTTATATATATTTTGGTGTCAATGCATGTCCGATAACTTAATAAGGAGATTGTGCTCCCCCTCTGCAAAAGTACTCAAAACTCTAATCGGCTAACAGGGTTGATGTTATCAAGGAAAAATTTCTTTAAGGCCAACTATACTATCTAAGGCTAACTGTACTAAGCTGTTTGAGTGAACTCGGGGGATATCTTCTTTTCAACCCAGTAAAACCGGGTGCCAATCAGGTAATGAAATTGAACATGAGATTTACAGAGATCCTACCTTCAGATCTTTTATTATTTTTAAAGACTAGTTTGAATAAATGCAAAACCCAGGTCACGCGTGATAGCAATGGAGCGGAACTTCCCCATTCAGTGTGCAGATTTTGATAGGCTGATTATGGATAATGTTAAAGGAACTCGGGTAGAAGTTTCCGATATGCCTGACCTCAGCGATCCATGTTTATACACAGACCGCGAGTATAGCTGGCTTCAGTTCAATGACAGAGTACTCGAAGAGGCTTTTGACGATCGCAATCCTCTACTTGAAAGAGTTAAGTTTCTTTCTATCTTCGGAAGTAACCTTGATGAATTTTTCATGGTTCGGGTTTCAGGCGTCCAGAAGAGAATAATGGAAGCTTCGAAAGATGACCGGGCAGATGAGCTTGCACAGGAACAGCTTCGCATCATCCGGGAAGAGCTTCTCAGGCAGCTTCCTCTCAATGACAGCTGCTGGAACAAAATGCTTGAGCCTGCTCTCAGGGAAAAAGGAATTAAAGTCCTTAATTACTTTGAGCTTTCTAAAAAAGAAAGAGAAAAATTGAGAGATTATTTCGAGAGAAACATTTTCCCTTTACTTACTCCTCTCGGTTTTGATTCAGGACATCCTTTCCCTCATATTTCCAACCTCAGCCTTAACCTTGCAGTATTAATTGATGATCCAGACTTTGGAGAGCGTTTTGCCAGGGTTAAGATCCCTCCGATGTTTATGCGACTAATAGTTGTTCCTGAAGGTGACCAGGAG
Organism: Methanosarcina sp.; assembly: GCA_013331275.1. Lineage (GTDB taxonomy): Archaea > Halobacteriota > Methanosarcinia > Methanosarcinales > Methanosarcinaceae > Methanosarcina > Methanosarcina sp11020u. The sequence continues at coordinate 2,325 of DUGT01000061.1, read as the reverse complement.
AGAATAACTTCCAGTCTGGAAGAGCTGAAAAACGGTCGCTTTGTCTGGCTTGAACAACTTATCGCTGCAAACCTTGACCTTCTATTTCCCGGGCAGCGAATCCTGGGAGCTTATCCTTTCAGGATCACACGCGATGCAGACCTTGGGTTTGATGAGGATGGAGACAAAGACCTTCTGACCGCTGTAAAACAGAGAGTCGGAAGGAACTACTTCGGGTCTGTTGTCAGACTTGAGACCGATTATACTATGCCAACAAAAGTCTCGGATATCCTCCTTAAGAATCTGGAACTTTCCCCTTCTCTTATGTTCAGGTCTGCGGCTCCTCTGGGACTATCAAATCTCATCAAACTTGCACAGATCAACCGTCCTGAACTTAAGTATGAGCACTTTGAGCCGAAAAAACATTCTCAGTTGGTGAATAGGGAGAAAATTTTCTCAACTCTTAAAAAAAGAGATATTCTTCTCTATCATCCTTATGACAGTTTCGAATCCGTAATTGATTTCGTGGAAGAGTCTGCCGACGATCCTGATGTTCTGGCAATCAAAATGACACTATACAGGGTGGATGACAATTCCAGAATAATTCAAGCCCTTATGAAGGCGGCTGATCGAAGAAAGCAAGTAGCGGTTTTGGTAGAGCTTAAAGCCCGTTTCGATGAGGAGAACAATATAGGCTGGGCAAAAGAACTTGAGCGCAAAGGAGTTCATGTAGCTTATGGCTTCCCAGGACGTAAAACTCATGCCAAGATGTGCCTGATTGTCAGGGCCGAAAAAGAAGGTATCAGGTATTATGTACACATGAGCACAGGAAATTATAACGCGGTCACAGGAAAACTATATACCGATATGGGCTACCTGACAAGTGACCCGTGCATAGGCAAGGATGTCTCTGACCTTTTTAACGCCCTTACCGGATATTCGCGAAAGGACCATTATATCAAACTCCTTGTAGCTCCCCAGACTCTAAGGCACCAGATTTTAGAGCGCATCAGGCGTGAAATCGACCTGCATGAGAAGTATGGAAATGGGCATCTGATCTTTAAAATGAATTCTCTTGTGGACTATCAGTGTATTAGGGAACTTTATAGGGCTTCTCAGGCTGGAGTGAAAATAGACCTTCTTATCCGGGGAATCTGCTGCCTTAGGCCAGGTATTATTGGGCTCAGTGAAAATATCAGGGTTACCTCGATAGTTGGCCGTTTTCTTGAACATTCCAGGATATACTATTTCAGGAACGGAGGAAAAGAAGAGATCCTTATGGGAAGCGCAGATCTTATGCCGCGCAACTTGGACAACAGGGTAGAAGTTCTCTTTCCGATATCTGCCGAGTATGTTCCTGTTGTGAGGGACGTAATCCTTGGCACCCATCTTAAAGATAACGTAAAAGCTCGCTTGCTGCTTCCTAACGGCAAGACTGAAAGGATCTACCCGCAACCTGAAGAAGAAGAACTGGATTCTCAGTTATGGATGCTTGAGAATAGCAGAAGCTGGGATTTAAGCTCTAAGAAAGGTTGAAAAGAGAATCTCTTCTTTTTCTTTTTGTTCCTTTGTTACTCTTTATCTGTCTGTTTCTGTAAGTTATTGATCAATTCCAAAAAGCAAAC
>DUGT01000061.1:0-386 GCA_013331275.1 Methanosarcina sp. | reverse complement strand
GATCAATTCCAAGAAGCAAACACGTCCCTGACACTTGACTCAATTATACAATTAGTCTGTTTTATAGGTTTCAATAATCCACGCACAATTTCAAATTAAAATTATAAAGAAAGAGATTTTCAAATCTTTTTCTTCATCACAAAGTACTCTACAAGAATCAAGAAAAGGGGCAGAGAAATTGCCAGAATTATTTTGGCTTTCCCCAGGGGATTTTTGGTTTTGTCATCCGTTTTTGCACTTTCGTTGACTGCGCTCTTGTTTGTTTCACCATTCCAGTTTCTCAACACTCCTTCTTCTGCTAATCCATTGCCTTCCAATATATTTTTCCCCTCTGCAGAATAACTGGTTATTGCAAAGCAGGAAAATCCAGGTGTTTTCGATTTAAA
>DUGT01000125.1:35034-37657 GCA_013331275.1 Methanosarcina sp. | reverse complement strand
AAGTTACGTTGAAGACTATAATTGAAGTAAAACCATACTCTAATATTGGAAAGCTTGAAGAGCTGATGTCTCAAAGTCTTGATAATTATAAATGAAGTTTTTCGGTACAATGATTTGATCTGCTAATCTAAGATAGTTTCGTAAAAACCGTCTTTCATATATTCATGGTCAGCTTTCTAGTAGATTAAAATGAGAAAATATATCTCTTCTAGAAAAGGTTTTATTTCAAAGTTTGATTGTTAGTTTGATAAGCAGACCTAATCTTGTATCTTATAATCATCTTTATCTCAATCTAGAGATAATTTCGGAAGATTTCAATATAAATAAACGTGAAATTTTAAGTTATACTTATACATATAATGACCTAGTGTTACTGTTTTTCAGCTCAAGTATTTATGTCCTACTTTGAAAAGAGCTGTAATGGATTTGAAACTTTTTATGTCAAACAATTTTTTGTTTTAATATAATTTTTCATATCATTTATTTAATATAGTTTATGCGATTACTCTATGCTGGAGTTGGGGAATGGATATCATTTCTCAATAAAGGATTTTGCATGGGTTGCTAATCCTTCTTCAAAATTCGAGGGATTTATTCATGAAACATCTAAAAACATGTCCAGAATGCCATTCTAGTCTGAAACTGCACTCAGATGGTGAAACACAGTATTGTACCATTTGCAAATACTGGACAAAAGTAGGTACTGTAAGACTCGATTCAATCATGATTTACGGATAAGAAATCTGCATGAAAGAAATATGTATGAAAAATCAGAGAAAGAGGGGTTAACTGTGGAACACGAACTTGAAGAAGTCGAAAGAGATTATATAGAATTTAGAAAAGAAATTGGAGAAGAATAAACATTATATCTTTTATTATATTGTATGCATTACTATTTTTTATAAATTATTTAAAAATGGTCCAGATTCTATAAATTAGGTCAACGTTATTGAAATATAATTATACTATTTCTCTATATGTTGCAGAAACTTCGATGTCTAAATTTACGGGTTTCTAAACGCACTTATCGGTTTATTAATGCTTAAATCTGGATATGGGGATAGAATTTCCGGAAGAATATATTGTTGGCCAGTTAAGTTTACTCGTTATATCTTTACACTATAGGTGGCATTCTTTGAATTTATTCATTATACTTTTACACTATAGGTGGCATTTTTCACATGGATTTCTGTGCCTTGAATCTTACAGTATAATTCCAAAGATTTCCTTCAACTTTATCCAGGATAAAACCAGCTTCTTCTCCTAACCTAATAGTAGTAGATTTTAAAGGGTAATCCGGATCTGGTAAAAATTCTGATACTGCAAGAATTCCACCAGGCTTCAGAACTCTTTTCATCTCTTTTAAAGCTCTATTTCGGTCCGGGAGTTCCTGAAGAACTGTTACCGTATATACTACATCGAATGAATTGTCATTAAAGGGTAGTTTATGCGCATCTCCTTCTACAAGCTTGATATTTTTGATATCCCTGTTCTCTGGTCTGGATAGTTTCTTCTTTAATTGCATTAACATTCTTGGTTGAATATCAAGAGCGTATACTTCTCCTTTAATTCCACTAGCCCTTGCAGCCAAGATTGTAAACGCTCCACTTCCGCATCCAACCTCCAGAATATGCATTCCTTCTTTTATTCCGCTTCGTTTTATCAATTTATCCGGAGGCTGCAGTTTTTTTCTAAAATCGCTATCTAAAAGAAATCCCATAAATGCTGGTGGTGAAAATGCATAAAATCTTTTTATAATTCTTATTGCAATTTGCAATAAAACAAAAAAACCTAAAATTTTCAGTAAAATTGTTGTAAATACCCGCATATCTAACCACTTTTAGAGCATTTGTAGTTATTAACTCCTTTAGTTTTGAAATATATTTTTCAAACAGAGACATTATCAGAAAGGCATGAAAACTATGAAATCATCTGCCATGGAAACTATAAGTAATTCCATTATTTGATGCAAGCGCAGCCAGGTTATTGGGCATATCTTATCAATTATTTAGTGTCATTAATATAAATCGTTTATTATTAATCTAACAATTTTATCTGTGATATAGATTCCCGAATGAAAGTAAAAATAGTAAATTTGACTATGCTAATTTTTATTTAGTTTGTTAAATTAACTGTTTAGTTCTAAACAAAAGATAGGTATTAAATTTGAAAAATTATTTTTACTTCTATTTACCTGAAAGATACAAGAGTTATTAATAGTTTAAATTAATAATTGATATGAAAGGCTTTTATATTTTGTTACAATATGCTTATTGTGGGGAAAGATAATATGAGGCTGCTAAGTGATTTTTTCAACTTTCTTGAGATTCTGTCAAGTCTATGGAAATTAAAGAATTTCAGTTACATCTGAATCTATAAAATGACCAGCCCGCATATTTGAAAGTACAGTAAATTGTATAAAGAGGTGAGATCTTAATGAGTCACCAATCTCCTCCAAAAAAGAGAGGTCAGAAACCAAAATTCGATCACGAAAAAATCGAAGAACTCCTCAAAGCAGGTGAGAAACCCTTTAAGATTATGCTTCTGTTGGGTTGTTCTTATGGGGTTTTACGATACGTACGAAAGAAAATGGGAAGAAAAAAAGTATAACTTTGAAAAGTAT
>DUGT01000125.1:32295-34784 GCA_013331275.1 Methanosarcina sp. | reverse complement strand
TTTGAAAAGTATTCATTTGTATTCAGTTAAGGTGCTATCTGGAAGAAATGTGTTGCTTTTAATTCATTTCTCTTAACCAGTATTATTAAACTTATTGAGTCATTGAGGGTAAAAATATGACTAAAAGACTATTTGCAATCACTTGTACCTTCTTATTCATAATAAGTCATATTTTCAGGCGATGGAAACACATGCAAAAGTCTGTTGTCTGGAGAGGATTTTTAAGCGAATCTATGTGGATAGAGGACTATGGAAATCTATCGCCTTTCAAAAAGTTGGTTTTTTGGGTGAATTATCCTTTCTCTTATGCTAAATTTTTATGGGTTGTTGTATGGGATCGTATTGATAGATTATGCTGCAGGGACTCAAAAGCAAAGTATGCTAAAACAAGGATGGAATACGGAAAGTTCTGTAAAACACAATAATATGAAAAGTTATCATTTATGCTGTAAAAACTCTATTTTCTTTATTTTATCTATTATTTATATGTAGAGCTGATCCCAAAACTCGAAAGTACTTCACTAAGTCCCGGATTCCAAATAATTAATCAATTACCTTTCTGAATCTCAGATTCCAAATAATTAATCAATTACCTCTCTGAACCTCAGATTCCAAATAATTAATCAATTACCTTTCTGAATCTCAGACTCCGAATAATCAATCGATTTCCTTATCATGAAAATAGTTTTAAGACAAAACAAAATAATTTAAATATTTTTTTGAAAAAATTGAAGGTATTCAGGCATTATTTCGTCAGGAATTAAATAAATTCTCTAATTTATTTATATTCGAGCTTATGGAGAAAGGTCAGGCTGAGTTAAAATAACTTTTTAGCGTTTTACAAATTGATTTTGTGTCCTCTCAAATAACTGTCCTCTCAAACAAGTATGTAAAAATCTAAACTTCTAGGCTAAAGTATACAAATTTTAAAAGTTAATGATTTTGTTTTTGATATAATTAATAAAGCAAACTTGATTATGTCTCTAAGATTTACCTCCAGGTGTCAGAAATTTTAAAAATAAAACGACTATATATCTGGAGCAAAAGATGTGATTGAATAAAAAGGTGTTTGCTTTAGAAGCATTTAAAACGATACAGGAAGACCTTCAGTGATAAAATCCATACTTGATAATGACCTTTACAAATTCACAATGCAACTTGCAGTGCTTGAACTTTTTCCCAAAGCTGAGGCCGAGTACAGGTTTACTAACCGGGGGACCCAGCGCTTTTCGACAGAATTTGTAGAGAAATTGGAGAAGATAATAAGCGACGAGATCTCGAAGTTAGCATTAACAGAAGGAGAATACAACTGGCTTTCAGAGAACTGCCCTTACATGAAACCCATGTACCTTGAATACCTCAGAAACTTCCGTTTCAAGCCAAGTGAGGTAAAAGTCTGCCTTACCGAAGAAAAAAATCTGGACATTAGGATAAAAGGACCCTGGCACAGCACAATTCTCTGGGAGATTGTACTTATGGCTGCGGTTTCTGAACTCTATTTCACAACTATTGAAAAAGAGTGGAACGGAAATTCCCAGGAGGGCTTTACTTCCAAATCAGTACTGGATGCCTATGAAACAAAAATTTTTGAAATAGGAAAAGCCCTTGAGGAAAACGACTGCTTTTTTTCGGAATTTGGAACCCGCAGGCGAAGAAGTTCCGAACTTCATGACCATGTAATGAAAGCTCTGACCGGGATAAAAACCCTGACAGGAACAAGCAATGTGTATTTTGCAAAAAAATACGGCTTGAAACCCATCGGAACCGTAGGGCACGAATGGATTATGGGTACCTCAGCGCTTGTAGGGTTAAGGTATGCAAACCGCTTCGCCTTTGAAAACTGGGTGGAGGTTTATAACGGGGATCTGGGAATTGCCCTTACGGATACTTTCGGCTCAAAAGCCTTTTTTAAGGATATGGACCTGAGGTTATCAAAAATTTATGATGGGTTCAGGCACGACAGCGGAGATCCGTACAATTTTGTGGACGCTGTGATAGAGCATTACCAGAAAATGGGTATAGACCCCATGAAAAAGTTAATTGTTTTCAGTGATGCTCTTAATGCAGACACTGCAATCCAGCTCAAAAAGTACTGTGAAGGTAAAATCAACTGTAGTTTCGGAATAGGTACAAGTCTTACCAATAACTCCGATTTCTTCAGGGAAAGTCCTCCTCTTAATATGGTCATAAAGCTGCACAGCATTGACGGTATTCCTGTTGTAAAACTGAGCGATTCCCCGGAAAAAGAGACAGGAGAAAGAGACGCTATAAGGGTTGCAAATTATATTTTCGGAAGAAAAGGACTCGATGACTAATTAAAACGGAAAGCAAAGAGTAATAGCTCGGCTGAGCGGATCAAAAAGATTCCGCCCATCCTCCAAAACGGGCTTAGGGTCTCTAAACGGAAAAAATAGCTAATAAGCTACTTGAGCTAAGTAAAAAACAGACCTTCGAACTAAGTAAAAGTAGACCACTCGAGCTAAGTAAAA
>DUGT01000125.1:29134-32170 GCA_013331275.1 Methanosarcina sp. | reverse complement strand
ATAGACAACTTGAACGAAATAAAAAGGGATACGTCCAAAAAGGGACACGCCCGTCCTCCCGAGACGGGACTCGGACGAGGCTGTATTCGAGCGCCAAAGCATAACTCCGGCTAAAGATAACCTGGCTAAAGATCAGGCGAAGAAGTATTAAGCTCGCTTTTTTGCCCCCAAATAAATTAGTAGGGCTAGAAGTGGTAAGGAGATTACTATAATACTCTTAATTTTGCCACCAGATACCTGTTTTTTTCCATTTTCGCCTTTTCCATTATCTGCTCCAACGCTCAAAGGCTCATTATCCTTGTTTTCGTTTGTTGAGCTATTCCTATAGGTTTCCTTAAGGCTACTCGTATCCTCAGGATCTTTTTGCTCAATCTTCATCTCTTCAGACGTATTTTCTTCTCTGGTGTAAGCGGTTATCACAAAAGATGAAAAGCCCGGAGTTTTTGCCTCAAAATAGGAGTATTGGTCATCTTCACCTGTTTTCTTAACTTCAAGTTTGTTCCAGGATGTCTGGTTATATCGCCACAGGCGTATTTCGGATTTTTTGTCAATGTTTTCGCTAATCCAGGGTTTTTCTACTTTGAATCCTATACTTGCATTCTCAATATTTTCTGACAGGAGAGTTCCTGCATTTCCGACCTGAATATTCACGTTTTTGTATACTTTACCTGGAGGAAGTTGGGGAACCTGGGCAGATTTCTCTTTAAGCATTTCGATAGTTGCAGCTGTTCTTTTAAAAGTTTTCTTCGGATCGAATTCAAGGTTCATTATACAGGTTGCACTCATAGGAAAATCAAACTTAACATGCGAACCACTATTGATGTATCTTGACGCCGTTTCTTTAGCATCAATGTTTCTGGAAGGTTCAAGACTTGTAATTATCCCTCCTCCACTATGTCCTCCACCTGAAGAAGAACCGCTGGACGGTTTTTCCGTATAAATCCCTTTATTAACCGAATCCTCGTTTATTGTAACAACCATGTCATCGGGTTTCTTCCAGCCTGAGATCTCAGAAAACTGGATTATGTAGTTTCCAGCAGTAAGATTGTTGATTGTATAATTGCTAAGGTGCCATTCCGTGTCAGGTCCGGCAGTAATCTTCCATTTTGCTTCGGTTTCAACAGCCTGAGGTTCAATAATAACTTTCAGGGAATATTTCGATACGTTAATAGAATGATTGTAAACATTAAACCCCTGCTGGTCAATATCTTCGGAAATTAGAGGATCCCTTTCATAAGTTCCTGTAAGATCGTTTTTGAGGGAGGCCCGTGTAAGGAATATAATTTTCTCTGCACCGTTCGGCTTCACCGTAATATTAAGAGTTTCTTCTTGTTGCGTATTCCACTGGTATTGTAGCAATTCAACCGATGGGTATTGTACCAAGATTTCTCCGGTTTTCCCCTGTATCAGATCACCTACTGCATATGTTTTGATGTTGCCGCCTGTGCCTTCCACTTTTTCAATTTTCTCACCATTGGGGAAGGAGACTGAAATATGGCCTTCACTCGCGTTTTTGCCTTCGTTTTTTACGGTTACTGAAATATTTGCAACCTCTTTTTCAGAAATTGTACTAAAGGGTTCGATTTCAACATTTGTGATTTTTGGAGAAGGAATTATATCAGTTGAAGACGTGAGTTCTATTACGACAATATCTGAACTATTATCCGAACTGTACCCTGTAAACACTACTTTTGATCCATCAGGACTCCATTTCGGGTAAGCATCAAGTATTCCGAGATTTTCCGTAAGCTTGACCCTGTAATTTCCCTGTATGTCTCTTAGCCAGAGTTCGGGGCTTCCTCCTTCATCTGAGACATATACAATCTGTTTTCCGTCAGGACTGAAGGCAGGATTCCACTCGCCATAAGGTGTATCAGTAAGCTGGGTCTGATTGGTGCCATACCACTCTATTGTCCATAGATCGGGTTTCTCTTTTGAGTTATTGGCGCTATATATTACCCTCAGTCCAAGCGGATACCAGTCTTTTCCTGTCCCAATATTTTCTGAGGTTCCTAGCCTGGTCTTATTACTTCCATCCCTATCAACTATCCAGAGTTGAGAAGGAGAGCCTGGTAATTCCTGAGTATGGATTATTTTTAGTCCAAGACGGCACCAGGCTCCCCAGCCTTCGGACTTTTGAGGGTCATTTGTTATAGGGGTTGCGATTCCACTGTTCATATCTATTCTGTACAAATCGGACTGAGAGCCGTCCGATTTTGTTACGATCAGCTCTGTCCCGTTAGGGTTCAGGTCGTTAAAACTGGTAAGATTTCCTTCCTCTATTCCTGTCCTCACTGCTTCGCTTCCATCTACCTTCATCCTGTACGAACTAAGGGCTCCAGATTCATTATCTTTAACCGTATACAAAATATATTTTCCATCTGCAGTCCACACTGGAAATAGTTCCAGTTCAGGACTGTTGGTAAGAAACTTTACAGTTTTTACAGTAGTGTTTTCAGAAATATTTACTCCATACCCTTCAGCTGCTTCTACAGGCATAGAGAAAATTCCAATAACTAATATTAAGCACACACATTTTAAATTACAGTTCATAAGTTCTCACCGTTAACATATTAAATTAATAATACATGTGTGTCTTAAGATAAATAATCTGTGGGCAGAGAACATATTCTAAATCAATTGACTAAAAACGAATAACCTAACAAAAAAGAGTAAAAGCGGATGAAAACTGAAGAATAAGAAAAAATAAATAAAAATGAAAATTCGAAAGTTACGGAATCAGTTATTTCGATTTTTTAATGTTGCCTCCACAACGGATTTTATTCCTTCATTTTCATTATACAGTATTGATAGCTGGAAGCATTGACAGATTCTCCTTCAAGGCTTCACGAACAAATCAACTCTACTTGCTGGTAATTGTTGAAAGAGAAGATGTTAAAGGTCTGGTTCAAGCTGTATAGCAGTAATGTCTGAGCCATCGCTTATGGAATAGTTGAGCCAGTATCAAAAGTAGAATCTGGACCGTTTATCATAGAATTATTAACTGTAATAGAGCCATTTACTACCGAGTTATTT
>DUGT01000125.1:12365-28962 GCA_013331275.1 Methanosarcina sp. | reverse complement strand
GAGTTATTTGTTACAGAGTTATCTACTACCGAGTTGTTTGTTACAGAGTTATTTACTACCGAACCACTTATTGTCTCTGAATTATTCACTATTGAAGAGTTATCTTCTAATGTGGTGTTATTTGTAATTTCAGAGTTATTGTCCATTATTAAGTTAGAAATATTGAGTAAAGCAATATCCGAATTATTCACTGTAGAATTGTCCGAAACATTCTGTGGATTGTGCGCTACGAAAACTATTTTTGACCCGTCAGGACTCCATTTCGGACTCGAATCAGTTATTCCGATATAATTTGTAAGCCTGGTCCTATTGTTTCCTTTTGTATCCCGAAGCCAGATTTCAGGCCTTCCTCTTTCATCGGATACGTACACAATTTTTTTCCCATCCGGGCTATATGAGGGGTTCCATTCCCCGTATGGGGTGTCGGTAAGTTGAGTCTGGTTTGTACCATACCATTCTATTGTCCAGAGGTCTGGTTTATTTTTTGAATTATTAGCACTGTATATTATCTTCAGGCCAAGAGGACACCAGTCTTTTCCAATTCCTACGTTTTCTGAGGTACCGAGCCTGGTCTTATTGCTTCCATCCCAATTAACTATCCAGAGCTGAGAAGGTTCGTCTCCGGACTTCTGGGTGTATACGATTTTTTTCCCGAGGCGGCACCACACGCCCCAACCTTCGGATTTGTCAGGACTATCCGTAACAGGTGTTATGCTTCCGTTTTCCAGGCTCACAAGATAAAGATCTGTTTGGGAACCGTTTGATTTTGTTAAAATCAGTTCTGTTCCGTTAAGATTTATATCACTAAAACCTGTAAGATTTCCTTCACCAATGCCTGTTCGCTCGATTTCGCTTCCGTTTGCTTTCATTTTATACGATTCAAAAGTATCGGATCCATCCCTGTGAACCGTATACAGGATATAATTTCCATCCGCAGTCCATACAGGAAACAATTCTGATTCGGGAGTATCAGTAAGAAATGTAATGTTTTCTACAGCGTTATCAGCATAAGTTTCTTCTTCATAACCTTCGACTTCTCCGGAGACATAAGTCCGGTTTGAATCGGAATAATAATAGTTCTGTGAGGCATTCTGGGTTACATTCCATCCCAATACTTCCGTAAAATTGCCGTAGTCAGATACTACGCCCGGTTCTGCTCCTACAGGTAACGTAAGAAGTATGAATGCTAAGAATAAAGAAAAGTATCTGTACGCGATTCTCATAAATTATCACCGTTAACTTAAAAAAAATTAGCATTAGAGATATAAATAATTATTTATTCAATTAATTTGGAATATTAGTTCATTAAAGACCAAAATAATCAATTAATAATTATATTTATTTATTGAAAGTGAGGTGTATATATGTGGATAAAAACTCCTATTTTTATTAATAATGGACGAAATCTTAAATAAAATGAAATTTTTGCCCGGAAAAGATAAACACTTAGTTCCGGGATAAAATTTGAAGTCAAATAAGTTTTTGGTTTTAATCAATTGAATTTCTTTTTTGAATCGATTCTCTAGTGTGCAAGTTCAATCTTAATTATGAAGCCTTATTATATCCTTCGGCCAGGTGGACGTTTACATACACTACAGCTTCATTAGTATGTTTATATGCATAATCATCAGTAATTTCCGGCAACTTATCCGCTTCATCCTGGGAAGTAACAACCATGCCTGCTGGAATATACCTTCCATCAGGAACAGTTACGCCAATTGCTGCCGATGTGGGCTCAAGTACGCAGTTGTTTCCTATCTTTGACTTAAAAACGAAAGCCTGCATACCAATAAAAGTATCGTCACCTACAGAAGCCGGGCCATGAACCTGGGACTGGTGGGCAAGTGAAACATTTTCTCCTACATAGACTGCATATTTTTTACCATCAATTTCAACAAGGTTCTTTTCTACAGGCTTGCCTTCCTCATCAAGTGTTTCAAGGGCATGAAGTACAACACAGTCCTGGATATTGGTCCTGTTTCCTACGAAAATAGGCATTCCTTCGTCGCTCCTAACAGATGCCATGGGGGAAACCATAACACTAGCACCTATTCTTACGCTTCCTATGACCGAAGCCTGGGGATCAATATAGGCTGTGGAATCAATAACAGGAGCTGTAGGTACCGGATTCCATGGTGTTACCGGATTTTCCCTGATATTCGAAAATTCGCTTTCGGTTATTTCCTGTGTGACATTGTCCTTTGCTCCTTCACCCTCGGAGATACATCCGCTCCCTAAAAGGGCCAATGAAAGAGATAGAATAAGTATTGTAATAGTCTGCTTGTTAAATCTCATAAAGGTCCTCCATTGACAGTAGGAAGATTATGAAATATATAGACATTTCTATTTTTATTTGAAAAAAGATAAAAAAATAAATATAGGGAGATTTTATTTTAGAAAGGTTTCTGTAACAAGGCTTTGCAATCATAGATAGCTTTTAAGATTTTGTTCAACAGAAATGACAATAAATTCAAAAAAATCTTATATTTATGAGAGATGGAACTATTATGGAGTCCCTACTTCATATTTTCTGGGAATCCATACTAGCAGACCTGTCCACATTTATGGTAATTACAGTATGGAATCTGTTTGTGATTCTGTTTCTTTCAAAAAAGGTATATCAAACTTTTCTAAAAAAGGGAAGGTCGATTAGTTCTTCGATGTATTTTTCAAGAAAAGTAATTCACTTCCTGGCCGGTGGATTGACTGCAATACTGCTCCCCTTTATCATTCATGAGCCTATTATACCGGAAGCTACTGTTTTTGGTCTTGCTCTTATAACTTACCTGCCGCATAAACTCAATAGGGGAATGTACTGGTTCAAGGATCAAATCCGAGCATACATTTTCTTTCAAAATATAGCTTTCAAAATATACCCTTAACCTTAGAGTAACCTGCCAAACCGCAAGGTAACCGAACTCACATATTATTTGGAATAACAATCTAAAAGTTCATATATCTTAAAATATAACATATTTTAAAGTGTTGGATATTAAGAGCTTGGTTTAATGGTGTAAAGAAGGGACATCTGCAACTTTTCAGGTTCGCTTAAACAGATGGGGTCAGTTACGTAATTCTAAATACCAGGCGAGAAAACCAGGAATTGAAAATGTCAATTTTAAAATTAAAAGACTCAAAGACATCCTATTAATTTTGAGTTTGTTGGGGTGCATACTCTAAAATATTTTATTTTATGGCAGGTCCTAATAAGCTTATACTACTGGGGGATAGAAGGAAAATGGATGACAATATAAAGAATCTTATTAAAAAGTTAGAACGCTCAGTCTTTGCAGGAAACCGGGCAATTGCTGCTGAAGAACTTGGAAAGCTAGGAGATCCTTATGCTTTACCTGCGCTGATTGAAGCGCTTAATGACCCAAACCCAAAGGTTAGAGTTGCTGCTGCAGAAGCCCTGGGAAAGTTCAATATACCTGGAGCTGTTCCAGGCCTTATAAAAGCGCTTAATGATCCTGACAGTCCTGTGAAAAAGACTGCAATTGCTTCCCTTGAAAAAATAGGTACACCTGAAGCTATCTCAGGCATTGTGAAATGTTTCGGGGACAGGGATAGGTTTGTCCAGAAGGAAGCAGTAAAATCCTTAATGAGGATAGGTTCAAAAGATGCTATCTGTGGCCTTGAAAAAGCCCTGGCTTATCCAGATGATTCGCTTAGAAGGATTTCAATAATAGCCCTTGGGAAAATTGACACTTATGAAGCCGCTAGCTGTCTTGTAAAGGCAATTGAAAACTCGGATAACAAAATAAGGCAGCAAGCCGCCGAAACACTGGGAAAAAGAGGTAAATCGGATGTGCTCGATGAGCTGATGGAAGCTCTTAGGGACCCAAGACAATCTGTACAAGAAACTGCATCCGAAACGCTTAGCAAAATTGTAAGTGTGTCAACTTCAGTTCCTGTGATCGTAAAGGCGCTCGGAGCTTCGAGCAGGGATGTGAGAAAAGTTTCAATTGAAGTCCTCTGGAAGATAGGAACACCTGAAGCAGTTTCAGGGCTTTTGAGAGCTCTGGATGACCCAGACTGGTATCTGAGAAGCCGTGCTGCAGATGCCCTGGGAGATATAGGTTCTCCTGAAGCAGCTCGAGGACTGGTTAAAGCTTTTGATATATATGAAAACTCCGTAAGGAAGACGATTACCTGTGCTCTTGGAAAAAGCGGAACTCCTGAAGCCATAGAAGGACTGATTAAAGCTCTTAACGACCCTGATAGTGCGGTAAGAGAATCAGCAGTTCTTGGTCTTGGAAGAGCAGGTACCACTGAGGCCATCTCAGGTCTTTTAAAAGCTCTTGATGACACTAAGGCGGCAGTGAGAGAAGCTGCGGCTTCCGCACTTGGAGATCTCAAAGCGCAGCAAGCTGTTCCGAAATTCGTGGAAATTATTGAGAACCCTGATAGTCCTATGCAAAAAATCGCAATCTGCTCACTTGAGAAAATCGGTACCCAGGAGGCAGTTTCAGGGCTTATTAGAGCTACTGGAAGTCCAGATGCCTGCGTGCGAAGGGCTGCATTGAAAGCTCTTGAAAAAATTAATAAACTCAATTCCTCACCTGCAATCACTAATGATAAACCCGAAGCCACTGGAAAGGAGCTTATTCTTAGAAATTGTTTGAAGGGTGATGATTCTGAAGTTCCGACTGAAACTTCGAATCTCTCAGATGAGATCTGCAGTATGAGTTCTCTAAAAGAACTTGAACTTTCAATTTCTGTTGAAGAAACCAAGGAGTCAAGAGCACACCAAAATGCAAGTTACAAGAAAGAGAAAGGAATTGGGATGACCTGCCCATACTGCTCCAGAAACCTGAATCTCACCACTGCCCCCAACTTTTGTCCTTTCTGCGGAATGAAGTTGAGGTTGAAATACTAAATCTAGCCACTTTTTCAGGGAAAAATAGTAGGTGTGATCACAAGCCTTTTCAAAAAACTGCTTGCCTGCAAGCCTTTTCAAAAAAGGCTTGAGCGAAAACATTAGTAACGTTTAAGTTTTAAATTTTGTCCCCAAACCCTATAGGCGTGATCAGAAGTCTTTTTAAAGGCTGTTGATAATTCGCGTTTTCGCTTTCGTTTACTCTGGACTTAAGAAGCTCGATTTTCTTCTCAACGGAATTGAGTACCTTTGCCTGCTCATGGTTTAATAGGATCTCCTTGAGTTCCGCTGCAGTTGAGGCTTCATTCACCTCGGTATACAGGTCTCGAATCCCAGTAATCTTCTCATTGAGTTCTTCAGCTTTGCTGCTCTCACAGCCTTCCATAAGCCTGATTTGCGCAGTTTCGGTCATCTCAGTCATATTCTGGAGGGAATCCGTGATAACAGCCTTAACATCAGTAAAATTTTCCTCAGTTATATTTTCAAGCAGGATAAGACAAAACCCATATTTTTCGTCAATTTCCGTTTGCATTTCATCAGGTTCAATGTGCTTTTCATTATTTTCCATGTTCTTATTTGCCTGCCTGTTTCCAGACAAAACCTTCTGGAGATCAGATGCATTCGAAACCTTACTGACCTCACTATAGAGAGTTTGAAGTTCAGTAATTCTCTTACTGGTTGAGTCAAGCATGTCTGCCTGAATGTCAGTGAAATTTTCTTCGTCCATATTCTTTGCAGGATAAGAAGGACAAGACCCTGGATCATAACTCAGGTCCGTCAAGTTTGTCAGGTTTTTGTTTTCTGAAGCAAAACCCCCCGAAGGGATAATACTCAATATAATCAGCACCATCGCAAAACGGGAAATTAACTTTATTACTTTTACTGTCATAGATTGCCTCTGTTAATTACCTTGTTTTCCTGCTCTTTTGTCTCATCACTGTCTGACCTGTTGACAAAGTTCCGAAATCAACCGGATTAAATATAAGTTTATTTCAGAAATTGGAAAAACTATAAGGATTAATTTAAAGAATAAGTTTTTTTGGACTTTATATCCCAACAGGAGTTTTTGAATTTACTGAGATTAATACTTCTCAGGATCCTTAAACACTTCGACCCTTAAATACTTCGTTTTTAAGCAAAAGGAATACATTCATAATCAGGATTTCTTATAAGGACCTGCGCAGTTGAGCCGAGAAAAGTTGTATGAAGTTTCAAGTTGTCTAATCAATAGTACTTATGATAGACTGCTCATGTCTTATTTTGCTTCCCAACTGCGTAAGTCCAATCAAGAGAAGTTCTTTAACATAACTGATTAAGTATTTTCCGTTTTGGAATCCAACACAGGGTTTTATGAGTCAGTCATGGTTTTACGAATCAACCTTAAATATTCTCATATTAATTTTTTACCGTTTGTTTCAACGGAATCTATTATATTCGTTTAACCATTTCTTATGATTACCTTGCCATTTATTGTATCTGCTTTGCCATTTTTTATAGTTATCTTGCCATTTTTTATATTTATTTTCCCACTTCTTGTAATCGTTACCGTATTTGTTATTGTTCCATCTTTGTTTTTCGTTATTCCAGTTTCTTTGCTCGCTATTCCAGTTTTTCTTCTCTTTTTCCCAATTATTCTGTTCATTTTCCCATTGCTTCTTTTCACTGCCCCATTGCTTCTGAGTTTTTTGCGAAGCTGCACTTACTGATGCAACAGTTACTGACGATACAAAAAAGACCAGCATCAAAATGCATACTGTCTTCTTAATTTTATCAACGATTTTCTTTCCCATATGCCCACTCCTTATTTTTTCTACCTATTTTCATTACCTTATTTTTTCTAATAGACTTTATTAATAGACATTTTTCATCTGTTTAATGTTGTTGTATCTGATTTGATGTTGTCGTATCTGGTTTGATGTTGCCGTATCTGATTTGATGTAGTTTAGACTGTTTTTGATATAATTTTGAACTGTTTATTTTTTAATTTACTTCTGTAACATATCTGTTGCATCGATATTTCACCAGTTGCATCGATATTTCACCAGTTAATACTACAATTTACACTTATAGAACTACTGGCGATTTTTTAGATCTAATAGGATTACACACTTGATAAGCAAAATAAAACATAAGCAAGTTACACAGACAAGTCACACAAACGAGTTACACAAACAAGTTACACAGGCAAATAAACAAGTGAACTACACAAGCAATTTATTGCAAGTGACTTGGAGTTTTTGCAAGTAACTTATTAGATGTCTTATAGTTTCACTCTACTTTTCTCAGCTCAATTGTGTAATTCTTTTTTGATTAAATTGCCATACCGGCTATCTGGCAGTTGCCCATCTGCCGATTGACAATTTTAAATTATATTATATTGAATATAAAATTGCTTACAGATGTAAAATGACTAACAGATCTCACCTCAAAAATAAGTATTTTTAAACCTTAATTTATATAAAAAAGCATAAATTCTGTAATTAACACTTATTGGACTCTCTAGAGATCATATTATTAAATAAAATAAATATTATTTATATGTCATCTTGGAGAGTTCGACTTGAATTGATTCTGAACTAAGTTCCCTAAGTTTCCTTATTTAATTCTTTATTTAACTTTATAAAAGTACAAAATTATTATGTGGAAACAAGAATAATTTTAAATTTGAAAAGCAGCCCAATGTGAAAAAAAGCCCAATTTAGACTTTCAAAGGAAAATAAGCTCTTAAATCTAACTATTTAAGAGTCATAAAGGGTTAAATCTCAAAATATTCCTGTTTAAAGTGTCAATTGTAAA
Source organism: Methanosarcina sp. (assembly GCA_013331275.1). Taxonomy (GTDB): domain Archaea; phylum Halobacteriota; class Methanosarcinia; order Methanosarcinales; family Methanosarcinaceae; genus Methanosarcina; species Methanosarcina sp11020u. Next base: position 21,287 of record DUGT01000125.1, on the reverse strand, counting down.
TTTAATCCATTAATACTCCTGAAAAAGTAAGTATTCTTTTATTTTTAAATCCAGATATAGCACCTCTGTCAGGAACATATCGATCAGTAACATCCCACCCATAGACCCAGAGATATGCTGTAATTTTGTGCGTAATCAAAAACTATCAAAGCATTTACAAAGCATCGAGGAAGATTACGAGGAAACCATGTGTGTAATTAAGACCTGCAATATCAATTCGATAGTTCCTGACTCTACTCTCTACGCGTTAATTAAGCAGACTTTGAAAATGCTTAAATATGAGAAAAATGTAGCAGGGATAAAAATGCCTGATAACCCGGAGGAAAAAATGCTTATTTTGCAGCTTTCCGAAGATTCCAGAAAAATTGCCAGGCTTCTTTCAAGTGAGACTTCAATCAGAATTCTCAAACTTCTTAATAAGAAGTCGATGTCGGCAGGAAACCTTGCCGATGAGCTTGGAGTGCGCCTGAATACTCTCAAATACAATCTGGACTCTCTTCTGGAAGCCGGAATGATTAGAGTAAGGCATGTAAAGTGGAGTCAAAAAGGAAGGGAGATAAAAGTTTATGAGGCAGCGAAAAAAGTAATTGTTTTTCTGCCCGCAAAAGAGAGTCTGGAAACTCCTATTTATTTATGAATTTCTGACAAGATAACCAAAAATTCGGAGAAGCAGGAAATTCCAAAACTGTCCTGAAGTTAATTACAGACTTCAGCGTTTTAGAACGATTCTATTGTTTCTGAGAAAGATTTTTAAAATAACCAACTATTAATATACGAACTCGATTAAAAGATACAGTTCAGCAATGAGTTCTATTCCATAGGACGTGGCCCAGTATGAAAATCAAATTTCTGTCCTTACTCCTTATATTCGCAGCCATTATCGTGATCGTAGGCTTCGTTGGTGAGGGGACTCAGAGCTTTTATTGTAAAGCTCCAGAAGATCTAACTAGGACTATTTTTTTCCCCTATATCGGGCTTCTGAACCATGGGGAATCTGAAATACCAGGCCCACACTCCAATGAGCTCCCTCCAGACAGGTTCAATTCAGGCCCTGATTCCGTTACTCTGAGAGATGCAACATTCCTTCTTGACAGAAACATCGAAAAAGCAGAAACGATTTCGTTAAAGCTTAAAGCCGGGATTGAGCGTTATAAAGCAGAAGGGGAAGATGTTAGCAGACTTGAAGCCCTGCTTGAAGAGTATAACCGTCTTATAAAAGAAGCAAAGCAATATCGAGCCCTTGCGAATACAACTTCAGACGAGGAAAATAACAGCTCAATTGCGAATTCGAGTCAATGTAACAGTTCATCCGAAAATATGAAAGTAGATTATTTGATCCAGTCTCAGAAGAGTATGATGCAAGCTAATCATGTCCTGAGAGATATTTTCGAGGAACTTAATTCTCTAATGGGAAGCGAAGAACTCAACAACACATCCCGGCTTACTTCGACAGGAGAAGGAAAAGCTATTCTTATGGGCAGTTTCACCCTGAATATGCACCTGAAAGACGGAGAAATGGTAATAATGGGTCTTTCCAGGGACTCCGAGATTGATATAAACGGGGATTATACATTTGAAGAGAATACCGATACGTATGATACGGTGCGTCTTTACCATATAAATTCTGCTGATGTGAAGATCTCAGGTTCCCACAAGACAGTAATGTTAAACAATGAAAATATTACCCTCACTGCGGATGGCGAGGGTTATGTAGCTTTCCAGGGAGACGGTACCTACAGTGTTGAAGAGGCAGGTAGGATAATGAAAGAAGATAAGTGGGCTAAACCTTTCTTTGAAGAAGGAATGAATCCCCAAAAGCACGAGCCTGACAGAAATGACAATAATACCGGGTATGGACCAGATAAGAATGACAACGATAATAGTAATTGGCAAAGGAAGGGCATGAAGTAATATCACGCTAACAGTGCTATATCCGAAAATAGAATGCAGGAGAGATTTTCCGGAGAAGCAGTGAACGTTCCAGGAGAATATTAAAAATGCCTGGAAAAATAGAAAATCAATATAAAACTCTGGGTCTATCGAAGATGAATTTAAGGCTGTATATTATTTGTATCGCTGCCGTACTTGCTTTATTAGCAGGACCTGCTTTAGCAGATAGTACGGCCACAGTTCATGGGACGGCATACAGATGGGATACCTTCGAGCCTCTAGATAATGCAGTGGTCGAAGTAAATTCTACTCCCTCACAGTCCATGGTAGCAAAATATGGTGTGTACTCTTTTAATCTGATGCCCGGAGATTATAATATTACCGCCAATTACTATGAGAACAGCAGTATTAAATATTCTGCAAATGAGACTATTACAGTTAAAGATCAAGGAAAATATTTACGGGATCTCCTGCTTCTTCCGGTTTATTCGGCAGAACTCATGAGTTCTGCCGAACTAAACGGCCTTTCCGAAAACCAGAATGGAACTGCAAAAAGCGCCTCTAACACAACAGATTCGCTAACAGACATATCCACAAGTCCGACGGCAAGCAAAGGTAATTCTAGCAGCATGTATCTGGCCAATCAAAACATAATTGGCAATATAAATTTAAACTATCTGTTGATAGCAGTCATTTTACTTCTTATCCTGTTTGCAGCAGGCTACCGAGTTTCCAGAAAGAATAAAAAAATAGAGGAATATCAGCCTTTTAAAAGTGCACATAAAATCTCAGGTATGGGAGCAGATGAAAAAGGACATACTACAGGAGACTTTTTCAAACCAGTTAAGGTGTCAGAAATTTCGGTAGAAGTCCATGATGAAAGAGTAGGAGTTCCTCATGAGAGCTTAGAACCCGAGTTAAAATGGGATTCTCAGGTACAGGGATCTAGGACAAAGTCCTTTGAAACTTCACCTTTAATAGAACCAATAGCAGATCCTGCGAAAGAGCCTGTAAAAGAATCGATAACAGAATCTATGCAGGAGCCGACAAAAGAATCGCTAAAAGAACCTGTTAATGAACAGGTAAAGCCGATAGTAACAGAATTATCACCTGGAATCCCGGAAGCGAAAGTTCAGGAAGACTTTGGAGGAATTAAAGTAGATTCTCAGGAAAATGGAACAAAACTGCTTGGATCTGACTCGCAAAAAGGAAAACAGGGAATTTTCTCTGAAGAAAGTGAGAATAAACCCGTTGAGAATCCTGAAACTCAAACTCTTGCTTCCAGGAAGAAACTTCCGCTTCCAGCAGACCTCCAAGAGGTTATGGATATAATTCGAGGCCAGGGAGGCAGGATCACACAGAAAGATTTACGCAGCAAGCTGAAATATTCCGAAGGAAAGGTTAGCCTCATGCTTGCAGACCTGGAAAGAAGAGAACTGATCGAGAAGTTCAAGCGAGGACGTGGGAATGTTGTTATCCTGAGAGATGAGGAACGCTGAAACTCTGTGTTCTCATTTCTCAGTACTTCATACTACTTTTTATTTCATATTTTATAGCTATTTCTTTGCTCTTTTTATCAAGACAAAAAATGTTTTTTTAGCCAGAAACTGACACATTAAGTCTTTAATGGTCTGAAGAGCAGATTTGGTTATAATTGACAGTTTCAGTCAATCAATAAAATAGACATTGGTTCAGGCTGCCCTTTAATAGGAAATTCCAGAGGCATACCTGATTCCGCAGCCGTTTTCTTCCTATTGATCCCGACAGCATGTTCAGGAATTCTTGCCATATTTGAATGGATACAGATTCCCTTTTCCACGTTACATTTTTCACATAGCCTGCACGAACCGTTAACAAATGCGACAGCGAAGGTAAAATCTTCATTAGAATTTGTCTTATTAGATGAACATGACACATTTGCCAGCTTGATCCAATAAAGGATTCTCTAACTACTTTTTGTATTCCTTTATGACCATCAGAAACGATTAACTTGACACCTTTTAACCCTCTTTCTTTCAGGTCTTCAAATAAATCTTGCCAAAAAAGAGAGTCTTCACTATCTGCTAATCTTACTTCGAGAACCTCACGAAAACCATCATCTCTAACTTCAGCAACTAAAACAGAACCTGGAATTTGATCAATGTATGAAAAGGTAGTGAAAAATAAATAGACGAGAATCTTAAAAAATGGTAAAATAGTGATGAACTTGTTAAATCTATGGAACAAGCAGCAACTAATAAGGGAGTTAATATAAATATGCCAGTCACTGAAGAAAATATTAATAAACTTCGTGACAATACAACTATAGCATCAAAAACTGTCCAAAAAACAATCATCAATCCTGCAGATTTTGGTTTTGCTCAAAATTACTCAGTGTTCCTGTATATTCGCAAGCCACCACTTACTACTGTGTGCCAGCACGTGCAGCAATGATTACTGCTTACTATAAAGGAAGTAGTCCTTCCCAAAGTTCTATATATAAAACAATGCAAGGGGTAGCCCCTAAAGGAATTGATAACTCTCGCGCATTACTCTATTATAAATCAAGTAACGGATTAAATAAGCCTAATTCACGTTCCTCGTTTAATATTAGGTATTTTGCTGATATTCGTACTCAAATTGACAATAATAGACCTTTGCAGAGTAATACTGCGACACATGCTCGAGTTTGCGTTGGATACCAAGATAATCGTTATCTAACTTCTTATTTGCGTCTCAATGATCCGTGGCCGAATGGTCATTCTGATTGGGAAGCATTTGGTTCTGAAAGTGATCGCATATATGTGAAGAGTTTTAACTCTTCATTTTTTAGATGTGAAGGATATGAATAAAATTAAAAAGGGAATAGCTGTTGTTATTGTTCTTTTGATTCTTGTAGTAATTTATGTGTTTATTCATCTTCCCATGTATCAAGAACCAGAAGTAGGCGGTTTAAGTATCGATTTTAAAAATGGAACTACTGAGCCGGAAGTTAAAGCCATTCTTGAAAATTGCGACATGCCTGTGAACTATACTATAGATTACAATACAACAAGTTTTCAAGATGATCACTATTTGGTGGGAAAGACCATTTTTTGTTATATTCAGTTTGTCGATATATCCGGCAATAGTGCTATAATCACGGAGAAGGATGCAATTATAATAAAAAATAAGCTTGAAACGAATAAGAAAGTTTGGTCCGTATACTTTGATTATGTTAAATATTAAAGGGTTCCGTTGCAAAAAATATCTTTCAGAGATATACTAAAATAAAAATGAAATCAAAGATAGTGATATGCTATCTAATTCCTTCAAATGGAACAATTTGTCGGTGAAATTATCTTATTGAGTATGAGATGGTACTTAAAATATCCAATTACATACGTTCCAGTTTTCAAAGTAGCATTCAATTATAATCGATACTGTCAGTCAATCAATAGAATTGACATTGGTTCAGGCTGCCCTTTAATAGGAAACTCCAGAGGCATACCTGATTCCGCAGCCGTTTTCTTCATATTGATCCCGACAGCATGTTCCGGAATTCGTGCCATGTTTGAATGGATACAGATTCCCTTTTCCACATTACATTTTTCACATAGCCTGCACGAACCGTTAACAAATGCGACAGCAAAGGTAAAACCTTCATTAAAAGCTGCTTTTTCAAGCTCCAGCATTGCAAACGCCATTTTCTTGCTATAGTCAAAATATTCTTCCCAGAATTTAGCGGCTTTTTCCCTTGTTTCCTCAGGTTCTGCCGGGTCAAGCCATGTTTTGTAAGGAGCTTTTGCAATTTCTTCATCTGCAAATGCAGGCGACCTGAACTTGACAAGCATAGCATAACTGTATTCTTTAAGGATTTCCCTAAATTCGTCAACAGTGGGAACATGCGGAGGACATGTCAGTTTTTTTCCGTATCCTATACAGCCCCTGCATTTTAAAACCACTCTTTTCTCTACAAAGACATTGTAAGTGGGAATTATCCTTGCGTCAATTGCTTCCAGTTCAAGAGCTTTTTTCACAAGAAAGTCAAACTCCTCAGGTTTTATGTCTGTTGATGGCAAACTCATTCCTTCTGAAAATTTGTTTTCAATTAGAAGCGACTTACTAGCCGTTATTGTGTTAGGAAATAAGTACTGTCAGTTCAAGATACTATTTAATTGTGCGCAAATATTTCTATCAGTTTTATCTTTATTTATAAAAGTTGTCAGGTTGTAAGATTATTTAGTTATTTTCAAAAATAATTCAAAATAGATGTTAATATAAAAGAGGTGTTAATATATTAGTTTTTATATAATCATCGGTGTAATAATAATTTCGTAGCGAGTTGAAACTTGCCAAACTAAACGTGTAGTGGGGGAAGAAAGTGATCAAATCTGGAACAATAAAATCAGTAATGCTACTGGCATGTACAGGAATAATAATGGTCGCACTGGTACAGCCCATTCAAGGGCAGATGGGACCTGGAATGATGGGCAATCAAGGCTATAATTACAGCTATGGACCTGGAACGAGGATGGGATCTGGAATGATGGGATATTCAGGCTACAATTCTAGCTATTGGCCTGGAATGACGAGTAATATGATGATGGGTAATATGATGGCAATATACTATCCAGAATCCAAACCTATAATCCAGGATGAGGCGCTGAAAAATATGCAAAACTTTACCACTCAGTATGGCCCAAACGTGAAAATTGAGGATTTCATGGCATTCAGCAGCAATTATTATGCTGTTTTAAATGATACGTCCAGCAACCAGGACATAGCAGAAATACTGGTGGATCGTTATTCCGGATCTACCTATCCTGAACCAGGGCCAAATATGATGTGGAACACACGTTTTGGTGCGGGAAGAACTCAGGAAGGAAGCACAGGTTATGACCTTGCCGGTGCACAGAAATTGGCAGAGAATTTCCTAACAGGCTACCTGCCTGGAGCGCAAATCAAGGAGTCACACTCAATGCCCGGTTATTATACTTTCGATTTCGGACGAAATGATACAGAGAGCATGCTGAGCGTCAATGCTTTTAGCGGCCAGATCTGGATACACACCTGGCATGGACCTTACCTGGGTGAAATGAACTCAACTGGAATGACGTAAAAAGCTAAGAACCTGTCCGAAAAATGGTTGAGTATCATATAAGTTTTAAAATATGCAAAAATATACAATTGCAAAACCGGAATGGATACTCTGATATTGTAGACCTACTGTAACTTTTAATATGCATTACTGACTTTCTGAAAGTCTAAGTTAGGTACTTTTTAGAAAGCTCGACTGAGGTAGAGAAGAATGGAGAATTAATCCTTTTCATTCCTTCTCATGCTTTTTTGTTTTTCCTAACCATATTAATAAAGTACTCAGTTTCTTTTTTTACGTCGTCACTACATACAACTGCAGAAATTGCGACCAGGCTGTCAGCTCCATTTTGAATAACACTTTCGCAGTTTTCTTTATTTATTCCACCAATAGCAACTACGGGAAGCTTTATTGCATCTTTAACTTCTCTTATTTTAAGCGGACCGATTCCTTCTCCTGCGTCTTTTTTTGTAACAGTATCGAATATTGGGCCAAGACCCACATAGTCAACCCCTAATTTTTCCGCAAAGACTGCTTCCTCCCTGTCGTTTACACTAAGGCCTATTATCTTATCCTCGCCAAGGAGCTTTCTTGTTGTTTCAACAGGCATATCGTCCTGGCCGATATGGACTCCATCCGCATCAACTGCTAAAGCTACATCGATCCTGTCGTTTACCAGAAATATTGCCCTGCCACTGCAGATCCTCTTGATTTCTGAAGCCTCTTCGACCATTTCTTTCGTACTTTTATCCTTTTCCCGGTACTGAACAATCTTGCAGCCTGCCTCGACTGCCTCTCTGACATCGGATAAAGTCCCTTTCTTTGAAAGTCCGGAATCTGTCACGAGGTAGAAATCGATTTCTTTCAGAAGGGAACTTTTCCGGTTGAAGCCTTTCTGGTTCATGATACTTAATCCATCATATACTCATGTTTTTTAAAAACGGTCCCTTGTAATCTCACTTTTCAGAACCTATAGTTCTTTTATTTAATTTCCTTTTTCTCTTCTAATTAACTTTTTACTCTTCATCCTCGGAAATTATTGTTTTCCGTTTCTCTTCAGAACTTACTGCTCTTCAAAGTTCATCATACTTTTTACTTTTTCATCCGATAAATTGAATACCTCATCATACAGGTTAACCTTGAAACTTCCGGGTCCGTTTGATTTTCTGGCTGCAAGTTCTCCTGCTACTCCAAAGTAACATAGAGCTTCTCTGGACGCTTTGCAGTAATCCGGATTAACTGCAGCAAACAAACCTATTACAGATGCAGCCATACATCCTGTTCCGACAATTGACCCCATAAGCTCATGCCCGTTTTTAACAATAAAAACCTTCTCTCCGTCACTTATAATATCTTCTTTTCCTGTCATCACGATAACTGAGGAGCTTAATTTTGCAAATTGCTTAGCAATCTTTGCAGGGTCCGCATTAATTGAAGTTGCCTCAACCCCTTTAGTCTCAGCGCTTTCGCCTGCCAACTTTGCAATTTCCGAGTAATTGCCTTTTATGATATCGATACGGGCAGAATCAAGAATTTTTGCAGCCATTTCATCCCTGAACATCGTAGCTCCGACCCCGACGGCGTCAAGCACGACCGGAATTTTCTTTTTGTTTGCAGCGGCAGCAGAGATAAGCATGGAATCAATGATTTCCGAGGTCAGAGTTCCGATATTAAGTACAAGAGCCGATGAAATCCCTGTCATCTCAGCACATTCCTCGGGGGCATGTGCCATTACAGGCAGCGCGCCAAAAGCTCTTGTCATATTTGCGCAGTCGTAGATAGTTACCCAGTTAGTTATATGATGTATGAGTGGTTTTGTTTCTCTTACTGTTTTTAATGGGTCATTCATAGTATTCCTCAAAAATGTTTTAAAAAATGTTTTGTCCGCATATTGGCACTTGTGACAGTTTAGATCAACATTGTATAACCAGAAGTCATCTTCAGTAAATTATTCATTCGACATCTTCAGTAAATTA
>DUGT01000125.1:4059-12197 GCA_013331275.1 Methanosarcina sp. | reverse complement strand
TCTTCAGTAAATTACTCATCGTTATCTAGCAGTAAGTTACTCATTTCTTACCCTTTCAAGTTTTCCTTTGGAAAGGTTGTGGTCGAAATTTTCGAGGGAAAGATTATGTTACTTTTTTCTTACTTTTTCCACGCCTGTGTAAGTATTCATTTTCCGTCTCCGAACAAAGCCAATAATAGTGAGGCCTGCTTTTTTCTATGTGCAGCGATTCGATACCCTCCAGTGTAAATTGCAGATAATCCTTTCCATATACAAAAGTTCTATTACAACTCCTCAAGCAGCGTCAGAATTACCATAGCAGTTAGAGCATGGCGGCTCTTGATGAAGTGATAGACCGAGTTTACATTTGTTCTCCGCCTGCATATGCAATCATTCTTCCCGGACAACGTTCACTTTCCATGAATTTATATCGACCCTGGTTCTGAGCCGATTACTTTTCCCGATTGTTTTCTTTTGTCAGTTTTTTCTTTTTCCAGTGCCGTTAGTATTGAATTTTTAAGATAAATTCACAATTGTGAATGTTCTAAATAGGATTGTATTAGTAAAAATATTTTTTCTTGAGACCTGTAGTTCGAAATAATGGCACAGTTACAGGAAGATCGAACATACTCTTCACGGATCTTAAATGAAAAAATTAATAAAGTCTAACGTCGTTTAGTTCTTTAAATTTATGAGTAAGTTCTCATTTACAGGCAAGCTAAGGAATACTTGACTAAAAAGGCATACATGAAAACTATAGAACAGTATAAACATCTTTATAAAAATAAAGAAAAGGAGAAATAAATGGCACGAGTTATGATTGTAGAAAATGCCGAATTTATGAGAATAGCAATCCGGGATACGCTTTTTAAGCACGGGCATGAAGTGGTTGCTGAAGTAGCGGATGACGAGGAAGTCATTGAAAAATATCTGGAGATAAAACCGGATCTCGTGTTAATGGACATTATGTTGCCGGATAACGTGCCAGACAATATGAATTGGAATAAATTGCTGAACAAGTTTCTTATTATAGACCAGGAAGCAAAAATGGCAATGTTTTCCTCTCTTGGCCAGCAGATCCTGATAACGGAATCTCTAAAAATAGGTGCCATGGGCTTTATGGTAAACCCTTTTGAACCCGGGATGCTGAATATAATCAGAATAATTGCCGAGCCAAACTAACTTGAGACTGAAAGTATGAGTGAAAAGTATAATTAATTCCAAACTTTTGCAGGTTCCCCACTCATTACATATGCTTTTAAATTCAAGCAAGTTAAGTAGATACCCAAACAGCGTTAATAAGGTTTCCCGATTCTTTACTATGAATTCTTAAATTTTTGAGTTATTAAGTTTTGTGTTCTTAAATTTGTGTTCTTTAATTTTGGGTTCTTAAACTTTTTAGCGCCTTTTGTCAGATATTTTATTAGATGTTTTCTTGTTAGATACATAAATGGGAAATTTGCAAAAATGTGATCTTGGTTCTTATTCTCCGAATTTTTACGGTAAGAACCATATAGGAAGAAATCAAGGAAATTCATTAAAGTTCACTAACCTTAGAAGAAAGAAGTTAGCGGGAAAATAAATGACTGAGATAACAGACGAGCTAGTAATTCGTGGAAATCACATTAAAAATCGAATTGTGATGCCTCCTATGGTTACTTTTTCTTTTCACGGGGACAATGGATCTTATTATGGCAAGCAGCACATTGAGCATTATACAAAGCGTGCAAAAGGTGGTGCCGGCTTCATTATCGTGCAAGCGACCAGCGTTTTTGGGGCTGTAGACTCAACAGGCATGTGGTCAGCAGGTGATATCTTAGCTTTAAAGCAAATTGCAAGCAACTGCCATGGGTATAATGCAATAGTAATGATGCAGCTTCATTGCGGTAATTTAGATATCAACGAGTTGTCAGTCGAAGACGTTCACTCTATGCAGAGAAATATGAAGCAAGCAGCCATTCGTGCCTGTGAAATGGGTTTTGACGGCGTTGAGTATCATTTTGCCCATGGATATACCTTATGCAAATTTCTTGATGCTTCTTACAACCACCGAACAGACCAGTACGGAGGCGACGTCTTAAACAGGTCAAGGGTTTTAACACAAGTTCTGCCAGAGATTCGAAATAACACTCGTAAAAATTTTATTGTCAGCGTACGCATGGGCGAGTATCTGCCTGAAAGCAGGGACGGTATTGAAGCAGCCAAAACCTTTGAGAAAGCAGGTATTGATTTATTGCATATTTCATTTGGTATGCAGCCTCCAACAAACCCGGTTCCTGACGGTTTCATATGCAGTCCTATAACCTATAGCGGCTGTAAGATCAAAAAAGAAGTAAAAATTCCAGTTATTGCTGTCAATGAAATCCGCACTGAAGAACAGGTGCGGTTCTTAATTGAAAATGATTATGTGGATTTTGCTGCTGTTGGCAGGGGTATGTTAGCTGACCCTGATTTTGCTAATCATGTGATAAATGGAGAACCTGTAAATACGTGCTTGGGATGTGAAAGGTGTTTCTGGTTTACTGATAGTACGTTTTGTCCGGCAGGAAAAGACGAATAAATTACGGGTATGAGTCTTTATCGAATAAAAGAGCAAACGTGAGATTATAATCGAAATTGCGGGAAGAAATTAAGGGTTCTTTTGGGAAGGAAAGTTATTAGTGAGTTATCTAGTACGATGAGCCAGCTGCGAGTTATGTGGATAAACAAACAACCTGGGAGTGTATTTTACTCTTAAAAACCAGGATTTAGCCATTGAATCTGCAGATGCCTGAGATACTCAAACAGCAACGAACATTATTTCAGAGAGTCTTTCCTTATGATTAAATGCTTTTTATTTAACAGATCTCCACTTCGAGATATATACTCAGCTTTGTATTTTAATAGTCCTAGAAGTATTTGGTCTACAAAATTTAACAGAAATAGGTATTCTAAACTTTCATCTTCTAAGACTGGCCATCTTTTTTTATCTTCTATAGTTGCAAATTTACTGTAAAATGTACCTTCATGAACAAGTTTATTTCTACATTTAACAAATAGTTCAATATCATCCCTTTTTACTTTTAAACCAGCTTTTTGACATAAATCGGACACTATATTACTAAAAGATATTCGATTAAGTTCTTCTAATTTTTGATACATTAAGCTCCTAACAGTTTTGTTATCGTTCCCTTTGAGAGTATCTTTAATAGCTTTTTTTATTGGATTTATTAATTTATTGAAGAGATTCTCATCAACGATATGTCGATTCATGCTGGAACTTGGTGAATCTAGGAACGCATTCGTTAATATCTCTATTACAACTACAAGCTTAATGCCTTTTGCATTTAAGTCATCGTTCCTTGCTTTCGCATCGAGATATGCATATGTTATACGTTTGTTGTTTTTCAGCAAATTGTTTTTTTCGTTGAAAGCTGTATAAGCTTCCTCTAAAAACTTTTTTGTATCATCTAGATTTTTATCTATTATGTTTGTAGTTTCATACTTTTTAGTAACCCTATTTTCATGTTTTCGTAATAGTATTTTCCACTCTTCACTGTAAACATTGTAATAAACCCAATTAACAGTTGTTCCCCTAGCAATTGACATGATGGTACATAAATCAGTGACTATTTCCTTTGATTTCTCAATATCAATTCTATTATCAAACCCGACTAATACTTCGCAAGTTAAACAAATTCCCCTAAAGATTTCCAAGAAGTTCACGATATCTTCGTATTTCTTTTTTTTTATAATTGTAAGAGATTTTACTCTACCTATATCGAGCTTGAGAGTCTCTTCACAAGATTTGTCTTCACCAAATATAAAATTAGTAAGTCCAAAAGCTATATAATGTAACTTTTCGGTAGTATCCATATTTACAGCTAATTCCCTCATCGAATACACTACTGTAACTTGAGATGAATTATAGTCTTGAAGAGATTCGTTGTCTATTCTAGAAACGTTGCTTATTATCCCTGTTACATTTATTAAATTATCAGAAATGAATTTATCACAAACTTCACATTTGAAACTTGTGAATCTGCGGAAAAATGAAAAGACTTCTGATGGGAACCATGCCATGAAATATTTTATCTCAAATATCGAACTTTTCTCCAAGTTATTGGGTTCAGGGAAAAATTGTTGTAAATCATGAATGGAAACATCACATACTAGGACAATGTCTCCATTTTCTAATTGCCCTACTTCAAATTTGCATTTTAACTCTATCCCATCTTCGGATTTTAAAACTCCTTCATCGCCATAGTATTCCACGATAAATTTTCGATAGTATACTGTCTTGTACGAGTCCAAAGAAATACTAGACACCATATATTCTCATGAAAACTTAAAGATTATAAAATCTGCTAATTTATCTAAATAGATAATACTATTTCCGAAACTAGCATACCTGCAAGGCAAAAATAACCTTTACTGTAGTTAAGACAGTTTTTGAAAAAAGTTGTTTATTATCCTTACAAAGAGCGTACAAGAAACATTATTTATATTTAAGAAAAGTTATAGAAATAATATATTTTTTTGGTCAAATTAACGTTTCTAGAAACGATGTAGAGGATATTTTTCAGCAACATACACTTTTTAAAGTTATCTATATCCCCAAAATTTAGTACGACGAATATAATTCAAACTTACTAACACTTTCGCAAACTTGCCTTAAATACCTCGACCTTGACCTGGCAATTCTTGCATATCAAAGGGTGTTAGATGCAAGCAAAAGCCATCTTGAGGATCTCTTCTTTTTGAAAGCCTTACGTAAAATATTCAATCCTGGCATCCGGAAACTTCTCCCCAATCAACGAGGTGAGATATTCCCTGATTTCTACCGCATCCTTCCTCGGATAGACATACTTATACCTGCCGAACTTTCCCCATTTCAGAGTGCGTTTGCTCTCTTCCATATCCATGCGGGTGTTAGGGAAGCGTTCCAGTATTACCTTCTTTGCGGCGGGGGTGAAGCGGTGCTGGATGAGTTCGAAGGTGACGGGTTCAGTTGACTTGACTCTATCAATCCTGATACGGAGCTTTTCAAACAGTTCAAGATATTCTTCCTTCCAGCGATCATAAATCATGATGGGAGCCACTATAAAGCCAATGGGGTATCCTGCTGCAGCAAGTTTTGAAGCAGCTTCAATCCTTTCGTCGAGGCTGGCGGTGTTGTGTTCGAAGTTCTCGATGACGTACCTGGAGTTGATACTTACGCGGAAGCGAGTCCGGCCGTTGTGCTTCAGGCCGAGCAGGGAGTCGACGTTGCTGAACTTTGTTACGACCCGCAGCCTGGCCTTGTCCAGGGTTCCGAAAAACTCGATCGTCCTCGCAAGGCTGCCTGTGATGTGTTCGATAGCTAGAGGGTCTCCCGCACTTGCCACCTCAAAAGTAGTCAGTCGATCGCCGCTGCGGGAGATATGTTTCTTGATGGAATTGAGGATCTCATCCAGGTTTACATAGGTCCTGAGATAGGGCTTGCTGCTCTGCGTGGTATACAGGTAACAGTATTCACAACTTGCCGGGCAGCCGGTCACCAGCGAAAATTCAAAATCGGCGGACGGTTTGCATACGTCAAATTTCAAGTTTTTCTTAACTGTAATAACAAGGGTTTTCTTGCCACTTGCATATCTCTGTCCCTCGGTGCTTCCCGGAATGATAGAGGATATCTTTTTAATGGGCGCCTTTATGATTTCAGTAGAGGTACCCTCAAAATAATCGTGAATTTTCTGTCCAAGGGGATAGTCCAGAGATCTGGGCTCAAAAATCACCCTGTCTGGCGAAAATGGTTTCATCATTAACACCTCCTTCAAATCATATCCTTGTAGCATCTTTTGAAAATCTGTTCCTTGCCTCATCGTTTCCTCAGTGCGAATTTTGCAGCCGCAGCAAAAAACGCTGAGAAGTATCAAATTCATTTTGTAAATGATGTCAACCGAATATTAGAAAACTGTCGACTTTTACAATATGATGTTGTTGATTTTTCGGATAGGCTTTTACTTTAGTGTCGATTTTACTTTAGTGTCGATTTTACTCTAGTGTCGATTATTCTTAAATTTCAACAATGATACTTTTTCCAGGTCAATTCACGAAAACAGCAAAGGAAAAAAACAAAAACAGAAAAACAGTCAGGTTAAGGGCTGTAGGAGCCTCAACCTTTTTATCACCCCATCAAACGTGTGTTGATTATATAATTTTCTTGCTCTAAGTATTAACAATTTCCCCGTGCTTATCGCAAGAAATGTATCGTAATGTGTAAAATGCCAACGCTACAAATTTAATTGCAACTCAAGATTTTGTTATAGACTAAAAGAAAAAATGAGGAATGTTTGTAACTATCACCTGTTTAGGAACTTCTAGTTTTATACTCCGTCATGAAAAGAAAAGAGGTTTTCGTCTTAAGTTTCAAGCTGAAAGATTGTACAAATATATATCACCTTCTTCCGGATACTCTGGAGTGTTGCGTGAGTCCATATATACAATTTTATCGTCGTAAATTGCAGGTTCACTTGCATAAGTGCTGTTAGTAATGCGAATAGTTTCACTGGTTGAGATATTGTACATATAAACGTCACTCGACCATTTTTCTCCTTCTCTGTATGTTTTTTCCAACACTATTCTATCATCATATACATTCGGACAGGTCGAATTGCCATCAAAAGTGATTTGGCGTGTTTCATGCTTGGCAATATCTCGCACATAGACATCCTTTACATTCATTAATCCATTTTTGTGTTCTACCCACACAACAATGTTTCCGTAAATTTTACCATCATCTGCTCTACCAGTTCTGCTGATGTCACTTACTCTTTTTGTGAGTATGTCGTATACGGAAATATTTGTACTCCATCCGCTTGGATTTACCTGATTTGACCGGCTCCATACAATCTTATTCCCATAAATAGAAGCACTGTAGGTTGCATGCTCATACAGAGTTAGCTGAGTTTCTTCATTGGTGCTGAGATTGTATAAGTACAAACTGTTATACTCAGCGTTTAGGTCAGAGGTAGGCTGACCATCAACAGATTTTGACCTTACATACACAAGGTTATCACCATAGATCGCTGGTGTACTCGCATTAACGATTTTTACCTCTTTGCCAGTGGAAATATTACGTACAACTACGTTTTCTTCGTCCCACCATGTAACTTTATCTCCGTAAATAGATGGGTTATTTACCCAGCATGTCCTAGTCCAGTTATATTTCCAGTAGTCAGGTTATACATGCCCGCTGAGCTGGTAGCAGTCTCAACCCATGTAACAATGTCGCTATAGATTGATGGACTAAATGTTAGCCTCTACTCTACGATCATAGTCTCTTTGCCAGCGTTTGCTATTGATGTAAAGCTTATGAGAAAAATAAAAGCAAGTGCTATATGTATAATTTTGTTCCCCACATTGGTCCCCACAGCAGATATAATACTGAAAATCTACATCAACATTGCTGATCGTTAGCAAAATAGGGGAACAGAAGAAGAGTGAATATAGGAAACTACTTCCTTTTTCAGTATCAGGTTATCGCTTTCCGGATAGGTCTATACCAGGCAGGCATTATTTGTAATTATTTATTTCAACTGTTTTGGCAATTACTCATTTCAACTATTAGTTACTGGTTATTTTTTATCTTTAACTCAAATAAACTTGAATTAGTAGTTTTGTTTTCGATAACTCTAACTTATTGACCTAAGTATTCAGCCTTCAAGTATTCAGCCTTCAAGTATTCAACCACTTACAGTTTAAAACTCAAAGAGAATGTTTAAAAAATATTGGAATGTAGCAAGTATTGATATTTTTTAAATGTTGAGTGGTGAAGGAAAATAAATGAAAAATTGTAGAAAATCGCATTCAATAACTTTAGCTTCAGCAGCCTT
The DNA here is from genome assembly GCA_013331275.1 of Methanosarcina sp. Taxonomy (GTDB): domain Archaea; phylum Halobacteriota; class Methanosarcinia; order Methanosarcinales; family Methanosarcinaceae; genus Methanosarcina; species Methanosarcina sp11020u. The sequence goes on along the minus strand of DUGT01000125.1, from coordinate 4,365 downwards.
AGTTTTTGTGTTTTTGATTTTAGTTTTAATTTCATCCGTGGCTTCAGCGTCACAGGTAGCGGCACAGGTGACGAGGATCGGTAACGGATCTGATCCTGCTATTTATGGCAGCAAAGTTGTATGGACAGACAGCGGTGTTATTCATGTTTATGATTTGACATCGAAAACAGATGCCACAGTTAGCTCTTCTGCAGCATCTCATCCAGCTATTTACGGAGACAAATTAGTTTGGCATGATGAAAGCAGTGGAGTGCCAAGACTAACGGTTTATGATATACCCTCAGGTGCTCGTTCGTATATCACACA
>DUGT01000125.1:0-3988 GCA_013331275.1 Methanosarcina sp. | reverse complement strand
GGTGCTCGTTCGTATATCACACAGGATGTAGACAACCGCAGTATTCCTGCTATTTATGGCAATAGAATCGTTTGGAGTGCAAACTACAACGAATCAAGTTACAATTACAATGTGTATATGAGGGACATCTTGACTTCAACACAGACCAGAATTGCAAGTGGTGAGAGTCCAGACATATACGATACCAAAATAACATATGGTTATGATGATGAGGACGGGCGAAATATTGCTGTTTATGATATTAATACTATGGTGCCCATAAATGTATATCATGCTAGTCAGGTATTTAGTCCACATATTTATGGTAATAAAGTGATATGGTCAAACTTCTATTCCAGAGATGGATTTATTCAAATGTATGACCTTGTTACTAAAAACACGATAAATGTTACCAGTGATAATACAGGTAATACCTTACCTGAATATGCAGGTTCATATACTGACGCTGGAGACGATACCGGTACTCATATTAACATAAACGGGGACAAAATCGTATATTCAAAATCTGGCAATGATCAATTTGGTTATGCGGGTGTATACGTTTATGATATTCCTTCCGCAAAAAGCACTCCAGTATATATTTACCCAATAGGGACTTACACGACACCTGATATCTACAATAGTACGATTGTATGGGGAATAGGAGATAACTATGGTGTGGGTGTTGCCAATGATAATGGCATCTATATGAGTGATCTTTCTGCCACAAATACCTTGTCACCAGTAGCTGAATTTACTGCCAACGTAACTTCTGGAACTATACCTTTAGTTGTGCAATTTACTGATATTAGCACTGGTGGGGTACCTACTTCCTGGTATTGGGATTTCGGTGATGGTATCAATTCAAAGCATGCCACGAATGCAACCCACACGTTTCCAAATCCAGGGGTATATAACGTTACTTTAACAGTTGCAAATGGAGCAGGCAATAGTACGGTAACGAAATATAATTATATTACTGTAACTCCTCCACAAGCACCAGTGGATAATCAAAATAAATCTACTACTGGAAGTGAGGCAACAAATGTAGAACAAACACCTGAACAAAATCAAAGCTCAAAAACATCCGGAAAAGAAAATGCAAAAGCGCCTGGTTTTGAAATAGCTTCCTGTATCTTCTGCCTACTTAGCTTATTCTTGTACAAAAGAAGATAAGAAAGTAAGAAGCAGATGGTATAAAGTCCATAATCAAATCTGACAGATGGGCAGACTTGCCTCAGTAATCAGTTTAAATCTGCCTTTCTACCAGTATTTGTAACGGAAACATAACATTCATTTTCGGGACTGATCACTTATTGCTTTGAAATAATTAGTTTAAAATATAATAAAGTTAAGAATTAACATTCATTTGGAGGAAGTTAACATGGATTTTAATGAATGCATTAAATTTGCAAATGAAACACCTGTTTGCTATCTGGCAACAGTAGAAGGAGATCAACCTCGAGTTAGGGCACTTGGGTTCTGGTTCGCCGACAGAAGTGGATTTTACTTTCAAATCGGAGCTATGAAAGATATATACAGGCAACTTCAGACAAACCCAAAAGTAGAGGCATGTTTCTGGCAACCTGGTGAAGTAACAGGAAAAATGATGAGAGTTGCAGGTAATATAGAGTTTGTAGATGATCCGGAGCTTAAGAAGAAAGTCCTGGAGGACAGGCCATTTCTTAAAGAGTTTGGTCTGACATTTGAACATCCGGGACTTATAATTTTCCGCATTGCTAAAGGTGAAGCATATTTCTGGACAATGGAAACTAACTTCGAGCCTAAAAAGTTTATTAAATTCGGCGATTGAAATATTCTCCAGAAATATTTTTAATTAATGAGTCGTCGTAAAACCAATCTAATTCTCACTGGTATGTTTCAGGGCCATTCATCAGGATCAAAAGCTCAAACAACTGTTTTAAATTTATAAAAATAGTAAAATTTTGAGTTTTGAACCAGTTCTCAAAATCTATTTTTTTCGTATTTTCCACTATTACTCCATCAAACGTGAACGGTACATGAATCTTTGACAATTTTCGTAGTCGCCTTTGCAGTATTTCGATATTACTTCGGCAGGTAACTTACCTTTTTTTGAGGAAACATTGCATGTATGGGTTTCATTTCCAGAACTAAGAGCCACTGTTATAAGATAAGAACAACACATTCAAAACACCTCTTATATATTAATATCTAAATGATCCTTACGTGCATAAAACAATATCTATTTCGGAGCACAAAACGCCGTTGTTAACTTTAGGAAATATTCTAACTTTAATGCGTCCTTTCCATCGTTTCTGGCACTGCTGGGTCAACCTGCTGTACAAGCATATAAACGAAAGTAAAATCCTTGTTGAAAATTTTACTTTTTTGGAACACAATGGACCTGTAAACAAGTACTCTGGATAATAAACCTCGGAGAACGGAAAGTTTTTTCCTAGAATAGTAATATTTATTTTTATGGAACACCAATTACTACGTATGAACATTATAGAGAGGAAAAATTATAAAGGAGTTAACCTTCCAGGTGCTCATCTCGAAAGAAATAATCTTATATGGGCTAACTTTCAAGGAGCTAACCTTCATGAAGCTTATCTCATAAAAGCTAATCTTACACAGGCTGATCTTCGCGGGGCTAACCTTTATAGAGCTGACCTTCGCGGGGCTGATCTTCGCGGGGCTAACTTTCAGGAGGCAAACCTCCAGGAGGCTAACCTTCAAGAAGCCGACCTTTCAAATTCTTACCTTTTAGAGGGTGTAGGCGCTAATCTTCGCGGGGCTAATCTTCAAGGAGCTAATCTTCAAGGAGTTAACTTTACAAGGGCTGACCTTCGCGGGGCTAACCTTCAAGGAGCAAACCTTCAGTTATCCAATCTCCATTTGGCTAATCTTCAAGGAGCTAATCTTCAAGATGTTAACTTCCAGGGAGCTAATCTTTATGGAGCTAATCTTCGCGGGGCTAACCTCCAGGCAGCTGATCTTTACGCAGCTGATCTTCAAAAGTCTGACCTTCAGGAAGCTAACCTTCATGAAGCTAATCTTCAGGAGGCAAACCTTCAAGAAGCTAAACTGAATAATGTGAAAAACTTATCATTTGACCAGCTCTCTAAAGTAAAAACCCTTCATAATGCAAAATTAGATGAAGAAAATTCCACACTGTTTAATGAGTTATATGTTACCGCTTGAAAATCAGTAAAAAACGGTTAAGGATAACACTGAAACTTTCAAGTGGTTACATCAACTTTTTTTTGTTTATCGACTCCTTTTATGATGCTTCTTATGAGTTTAAGTTCTATCATGAAGTTCACCTTAGTTCTTTTAGTACGAGAAGTCTGTTTTGAATTGATTTTTGATGTTCCTCTTCACTCAAGGAAGGGTCCTTTAAAGAAACCCAAAGTTCGCAGGGAATTTGCGAACAATCACCGCAATTTTGATAACCTTTTTCCTTAACGCATTTGTAAACAGGGCATACATCAGCACCAATATGCTGAGCCCAATAAACCTTGCCTTCAATTGCATTACAACCGGTGCATTCATTATTCAGGTGAGGACACCCATCACAATTTACTCCACATACACAAATCATCATATACCTTCCGTAAACAGTTTTATAAATTATAAACAAATTTTGAGGTTTAAGGTAAGTAACTATTTTAGATTATTCAAAGTATTGAGTAAATTTAGTTAGTCTTTTGAAGCTAAATACGTTGTATTTACCTTTACTTCTAAAAGTTGTCTAAAACTTATAATACTGTGCCAAGTAAGTTGAAAGTATTCTATGAGTTCAAAAATTAATTTATCCAAGTTGATGCCTTTAAAATATTATTAAATAAAGCCAGCAAATCTTTATTAACTTTAGATTTTAATCCAGGAACTTTTAAACTACTCTTCTAAATATTTGATTTTCAAGAAAGCAGCATACTGCCATAAAATGAGCAAAATAAAAGGTAAATAGACGTTAGTGAAATCAATGTTACTCAATTGTGGGTGTTCCCTCATTAATTAGTTG
>DUGT01000157.1:448-3165 GCA_013331275.1 Methanosarcina sp. | reverse complement strand
ATGACATTGTTTATAGTAAAGCAAGGGAGTCCGAGGATAAAGGCTGCCGGCAAATACACGACATATGAACCAGGTACGGTTCCCACAGGAACTGCAAGAATCCAGTTCAATGTTGAGTATTATCTTTATGCGATAGCTTTTGTACTCTTTGATATAGAGGTGCTCTTCCTTTACCCATGGATTACAGTCTATAAGGGTCATGGGATCACCTCAATTGCAGTGGTTGAGATGTTTGCCTTTATTTTTATACTGCTCTTTGGATACATTTATCTCTGGAAGAAGGAGGCCCTTACATGGGTGAAGTGAAGGAAAAAAAAGCGAGTAAACCCGATGAGACTTCGGAAGAAGGAATTCCCGGAGTTATCACAACAACAACCAGTGCGATAAGTGACTTACTCAAGAAAACTAAGGTTCAGGATTTGATCAATTGGGGAAGGAAAAACTCGTTATGGTTTATGACTCAGCCAATGGGGTGTTGCGGAGTCGAAATGATCGCTATGGGCTGTGCCCATTATGATACGGACCGCTTTGGGATCATTCCGAGAAACTCTCCAAGACAGGCCGATGTTATGCTCATCAGCGGCTATGTGACAAAGAAATACCTGCCTTCTTTAAAAAGACTCTGGGAACAGATGCCTTCTCCGAAGTGGGTTATGTGTATTGGAGATTGTTCCATTAGTGGCGGCCCTTTTTATGAGTCATACAGTACGGTCCAGAATATTGATGAGATCTTTCCAATAGATGTTTTCGTCCCGGGATGTCCTCCAAGGCCAGAAGCAATGCTTCAGGGATTTGTAGAACTACAGGAAAAAATCAAAGCCAAAAAAGACCTGGGTTCGGAGTACTAAGCTTACTGAGGTTCTTTTGAGATTTCAGAGTTAGTCGAGGAAAAATTATGGATGTCGCAGAAATTCTCAAGTCATTAACAGGTGCTTTTCCTGAGGCAATCTCCGAAGCAACAGCCGAATCCGAAATCCGTGCAAGGTCATATGTGGATAAGGAAAGAGTGAGAGAAGTTTGCCAGTACCTTAAGGACTCCCTTCAATTCGACCACCTCTGCTCAGTCTGCGGAGTGGACTACATAAAAAGGAATGAGCTTGAAGTAGTCTATCATATAGCATCATATGACCATCCTGTGGTTCTGACGCTTAAGGCCAGGCTTCCGAGGGAAAATCCGGAAATCGAGTCCATAGTATCGGTGTACTGGAATGCAAATTGGTATGAGAGAGAAACTTACGAGCTTTTCGGAATTCTATTTAAAAATCACCCGAACCTGAAGCCACTTGTACTTCCTGAAGATATGCTTGGAGAATGGCCCCTCAGGAAAGATTACGAGGGCTTTCCGAATAAAACGGCCAGAAATCTAGTGTGAGGGCGAAAAATGGAAGAAAAACTTGAACCAAATGAGATGATCGTACACCTGGGCCCTCAGCATCCCATGCAGCCCGGCCCCTTCAGGTTAAACCTGAGGTTGAAAGGGGAAACAGTAGTGGACGCTGACATAGAACTGGGTTTCATTCATAAAGGTATTGAAAAAATTCTGGAGAATAAAACTTACCTCCAGGGAATCACAATCGTGGACAGGATCTGCTATCTTGTTGCCCTTGTAAATGAAGAATGTTTTGTAGGCTGTACCGAGAAATTACTTGGCATCGAGCCGCCTGAGCGGGCTCAGTATATAAGAGTTATTCTTGAGGAACTTACAAGGATTCAGAGCCACCTTCTGGGTATGGGCGAGTTTGGGGAATTCATTGGTTTTGTCTCCATGTTCATGTATACAATTCGGGAAAGAGAAGAAGTCCTGAGCCTGATCGATATGGTCACAGGAGCCAGAATTACTCACAGCTATCTTAAGGTCGGAGGAGTACGCGACGACCTTCCTGATGGATTTAAAGAAAAAGCACTCTCTGTTCTCAACAATCTCAAAAAATCAGTAGACGACTTTGAAGAAATGTTCCATACGGACAGGATCTTCAGGGAAAGGACTGTCGGAGTTGGCGTCCTGACTGCTGATGCCGCAAAGAACCTTGGGGTTTCAGGACCTGTTTTGCGTGCAACCGGTGTGCCTTTCGATATCCGAAAAAACGAGCCTTATCTAGTTTATAAAGACCTTGACTTCAAAGTATGCACTGAAACCGCAGGAGACTGTTTTGCAAGAGTGCAGGTCAGGATTAATGAGATCAGGGAAAGTATCTATATTCTGGAGCAGTGCCTCGATCAAATTCCAGGTGGCCCGCTCTTTCCTGAAGGAACCCTGTACGGCAGGAGAACTCCTGTAATGAGAGTTCCTGCCGGTGAGGTATTCCACAGGGTGGAAGATCCCAGAGGGGAAATGGGTATGTACATGATCTCCGATGGTTCGGACAAGCCGTACAGAGTAAAGATTAGAGGTCCTTACTATCCTACTTTGCAAGCTCTTCCTCCCCTAATAATAGGCACGACTGTTGCGGATGTCGCATCAATCTCGGGCAGCATGGACGGGTGTACCAGTGAAGCGGACAGGTGATTCTGATGACAATAGTAGTTCCTGAATATCTAGCTCCTTTAATACCCTGGGTCCGCGGAATAGTTGGCCTTGTGCTGATCGGATTTATTTTCGTCGGGGCAATGGGAGCTGTGTGGCTTGAAAGGAAGCTTTCTGCTGATATCCAGACAAGAATGGGACCCTGCCGTGTAGGAAAATATGGACTTCTGCAGCTTGTAGCCGATGCAATCAA
>DUGT01000157.1:0-357 GCA_013331275.1 Methanosarcina sp. | reverse complement strand
CAGCTTGTAGCCGATGCAATCAAACTTTTTACGAAAGAAGACTTAAAGCCGCTGAATGCTGACAGTTTACTTTTTAATAATGCTAATATTTTCATGCTTGGTTCGGTTTTTCTTATGCTTGTCGCCCTTCCTGTGGGTGCAGTTTTTATTAACGGGGTCGAATACCCGCTTGCGGTNNACCCAGATGGACATCAGTGTGCTTTACATCGAAGCAGTATCCGCATTATCTATTTTTGGAATATTTATGGTGGCTTACGGCTCAAATAATAAATACTCCCTGCTAGGGGCTTTTCGAAATTTTGCCCGAATGGTAGGATATGAAGTACCTCTCGGAATATCTGTCATAAGTGTAGCTGC
>DUGT01000124.1:95940-97583 GCA_013331275.1 Methanosarcina sp. | reverse complement strand
ATAGAAGGTTAAAACTAAATAAAATCATTTAACGAACTTACGTTAAGAAGCGTAAAACCCTGAGTTTTTAGCTCAGGGATATTCATTTATTGTTTTATCGACACCTTAAAAGCTTGTTAATGAAGGAAGTGTCGCATGCCTGTAAAGACCATAGCAACTCCTAGCCGGTTTGCAGCATCAATAACTTCACCGTCCCGAATTGATCCACCTGGAGAGACTATATAGTGGATGTTATTTTCTGCAGCATAAATTATACTATCATTGAAGGGGAAAAAGGCATCCGAGGCCATTACACACTCTGACATAACTTTCTTGCAGTAAGCTTCGAAGGAAGTTGGAGGATTTTCTCGTTCGTAAATTACCCTGAGGTTTTCAACTGCTTTTGTGGCTGCAAGTTTACGAATAGAGTCAACCCTATTCGGTTGTCCTGCACCCATAGCAAGTACCATAAAGAAACCTGGCTCGTACTCGTGAGCAAGGATCACTGCGTTGGATTTAGTTGACTTGCAGGCTTTAAGACAGAATTCCGAAAGAGAGCGCTTCTCTTCAGGATAGGGAATATCTGTAACTGACTCCCATTTCTCGTAGAGGCCAATATCACGACTCTGCTTGAGCATACCTCCTATCACATACTTGTATGTGTATTCTGTCCCAAAAGCTTCTCTGAGTTCAGGCAGCTTAAGAAGCCGAAGGTTTTCACTTTTGTTTTTCAGGTACTCAAGGGCATCGGGTTTGAAGTCAGGAGCAAGAATAATCTCCACAAATTTTCCGTTCAGAAAAGTTGCAGCTTCAAGGTCAAAGGTTTCGTTGGTGCAGATTATGCTTCCGTAAGCTGAAATCGGGTCTCCATCCCAGGCAGCCTGAAGAGCCTGTAAGAGTGTGCTTCCGGTTGCAAGCCCGCATGGATTGTTGTGTTTTACGATCGCTACGGCAGGCTGAGCATTTCCAAGTTCTTTTACTGTCTGAAGGGCATTGTCTGCGTCCACATAGTTGTTATAGGAGAGTTCTTTTCCGTGCAGCTGGATAGCTTTTGCCAGGATAGGACCTTCAATTTTGGGATCTTTATAAAAATAGGCTTTCTGGTGCCAGTTCTCTCCATAACGAAGTTTTACACCGTCGGTAAAGTTCAGGCGTAGCACGCTTTCCTCAAGCAGGGTTCTGCTCAGATAGGTGTCTATTGCTGCATCATAATCCGCAGTATGCCTGAAAGCCTTAACTGCAAGAGCAGCTCTGGTTGTCTCCGAAACTACCCCTGTTGAGCGAAGTTCTTTGAGAACATGCCCGTAGTCCGAAGGGTCTGAGAGCACTGTAACCGAACGGTAGTTTTTAGCTGCCGAACGAAGAAGAGTTGGCCCTCCTATGTCTATGTTCTCAATGGCTTCTTCAAGTTCGACGCCTTCCTTTGAGACTGTTCCCTCAAACGGATAGAGATTTACAGCCACCATGTCAATAAGCGAAATGTCTTCTCTTTCAGCCTCAGCCATCTGTTCCTTGCTCTCTCGCAGGCATAAGAGCCCGCCATGAATTCTTGGATGGAGAGTTTTGACCCTTCCACCCATCATCTCCGGACAGCCTGTGACTTCCGAGACATCAGTAACTTCTATGCCGGCGTCGCGAAGAATTTTCGCTGTCCCGCCTGTTGA
>DUGT01000124.1:91139-95799 GCA_013331275.1 Methanosarcina sp. | reverse complement strand
CGTGCGAATTCTGCAATTCCTGTCTTGTCTGAGACGCTGAGCAGTGCCCTCTTTACCAAAAAATCACCAATATCCTTGGTTTAAAAATTCTTAGCTATAAAACTTATGGTCTACACATTATTATATTAAAAAAGAGAGTTTTTCCGGATAAACCGGACTTATATTTTACAGACCCAGTACTTCCGTTAAGATGTTGCCAGAACTCTTCTGGAAATCTAGTTCTTTAAGTTTTTGGTACTTTTTATGCATAATTCTCTAAAGACACAATTTTTTGCTTCATTTCCTGGACCAGAGTCCGGGTGAAATACTTATTCTCTGAAATCAAAATGGATAAAATTACATGTGATATATACTTCTAAAATATCTTCTGTGTTCGTTTCAGTAAATAATCTCAGAGGGTGGGGAGTTCAATGGAAAAGAAATATGATATTATAGTTATTGGGACGGGTACTGCGGGCAGAACCTTTGCAGGTAAAGTCGCACATTCAGGATTAAAGATCGCTATAATTGATTCCAGAGAATATGGGGGAACCTGTCCTCTAAGGGGATGTGACCCGAAAGAGGTGCTTGCCAATACTGCTGGTGTTACTGACTCTAATAATCGACTAATAGGAAAAGGTGTAGGAATAGACACCCCTTTAAAACTTGACTGGACTTCACTCATCGAGTTTAAAAAGACATTTACGGAGGGATATTCCAGCAAAACAGAGAAACATCTGGTTGAGATGGGAATTGATACATATCATGGGAGAGCGCATTTTGAAAACCAAAACACAGTCATTGTTGGAGAGGACAAACTTAAAGGAGAGTATATTTTCCTGGCTACAGGTGCAAGGCCCAGAAAGCTCAATATTCCAGGTGAGGAGTATGTTACTACAAGCGAGAAGTTATTAGAAACCAAAAAGCTTCCTGAGAAAATTATTTTCATCGGGGGCGGGTATATATCCATAGAGTTCGCTCATGTTGCGCGAAGAACTGGAGCCGAAGTAACAATCCTGCATAGAAGTGCAAGGATCCTGGGAGCTTTTGATTCTGATATGGTAGATCTACTTGTGAAAGCCTCTGAAGCCTCAGGAATTAAGATCCTTATAAACAAACCAGTAGTCTCGATAGAAAAAGATGAGAATGGCTTTCTGGTCAAGACTAAATCTAAGTCTGAAAATGAACCAGAAACTCAGATTTTCCGTGCGGATATGGTAGTGCACGGAGCAGGTCGTGTAGCCGATATAGAGGACTTGCGTCTTGAGAATGCCGGAGTTAAAATCGAAAAAGGAGCTATTGTAGTTGATAAGCACATGAAGACCTCAAACTCCCGGATCTATGCAGGTGGAGACTGCGCATTGGAGGGCGTGCAACTAACTCCTGTTGCAAGTCTCCAGGGAGAAGTTGCCGCAATTAATGTTCTTGAGGGTGATAGTGTTGAGGCAGACTATAAAGGCATTCCAAGTGCAGTCTTTACAATTCCGGTTCTCGCGTCGGTAGGAATCAGTGTCTCTAAAGATAGTGATAAGTATAAAGTGATTCTCCAGAACAGAAGCAGTTGGTACACAACCCGGAAAGCAGGAATGGAGTTTGCGGCTTCAAAGGTAATTATTGATGAAGCAAATGACCGTATAATGGGAGCGCATATTCTGGGTCCTAATGCCGAAGAAGCTATCAATGTTTTCGCTGCGGTAATGAGGCTGGGGCTTAAAGCCTCGGACATAAAAAAGCTGATCTTTACCTATCCGACTACATGTTCGGATATTCCTTACATGCTGTAATCTTCTGGATCGGGCATAGAACTCAAACTTCAAGGGACATTGAAAGTACTGTTTCCTCAAACAAGTAAGTTTCTGGCTAAAACTATGAAATAACTAGTAGATGGAGTTAACATGCCTGAAAGAAAGCCAAAAAAATCTGCCACTGAGGATTTTGTCTCGGAATACAATATTCCTGATAACAGACATAACTTCGACCGGATCTGGGCTCTTCTAAAAGAAGAGTATCCTGATGTAAAACCTTCTCTTAACTACAGCAATCCTCTTGAACTTCTTGTGGCAACTGTTCTTTCAGCTCAGTCAACTGGTGTACAGATTAATAGAGTGACTGATAAATTATTCAAAAAGTACAGGACTGCAGAAGATTATGCCAGTGCGGATCTGAGGGAACTTGAAAACGATCTATACTCCACGGGCTTTTATAAAAGCAAGGCAAAAAATATCAAAACTGCTGCTCAGATGATTGTTGAAAGGTATAATGGGGAAGTTCCGAAAACTATGCAAGAGCTTATTAGTCTGCCGGGTGTCGGGAGGAAAACGGCTAATATAGTACTTGCCAGAGCATTCGGAGTAGTAGAGGGAATTGCTGTAGACACCCATGTAAAAAGGGTTTCCAGAAGGTTGGGACTCACGAAAAACTCCGACCCTGCTAAAATTGAACAGGATCTTATCTCACTTGCCAGAAAGGAAGATCTTGATTCAATCTCCATGACCCTGATTTATCATGGGAGGAAAATCTGTCAGGCAAGGAGACCAAAGTGTAAAATCTGTATTGTAAAGGACTTATGTCCTTCCAGTATTATATTTATTGGCAGTTGAGACGTTTCTTCCAGAGGTATACAAGTCGTTTCTCCCCTACTTTTCGGGAAGAGAAACGATTTTTTGGAAAGAGAACTCAATTTTATTTAGATTTTTTTGCTAAAAACTTTGCCCAACCCCAGACTGATTGCCAGTACTGCAAGTGTTCCAACGGCTATTGCTGCTACTTCTCCCCCTTTTCCCAGGCCTTCTATTGAATAATCGGGCATTGGAGAGCTTACTACAGGTTCAGTTGCTTCAATTTGGGACATTTTCGATTCTTCAACTATCCCTCCAGCAGCACTTTCCAGTCCGTCTGGGTCGGAGGATGCAAGGAAAGGAGCTAGAACCGCAAGCAGGAATGCAATTGCAATTCCGATGTAAAAGAATTTCACATTTGATTTTCTGCTCATGCGTGTGTCTCCTTTTTATTCTTTTCTGGTCTGGCAGTAAAATTATCCTCAAGAAGGTCAGGGCGGGATTTTGCAATTGCCGTGATAACAATTGAAGTGATCAGGCCTTCACCAATAAAACCGATAATCAGATGATAAGTTCCCATGGCCATAAGTCCTGCACGCAAGGGAAAGGTACCAGCAATCCACATTTCAATTGCACAGGCTATTGCCGAAATAAAGAGCCCAAGCCAGGCGCCTCCAAAACTCGCAATACTTGTACCTACACTTTTTCGAAGGGCAATGTATGTATAATATCCGATAAATCCGGAAATAACACCCATATTCAGAATATTCGCTCCCATAGTAGTGACTCCTCCGTCACCGAAGGCGAATCCTTGCACAATCAGGACTAGAGTAAGGACAAGGACCCCGGCCCATGGGCTTCCAAAGACAATAGCAACAAGGGCTGCTCCTACCATATGTCCACTTGTTCCCATCCCTATGGGAATATTCATGGCCTGGATTGCAAAAATTCCTGCAGCAAGGGCGGCAAGAATCGGTACTTTCATCTCGTCAAGCTCGTTTTTTGCCCATTTCATTGACGTTATTATGAACGGAAGGGCTATAATCCAGTAAATCACTGCCTGGCTAAGCGGTATGAATGAATCAGGTATATGCATTTCACTTTTCCCTCTTTTTACTCCTATTTCTTATTTCCTGTAAAATCCAAACAGGAGTTCTTTAGGTTCAGAAATATTTCTGAAGCAAGGAATTGATAAATATCTTTAACATGAAATCTAAAAGTTCTTTTCAGGAGCAGCCTTACTATCTTTGATTCTACTACAATGTTTCAGGCAACTGTTTTTGAAGAATACAATCAATAATAAGTTAGATATTACCACATTGTCTAGTATTACATATATACGTTTTGATATTACTTTTTTCGATGATTTTTTTATTGACACCCTCTTCAGTATTTTTATTTTTACTTTTAATCAGATTAAGTATCCTTGTATCTTCCATTAAGTCAAACATGTGTTTTCCATTAAGTCAAGCATGTGTCTTCCATTAAGTCAAGCATGTGTTTTCCTTAAGTCAAACATGTGTTTTCCATTAAGTCAAACATGTGTGCTCATTAATTTTTTGACTCTATCACCTAATTTGTTTTGAAATTTAGTGAAAAATAACTGGAGATTCTTGTTCCAACGTAGATAGAGGAAACTTGTCATTAAGTCTAAAAGGGTTAAACTGTGTTGTTTCCTTGAATCGTTTTCTTGTGTTGTGTTTATCTATATAATCTAGCTTTTTAAACTCTTTACTCACTCTCAATGTTTTGTCACTCCAAGATGATAAGTTCTCCATAAAACAATGTCCAGATCGCGTAAGAATAATATCATCATAGTTAATAATTTGTAACAGGAAATCTACCAAAAGTCTTAAATATTAGCTGGTAATATCGATAAAGGATCTCTGGCGAACAGACACAAATAAAAAATTACCTCCTAAATCGCCTAAGTCATCTGAACTCCTTTTTGCCCCTGCCTGTGGTAATAAATCAGGCAGGGACTTAGTGCAAATGTGTAGAATTTCCAGTTAAATTAAGGTTTTTCATAGCTGTTTGTTATCTAAATTTATCAATTTTTATTACCTTTGTAGGAATGTTCTTATTTTCAGATACTATAAGAGAATCAGGTTATTGAAAGAATC
>DUGT01000124.1:83140-90993 GCA_013331275.1 Methanosarcina sp. | reverse complement strand
AGAATCAGGTTATTGAAAGAATCGGATTGATGAAAGAACCAGATTATTGAAATAATTAGACTGGTAAGAGGATCAGATTATTGAAAGAATCAGATTAATGAGAGAATCATATATACTCAATTGTTGTAAATATCATAAGCGATTTCGAGCTTTATGCTATGGCTTATTATTTCGATCATTTAAATCTGATTTTGAGCTAAATAAGTTAATTTAGCCCCAAATTTTTCAATTTACCTCATTCTCATCTCTGGTTATTATCAATTCTATCATACAGTTTTTCCAGATCCTTCTGCAACCTGTTAACTTCTCCTTTCCAAACTTTTTTATTAACTTCCATACAGGGTCCCATTTTCAAAGCTGTTAGTTTCACATAATCCTGGGAAATTTTTCTGTTGCTGCAGGGAAGGCCAAAAGCCAGATCGGTTTTTTTAATGCTGTATTTTTCGTGGATCAGAAACTCGTAAAGTTCAGTAACCAAATTTGATTTTTCTTCGGGGTTTTCGGAAAAACTTGGGTAAATATCAACCAGATTTCGTAGACAGGACCGGACACTGCAACCTTCAGGGCACAATTTCTTCGAGTTTGTAAACTTAAGCAGTTCTTTGAATTCAAGGAAAATATTTGTCTGCTCCAAACCTGAGTGTAGAGTTTTTCCAAGGAATATGAGAATATGGATGCACTCGTGAAAAAGAATTTTTGCTATAAGAAACTCAATTCTATCCTGAAGATTCCATAATTTTTCAACTAGTTTTCTTTCCCACAACTCATATGGGTTTACCAGAACAAGGGATTTATATGTTATTTTCTTGTTTTCTTTATGAATAATTTTTCTCGGTTCAAAGGCTAATCCCGGCATTGTTCCATAAAATTGCACTCGAACCGCCAGATCCCAGCAGTGTTCCCATTCCCCGAAACGCACACTTTTTATCCGATAATATTTTCCGTCAAAGTTAACTTTTTCGATTAGCTTGTACAGGTCCTCACTTTGTTCTTTAACAAGAGCTTTTATTACAGTTTCCCGATAAATATTCAAATCGAGATAGAGAAGACCTGGAGAACAAAATGAACAGTCAGGAGCAGGATTAGAAACAGGATAAGTAAAAGGTGATAAGTATAGGCCAGTAGGAAGGACTGGTGAAGATACAGGAGTTAACTTATCCTGCACTCTATGTACCAGCAAAGCATTTTTTTTCTTTGGCAAAAATTTCTTTGTTCTTATTTCCTGCACCGTAATCTACCCCTATTTTCCCACAATAAAACGTTAATTGGTATTACCAAATTTAATTTACGTATTACTATATATTAAAATCTCTCAAATAATAAATACTTTATCCTATGAAAACAAGAATTATTAAAACTAATGCACGGATACAAACTCAAATTACTTATATTTTATAATGCGCCGGCTCTGAAAACGGGGAAGTTTAAAGCCTTTAATTCTCAAAATAGCTTATAAAGATCTATTGAACCCATATCTACTGAAATATTTGTATTCTTTGAAATGACCTTTTTAATTCATCTCTATTATTAAATTTCACTCAGGTGTTATTTCTATAGACAAATTTATTAACTTTGTATTCAAATTATAAACAATAAAAACTAACCTATCTTAAGAAATCTGTTAAACGTATGAATAATAAGTTGAGAAAATCCTGTCGGTCAGGAAAGGAGTAAAATATGTCTGAGAAAATTGCAAGAACAAGTGGTATTAGGCTAAAAAATGCACGCATAAAGTGTCAGAAAATAAGACTCCTTCAGTCGAAACCACTAGTTGTAAAGAGTGACACTGAAGAATACAACAGCAAATAGAACTAAGTGATATTAGTTTCTGAAACTGGTTTCAAATTTATGTGAAATTATCAACACTGCCGAAAAAAGGAAAGTAGAAAGATCTTTATCTTGTAATTTCGTGGAAGTGTTTTATAGACTGCAATAAAGTTATTACCAGTTCTCCTTTTTTCAGAAATCGGATTTGTGAACGCTTCAGTCAAGCTTCTTCTGGAGTTACAGAGATTTGAAAAAGCAAGCAGTCAGCCCCACAGAGGATTCTTGATAATAACTCAATTTTTCTGATTTAGGGGAAGAAAAAATTAGAACAAATTCCTACAATCCGGATAAATTAAGTCCAAGACATCTCACGTTTTGTCCTCTCTCTGTTACCTATAAGCCTGCTAATGCTCAATTTTCTAAAATGTTGAAAAGAAGTGGAAACTCAGAAAATGTTAAAAAGCAGTGTAAGCAGTCTTCTCATACAGACAGGTGAATATATAATATGAATCCTGCACTCAGGAGCAGAAACAAGATATCTTGAGTTCTTATTTTTGTTCTATAGTAAACCTTTTCGTACCCACTTCCGTAACCTCTGCAAAGCATGCTTATATAGGTCCTTTCTCCCTGCTCGTAGGAACGTATAAAAATTGAACTCATGCTGTTCCCTACTTGCTCGATGATCCATCTTCTTGGCACATCTTTGTTCCATATATCAAAGAGCCTTGTTTGCTGTGCGGTCTTTATCCTTTTGAGAACAGTCCAAAAAAGGAAGAGGTAGCGTACCATCATGCTCAAAAGGAGAGTGAATTCACCTGGGATACCTATTCTGCTTGCAGCCGCAACCATATCCCTGAGCCGCGTAGTAGAAGAAAATAGAATTACAGCTGTTATGCATACTAGAAACTTCGCAAACAGTGTGCTTCCAAAATCAAGTCCTTCATAAGTTATACTGAGCCCGAAAGGCAGATCAAGAGGATATGGAGTATAATTTTCTATAAAGGAAGGTCTAAGGAATGGCTGGACAAGGACAATTGCAAGTCCGAATGGTAAAATCGTAAGAACACGAAGGGAAAAGTATCTTAAGTCGAGCCTTGCAGCAAGCACCAGAAGCAGCAAATAAACCTCTATGGAAAAAAGGCGGACCATATTTTTTTCGTGAATCCGGGGTAGGCTAACTGCATAAATGATTATTGCAAATGCAAAGAGCAGCTTTATCCTGGGGTCAAGCCTGTGTACTGGACTGTCTTTATATGATTCGCGTTCGATATCCGTGAGTGTTACCATTGAAACTTCTCCTCTGAAGGACTCTTTCCGGCTTTCACTCAAGCTTCACCTTTTGCTGTCCCAAGCTTACGAGCTGCAATATTTCGTCTCTGGCTGCTTCTGCTGTTATCTGTATCTTAACATTGAGTCCTTTTTGCTGGAGCATTTCAAATACTTCAGCCACTCTCGGAAGTCTGAGGTGAGCTTTTCTCAGGAGTTCAGGATCGCTGAAAATCTCGTTCGGGCTTCCGTCAGCTTCAAGTCTTCCATGATGGAGAACAAAAACTCTTTCTGCAAAATAAGGGACCACATCCACATCATGGGTAGAAAGAAGCAGGGTAATCCCAAGCTTCCTGTTCATCCTCATGATTAACTCAAGAACGCGAGCTGAACTGAGAGGGTCAAGTCCGGCTGTTGGCTCATCAAGGACTATAACCTCAGGACGCATGGCAAGGATGCCCGCGATCGCTACAAGTTTCTTTTGTCCTCCGCTAAGATGATGCGGGGCCCTTTCCTCAAAACCTGTGAGTCCGACCATTTCAAGGGCTTCTTTGACTCTCTTTTCGACTTCGTTTCTGGATAAACCCATATTAATTGGCCCAAAAGCAATATCTTCTTCAACACTTGGAGCAAGCACTTGGTCATCAGGATCCTGGAAGACGATTCCTACGGTTTCCCTACATGTCCGAAGGTTTTTCTTAGTCATTTTTTCCCCTTTTATCAGGACTTCCCCTGAAAGAGGCCTCAGAATCCCGTTAAGATGCTTGAACAAAGTTGATTTTCCTGCTCCATTAGCCCCAAGCACTGCAACTCTTTCTCCTTTGAACACTTTGAGATTGACTCTATCCAGAGCGTTCGAATCAAGATGAGGATATCTATGACATAAGTCTTTGACTTCCAGTACAGGAATGCCGCTTCTTTCGAAGGCTTTGCCCGATTTTTCGGAACCTATTCCGGATATCTGGCTTGTTTTGTCTGTTGATTCTTTCGGGAAAGTTTCCGTTTCTTCTGAGTCATATGGGAAATTCGAAGTACTCATACTGAAAACATCCTGTATGAAAATCGTGCCTAGTTCTGAAAACTAACTTTTTTAAAAACAGTATTACAACTAACGAAGTTATCTTTCTTATTTGTTATGGTTTGTACTTCTCTGTTTCCGAAGTTTGAGAGATAATTATACAAATCTTCCCAACCTACTTTTTTCGATGCAACGTGTTGTTCTCCATGTAGATATGGACTACTTTTTTGCAGCCATTGAAGAGCGGGAAAACCCTTATCTTCAGGGAAAAGCCGTCGTGGTCTGCATGCTGTCCGGAAGAAGCGAGCTCAGTGGAGCTGTAAGTACTTGCAATTATATCGCACGAGAATCCGGGATCAGAGCAGGTATGTCCTGTTCGAAGGCAAAGAAATTGAACTCTGAAGCTGTTTTTCTACCTGTTCGAAAGGACTTCTACACTTCGGTCTCGGATCGGGTTATGGAAATTCTCAGGAGTTACGCGGACGCCAGGGAGACAGGGGAGGCTTTTGAACAGATAAGCATAGACGAAGCCTTCCTGGAAATCACTGAAAAAACAGGTGGCGATTTTAACCTTGCCTTTGAGATTGGGAGCCAGATTAAGAATGATATTAAGGATAAAGAGAAGCTGACCTGTTCTGTGGGAATAGGCCCAAATAGGCTTATTGCCAAGATGGCATCCTCTGTCCTGAAACCCGATGGGATTACGGTCATAAGTCCGGATAAATTAGAGAATTTTCTCTGGCCTCTCAAAGTGTCCAAACTCTGGGGGATAGGGAATGTAACTGCAGGAAAACTGCAGGAAATGGGCATAGTCACAGTAAAAGACCTTGCTGAACACGACGTTATTGACCTGATCTCTACTTTTGGAAAAACACGAGGCATCTGGCTTAAACAGGCTGCAACAGGAATCGATGATTCTCCCCTGAAAGAAAAGGACGGCTCCGAACAGATAGGAAGGATTGCAACTCTTCCTGAGGATACGCTCGACATCAACCTTATTTCTCAGTTACTTGACAGACTGGCAGGGGATGTAATTTCAAAACTCGATTCAAGGGAGCTCTCCTTCAGAACTGTGACCGTTACGGTCATAAACTCGAAATTTAAAATGTATACAAAAAGCCGTACGTTAAACCACCCTGTTTATTTAAAGGAGTCTCTCCTCGAGGTAGCTCGCGAAATCCTGGACGAGCTCCTTTCGGAAAGTCAGACTGAGTTCAGACGGGTAGGTGTCAGGGTAGGGGAACTTCAGAAAAGGATGGGACAGAAAAGCCTTTTTGATTATTGACTTTGCCTTTTTGAAGTTTTACATTTACCTCTATCTGAGTCCTCACTTTTTCTTTCTGCAAAGTACTTCAGCTCTAACTAGTATCGAATGCGAAAATTTAAATAAATTTAATAAGCGGACAGTATCGAAAAAATCACTCCAACTATCTTGAAATATCAATTGTATATTTCAGGTCTCTAGGTTGCTTCCTTTAATCTCATACCCTGGTTACAAGAAAAAAGGACAGCTTTTGTATATAGCACATGAAGTTGGTCTGCTAATATACAGTTTTTCAATTTGATAATTTCTTAATATTTTTATTTCACCAAAAGATTCATACACTGTCACAACTTGAGCAAGAAAAATTCATGACTATTAAAATAATGAAAATATCAATTAAAGAGATAATAGAAAAACAAAAATTGACTTATTGACTCTTAGTAATGGTAACTACTGATGTTAGTTTAATAAGCCGAATTATTATGTATAGTTGTGAATTTTATCTAAATTTGATGAGTTTTATATAAACTTAAATAATGATAGTATTATGAGTATTATGAAAAATATGTATAATATTATTATCATTGTTTTCTTGTTCATAACTTAACTTCACTTTATTGTTTATTCATAAATTAATTAAATTTTATATTTAAGTTGAATACCCTGCTAGCTTGCTTGAGATATTGAAACATTTCCCGGTAATCATTGACGATTATTTTTATTTATTAGTTCCATTTTTCGGTTGTTAACTTCTGCTCAAACCAAATCGTTTATGTTATTATTTCCTTTAACGGAATTTTATGTTTTTCAATATCTCATCAAGTAAGTTTAGATCAGGTGAATTAGGGTAGGAATACAAATATCATGTCCAAATACTCTGTTTTTTAACTGTTACATTTGCATGATGTATTCCTTAATTCCGACTCAGTACCAAAACCTAGTGATGAATTTAAAGTTCAAAATCACTAGTGTCAAGTCAATTGTCAAGGATTCAATGATTCCTAATATCTGCACTCGATTTTATACGACATTTTGTGTTTGACTTGACATTAGGTTTTTTAATTAGTCATAATCCTTGTGACATAACTTAAAAATTGAAGCCTTTAGATGTCGGATATTGATTTTGATGATAACTGGACTCTTCTTGCTAACTCAGATCTTCAATTAAAAAGTACGAAAATCACTAGATTTTGGAACAGAGTCCTTAATTCCATAGTAAATATAATATTATTATCATTTAGACGTAGAAAGCATTTGTATTTGCCTCCACACTCTGTTTATTTTTAAATATTCTAGATTTTTAACAAACAACCAGAGTCTTCGCATACCTATTACTGTTTGTGTTGAGGATTTATCAAGGAAGCCTATCATATAATCTTATAAGACAAAGTTTTTAATATGCTATTTTTCCCATGAATATTCTATTTAAGATATAAAGAATTATAATTTAATATTCGTGTTCAAGAGTTACTTATATATTCTTTATTCTGTGTCTCCATGCCAACAATTTTTCACTTATTATCTATTACAATAATTTTATTTTACTATATATTTATTTGTTATTTAATGTTTATACTGTGTGGTTTTATATTAAAATGTTTCGAATTGTTATCCAACAGAATAATTTTTGTTACATATATATTCTATTTGTTTTTAATGAGACTTTATACAGTAAAATCTAAACCCCAGTTGAATTCTAAGAAGATATCGACCCTCAAACCCTTTCCAATTTTAAAATCAAATTTAATTTTAAAACATAATCTCAGTTTTGGTGTATGCTTACAGTGTACACTTGCCAGTTTAAAACAGAATGAGAAACTGAATCCTATAAAATTATTATTGATGCAGTTATAAAATAGCATTCAAAAGAAGAGAGTATAAAGGAAAGCAAAAACAAGATGAAATGGATATTCTTCTTCTCGTAGTATAATAATAGAGAATGAAGCGTACTATATTTATATTAAAATATTGAGAAAAATGTTTTTGAATGCAAAAGATATCGCAAGCTTATATCGAGGAAGATGGAGCATAGAACTGCTGTTAAAGGGGTTGAAAAATAAAATATCTGCTGGAAGTTCTTGAAACAAAAAATGTGCAGGTAATTGAAGCTCTAATCTGGAAAGTAGTATTGACACTAATCGCTAGCAGAAGAATTTATCCTCTTGTAAAAACTCAACAACTAATTATGAAAAAATGAATAGTAGTTGGATTCAAAAAAGTACCCGAAGAAGTAAATGAATCCTTAATTAGTGACCAGTAGAGAAAAATTCACGTGTTGGAAAACATGCTCAAAAGGCATATTCAACTTCATAACGACTCAACTTTAAAACTATCAAAATTTCCAATTATATGACAAATTAGATTTATATTCATTACATTTTGGATATTAAATCGGAAATTTGAGTGCAACATAGGGAAATCGAGTTTTAAGCACCAAGAACAATAATCATTATTTATATTTGCCAATAAATAGTATAGTTTAATTACGACATTTTTTTATAGTAAGTGGTTAAATAGTTGAAAAGTAAAGCAGTTGAA
>DUGT01000124.1:79716-82973 GCA_013331275.1 Methanosarcina sp. | reverse complement strand
GCAGTTGAAAAGTAAAGCAGTTGTGAAGTTGGATACTCGTGATGTCAAACAATTCTAAACTAGGATGGTGATTGTTGAATATTAATAATGTTGAATTATTGTGAAGTTGAGTTTCGCTATATGATAAATTATCTAATTTGAATTTTCTCCAAGCCATTGTGGGTAAAAGTAAACTTTACATATTTATTGGAGATTTAAGAATTTAACCACGTTTAAAAAGTATTCTCAAGCAATGCATTAAAGTTTGAAAGTATTATGACAAAATCATTGAGTACATCTCGATTAGAAAACTCTCCCTTGAATTTGAAGAGAATATTATAATTTGTACTAGATCATCATTAGTTATTTCACTAGGGTTATAAAGTTGAAATAAAAAATTAGAAACTTTGAATTTTAAACATTGATGAGATTTATTATTGTTTCTTTTTGATCAAAACTCGCGAATTCTAGCTTTTTTGAAAAAATGGTGATCCAAGTATAACTATCAAAAAGTGACTGTTATCATAAATTAATATATCCAGTTAATTCTGAAAAAAGTGTTAACCGTAATTCCGGAGAGCGATACCATGATTTAACTTATGCTCTAGAGGAATAAAATATGTGTTATGTCCATCTGATAATGCAAATTCTAAAAAAAGTCAAAAAAGAAGATAATTTTCTGGAAATCAAAGCAAACATCCAGAACCATCAGGCACAGTTATCAAAAAGCGATATTTTTGGAGTCCTCCAGAACGACAGACGAAGATGTGTTTTGGAAATCCTCCACAAACAGGGGAATCAGAGCATACGTTCTCTTTCTGAAGAAATAGCTCGCCTAGAGTCTGGCGAAGACGACCCAAAAAGCACAATCAGAAAAAGCGTATATATCTCCCTTCTCCAGACCCACATTCCCAAGATGGAGAGCCTGGGAATCATCAACTATAGTCAGGAAAATGACTTTGTAGAACTCCTCCCTGCAGCCAGTAACTTTGATATCTATATGGAAACCGTCAAGAAAGGCGATATCCCATGGAGCCATTTCTACATTGGCCTGAGCATCCTTGCTGTAGTCGGAAGTGCCACAATTTATTTGGGACTTTTAAAATTGGTTACAAGCAACCAGTGGATGCTTTTTATAAGTATTCTTTTCATGGTGGCTTCGATAGTCCACATGCGTCATGTCCGAAAACTCTGAATATTTTCATTTTGCTTGAGATTTCTATACTTTCACTGACCGTTAATAAATGTTTATGCATTTGAGGGAAAATCCTGTTAATTATACTTCACGGTTAAAATTCGTGCTTTAAAGATTTAGTTTTAAGCACCATTGATTTCAAAATTCAGGCATGTAGGCTATAGACCTACAACTTTAAAGGATCATATTTGAAGTAAATTTAATTTCAAAACGAGGAGTGAATCAAAAATTCAGGACGTTAGTTCTTACGAATATTACAAGCATGTTTGATTTAAGGGCTATTAATAAAATTTTAAGGGATATTAAATAAATAATATAGGTGACAATCAAAAATGAGAGCATTTATCAAAACATTACTCTTAGGATTGGTGTTTATCTCTCTTATCTTCACATGTAATAAATTCCCGGCTTTTACAGGTACATCTGCCTCTTTCAGTGATACGAAGTATGCAAATGCTAAGATCAACACAGGGATCTGGGAAAATTTACCTGGGCTGATTGGGGTGCCTGATATTAATCTGACAGGAAGCGATGCTAAGTTTCAGAATACTACTGACGACCCAATGAGAGCAACCATGAACTCTTTGGAAAATTTCAATTCCTCTTTAAATAACGAAAGTTTGGCAGAAACATTGGGTAATCTGACCAGTAATTCCTTTATAGCAGCAAATGAGACCTTAAACCCTACTTATCCTGTTAACCTTACCAATAATACTAACCTTACTGGTTCCGCTAACCTGACTGATACGTTTGACCTTGATAGGGTCGTTTCCCTAGAAGAAGCCAATAGCAGCACAGGTAGCTTAGTTTCGGGTGTGTTTTCAGGCTTTGGCGGTGGTGGTGGGTTCGGAGGTTCGGATAATGATGAAGGAATCCTTCCTGAAGCCTTTTTCAGCAGCAATGTTACCGAAGGTTATGCTCCTCTGAACGTACAGTTAACTGATCTCTCACAAAATGCAACAGAATGGAAATGGGACTTTGGAGATGGAGCTTCTTCTCAGAAGCAAAATACAGCCCACACTTATTCGGCAGCAGGGACTTATATCATAACTCTGGATGCATCCAACTCAAACGGCACGGATTCGCAATCTGTGACATTAACGGTTCTGGAACCACCCGAAGTGATAATTCACCCGGTTGCCGACTTCAGCAGCAGTATAACAAGGGGGCCTGTTCCTTTTTCCGTGCAATTTACAGACTTATCGGAAAATGCAACAGAATGGAAATGGGACTTTGGAGATGGAACTATTTCAACTGAGCGGAACCCGGTACATATTTACTCCGCAACAGGAAAGTACACAGTAACTCTTACAGTAACCAATGAAGTCGGAACGGATACAAAAACAAGAACTGATTATATAAATGTGGGAATAGCTTCTACCGTCAAATTGACAAGCATAACGCTGGATGGGGAAAACTCTACAGGCGCTACAACAAATTCGGGAGCTTTAACAACAAATTCTGAAGACTCATTGGGGCAAATAGGCGTAAGCGATGAAAATGGAGTTTTCTTTAACCAGCCTTCTCATAATAGTCCTTTTGGGGAAATTTTCATACCTTTACAGCTTGGAATCAATAATTTTTCCCTTATAGCCGACGGAATATATCCAGAAAATAAAAATTACGGTGTAGTACTTTTCTTTGACGGCGTTCAAACTCCACCTCAAGTTGCAGTTTACAATTCCAACGATGGCACTGGAACCTTTTCAGTGCAACCTACAGGTACGGAAATAACAGGCAGTGCTAATGGAGGCTTATCTTTAGACAAAGCTCCTGGTTCATCTGTTTATATTGCCCCTGATGGAACAAAAATAGAAGTAGTAAGTTTTGTTGTTGATTCCAAAAATAAATTTATAGATAAGGTTTCAGGCGAAGATACTGTCCCAAACGAAGTTCCTGACACTACAGCAAAAATAAGTCTGAAAGTAACTCCTTCCTCCATACTTCCGCTTGCTTCTTTCTCTGCATCCACTCTTTCCGGAACAGTCCCTCTGAACGTAAGCTTTACTGACAGCAGTCAGGGCTCTCCCACTTCATGGAACTGGGATTTTGGAGATGGGAATATTTCAACTGAACAGAGCCC
>DUGT01000124.1:70231-79488 GCA_013331275.1 Methanosarcina sp. | reverse complement strand
AGCAATGTGAATGGTACGAATTCAACATCTTTCACAATAACTGCTCTACAACCAGTCCTTCCTGTAGCAAAGTTCAGCAACAATGTCACATCTGGGAATGCTCCCCTGACGGTACAGTTTACAGACCTTTCGGAAAGTGCAGAAAGATGGAACTGGGACTTTGGAGATGGAAATATTTCAACTGAACAGAGCCCAGTGCATACTTACTCTGGAGCTGGAGAGTATACAGCAATGCTTACAGTGAGCAATGTGAATGGTACGAATTCTACATCTCTCACATTAATTGCTCTGCATCCAGTCCTTCCTGTAGCAAAGTTCAGCAACAATGTCACATCTGGGAATGCTCCCCTGACGGTACAGTTTACAGACCTTTCGGAAAATGCAGAAAAATGGGACTGGGATTTCGGAGATGGAAATATCTCAACTGAACAGAACCCGGTGCATACTTACTCTATATCAGAAAACTATACCGTTTCCCTGACAACATACAATGCAAACGGTACGGATTCAAAGCTTGCAGCAATAACAGTATTAAAACAGCCAAATCCGTCAATTCTCTCTGTAGCAAACTTCAGCAGCAATATCACATCTGGGAATGCTCCCCTGACGGTACGGTTTACAGACTTTTCGGAAAACGCAGAAAAATGGAATTGGGACTTTGGAGATGGAAATATTTCAACTGAACAGAATCCAGTGTATACTTACTCAGCAACAGGAGAGTATATTGTCACCTTTACTGCGGCCAATGAGAATGGTCAGAGTACGAAAACAGTCCATATTTCTGTGAATGAAAAAAATGAAAATTCTTTCGAAGCCTAAGAAGATTGAAATCCTAGAATGGAAATGAGAAATATGAAGGAAAAAGAGATTTTCCAGGCAGCAATTATTCTGCTCATTACTGTTTTTCTGGTCAAGACCTTAATTCCATTCTATACAGGCTCAATGATGCCTCTTGTGGTGTTGAGTGGGAGTATGACTCCAATGATGCTGCCTGGAGATATGATCATTGAGAAATCAGTTGATCCAGGTGAGCTTAAGGTTGGGGATGTAATAGCTTTTTACCCTCCTGGAAAAGAAAATACTGTAGCAACAAAGGACAGTACTGTAATAACAAAGGAAAATACTCTTGTAACACATCGGATTATTTCCTTAGAAGAAGGAAAAGAGCGCAGATTCCAGACTAAAGGCGATGCAAATAACGCACAGGATGACTTTAAGATACTTGCATCGAATGTTAAGGGAAAGCTGATATTCGTTATTCCTTTTGCAGGGTATTTGCCCGATACAGTAAAGAAAAATAAAAATATTTTACTCTTCACAGTCATACTACCTGCAGGTCTGATAATTTTCGATGAAATAAGAGCTATACTTCTGTACAGCAATCCAGCCAAAGCTCGAAAAGTGGAAAAAGAACAAAAAAAAATTGCTAGGAGAACTTCTTATGTAGTTAAAGGAAAAAGACTGGCAGCGTTTATTCTTATAACTGGGATTCTTTTTACAGGTGTCGTGGCTCACAACCTTGGGGAAAACGGGCATGTAGTTCTGCAGAAGGAGCAGACAATAAAAAATCAGGGATTCTTTTCTCAGGTATACGTTTTAACTCCTGATGATTATGAACAGAGGATTGCAATTAATTTCTGGTATGGGGTGATTACCCCGGATAATGAAACTCGAGTAACAGTTCCGGAAAACACCCCTGCAATAATCAGTTCTGTTCCCTACATTTTGCCGGTCTTCTGGATAATTTCCCTTTCGGAAATAAATCCTTATTTTCCTGTTTTTGCAGAGATTGGGTTTTATACTTTCCTTTCTATGTTGTTTTTGCTCCCTCTATGGTACAGAAAATCGATTGTTGGCAGAAAGAATAAGATCAAGTTCCGCCGTCTGTTTGCAGAGTGGAAAAGGGCTTTACATCTAACCTAAATTTATAGAGACACTTTTAATAGTATCATGTCTATTTTTCTCTGAAGTGCGCAATTTTTATAAAAAATTTCATTTAGCCCTTTTTAAATAAATTACAACATTAATCTTAAATTACTATTTAATTCTTTCTCAATGTACATCCGAGAAAATATACAATATTCCATTGTGAATTATGAAATATTCTCCAGATCTAGCATCATAAATTACCCTTTCATTCATATCACAAGCAGCGTTTACAAGATCTTCGAGTGAAGAAATCTCAATTTGTAGAAGAGAACTCTTATTTTCGGGAATCTTACCTTTGCTAATAAATTCTTTAAAAGATGAATTTTTACTTTCATTTTCCAGTTTTTTGATGTATTCCTCATCAATTTTTTTCATTTTCTTTATCGGAATAAGAGTCCCTGTTAGAATTATACTTAACAAGAATAACAATATAGGAAATTTGATCGCTGACATTGAAGTGTTTTGAACTCTGATATTTTCATACTTGTCTTCGACGAATCCAAGTTCTTCAGGCATCTGATAATAAGTAGAACTAATGTTGACAGGGATAACAAAATTTTGTGTATTTGTTACATTTTTTCCGTTTATTTTTCCTGCATAATTGATTACAGTAACAATTTCTATCGTTGGATTCGAGGAATAGTTCAACTGATCTTGTATTTCTTTAGCCTGTGTCTGGATCTTAGGTATATCCAGGGTAAAATTAGAGGTAAAGGTATCCGTGCTTTTCAAATGAACACTTTTTGAATCTCCAACCTGATAACTCTTCTGCCAGAATATTTTCTGTCCTTCCTCATTCTGTTCTTCTCCATTCTGCTCTTCTCCATTTTGTTCTCCTCCATATCCCTCTTTATCACTTGCTACAATCATCGTCTTAGCATCTACATTTAGGTCAGCAGAACTTGTGGCTTCAAGTCTATATATGAATGAAACGTCCATAGTTGGAGATACGGAAAAAAAATACGCCGGTTTTCCCATTTCAAGCCTGATTCCTTCTGGATAGAGGGGATTTGGCTTAGTTACAGGAGCCGAATATGTATAATTTCCACGTTGCGTATAGGAAAGAACCTTTTTTTCTTCATATGATACTCCTGTGTATTCCTCATACATCCAGAATACAGAAAAAACCATCATTAATAGAAATACAAAGGTAAGCAATTTCTTCCTCTCTATTAAGATGTTTTTAAGTTTAAGAAAAATGACTTCCAGTGTTTCAACTCCTACTTACTGTGTTTTTACTTTATATCTTACACACTGGCACTCTATCACTAAAAATTGAAATTTTTTTATATACTTTAATACTTTCACTATTCCGCCTCTTACTTTTCCATGCTGAAAATGTTTTGTTCCCTCTATGCAGATAAGATCAAAAATATATTCAATAAATATTATTCAATGATAATGATTACCAAGTGAATAAAATCAGAACTATATATAAGCATTTTAAATTCTTTGATTTATTAAATAACTTTCTCTTTAATGTTAATACTTATTTTATGGCGAACAATGCCGCCTAAAATTGAGAAACACCGCGGTTAAAAATATTAAAGGAATCTTATTGGTATAAAAATCACGAATTGCCTTCAAAAAAGTTCAAAAATGACTCATTACTTTTTTCTATGCCTTATTAATGATATGTTACTTACCCTCAAACATGCACAGTCGCATGATGACGTTAATCTTTTATTACCACTCTAAAAACTCCGTTAATTTGCCAATAACTATCTTAAAACACTCCATAAAATAGCTCAGATCTACTGAATTCAAGGGTATAAACTGGAAATTTCCAATATCAATTCCTATCAGTTTATATCACATTTCCAGTGATCTGAGTATGCTCTATAAAGGAACTCATCCCAAAACCAATTTTTTCTCAACCATTTAAAGTTTCGGAATTATTTTCCAAATAAGAAACTGATTGGTCATTCGAATTTGATATTCTGAAACGCAATTTTGAGTTCTGGGATAGATTCAAAGTATTAATCCTGATTTCAGAGAGCAATACTATAGTTTAACCTATGCTTTAGAGGGATACAGTGAGCGAGACCGTTAACAATTCTCTGGAAATTAAATCAGATGCCCAGAACCGTGAAACACAGTTATCAAAAAGTGATATTTTTGGAGTCCTCCAGAACGACAGACGAAGATGTGTCCTGGAAATCCTCCACAAGCAAGGAAATCAGAGCATACGTTCTCTTTCTGACGAAATAGCTCGTCTAGAGTCTGGAGAAAACGACCCAAAAAGCACCATGAGAAAAAGTATATATGTCTCCCTTCTCCAGACCCACATTCCCAAAATGGAGAGCTTGGGGGTCGTCAACTACGATAGAGAGAACGACTTTGTAGAACTCCTCCCTGCAGCCAGTGATTTTGATATCTATATGGAAACCGTCAAGAAAGGCGATATCCCATGGAGCCATTTCTACATTGGCTTAAGCACCCTTGCTGTAGTCGGAAGTGTCACAATTTATTTGGGACTTTTAAATTTGGTTACAAGCAACCAGTGGATACTTTTTATAAGTAGTCTTTTCATGGTAGCTTCGATAGCTCACATGCGTCAAGTCCGAAAACTCTGAGCATGTTTCTTTATGCTCAAAATTCCCAATTTTTTTCTCTTTTTTTCTTGAAAGTTCTTCACCGTCCCTCAATATCGGTAATTTTACATTAAGTTGCGTTAATCTCTTAAATTTCTATTTTTTCTAAATTTTTCCACTTCCAGCCTTGCGGCAGTTAGCCTGCGTCTTTACCTCCCATACCAATGCTCTTCTTCGGACATATTAGATAAAAGTAATTGATCTTTTGTTATAAATAAGTAAAGTTTTAGTTGAAAAGCTCAAAAATGACTCATTACTTTTTCTTACGCTTCATTAATTGTACGTTACTTGTCCTCAAACACACAGAGTCACCTGACAACGTTAATTTTATATTACCACTCCAAAAATTTCGTTAACTCCTCAATAACTATCTTAATAGATTTCGTAGGATGAGTAACTCAGATGAGTAACTCAGATGAGTAACTCAGATTTGCTAAACTTATGGAATAAAACTGAGTATCCGATGTTGAATTTTTCATCATCTCCAGCGATCCCATAGCAAAAATGAGTAGGAAAATTACGAAAATAAAAATTGGAAAAGGAATCAAACAAAAAGAGGTATAATCATGCTTAATAAAAAAATGCTTTTGAGCGTACTCATTCTCGGTGTAGTTGCCACCGCGGCAGGCGCTGGGACATGGGCATTCTTTGACGATTCGCTGCCAGTTGCTGGTAATACAATCACTGCAGGAACTCTAAATCTTGACGGGTCACTTGTTCAGACGTTTGCAGTCTCGGATGCAATTCCAGACAGCATTTTGAAAACTATTCCATCCAGTACGTACACTCTCACCAACGGTGGCACAATCACTGGTAAACTCTCTGTAACACCAACTATAACGGGTGATGCTGATATACTTTCACACATGCACATCTACATCAATGGACATGAACTCGAAAATGGTGTACCCTATGAGCTCGCTAACTTAGATGGTCAACAGTCACAAACTGTCGAGTTCACATACAAGTATGATGATGCTGGAGTATCTCAGAACACTGAGCAGGGTGATACAGTCACATGCGATCTTGAATACTACCTGAAACAGCTCTGAAGCAAATCATAATAACAAGTAGAATTTATAAATAAACTGTTCGTGTGAAATATTATCCAGATTCAAATATCTGGAATTTCACACTATTTTACATCTCGCAACAAAATATAGTGCAATAAAAAATAAGTGAACGTTCTTTTCGGAAGGTGGCAGCGATGTTCAACAAAAAAATGCTTATAAGTATACTCATGCTTGGGGTAGTTGCATCTATAGCAAGTGCCGGAACGTGGGCATACTTTGATAGCTCAAAACCTGTTGCCGGTAATCAAATTAAGGCTGGAAATATAGATTTGGAAGTATCTAACCAATTTTTTAATTACCCACCATATATTGTACCAATGGAAGCGAAAAATGTAAAACCCGGTGAGGTTGATGCTAGGTTAACTCCCATTCCAACTTATGCCATAAATAAAGGTTCAATCGATGGTGTACTATCTGCAAAAATTGTGCCAAGTGCCGGTGACGACGGTATTTTATCTAAATCCCTTGTGATCAAAGCTACTACTAACCCATATGGAAAAACTATAACTCTCTGGGATGGTACTTCTACTGGCTCACAGGAGATCGGTGATCTCAGTCCTGGCCCTCTCAATGGTGCAACTATTTATTATATGTATTCTTTCCCTGACAATGATCAACCACAAAATGAATTACAAGGTAAAACTTTTAAATTCGATGTTGAGTATTTCCTGAAGCAGAAGTAAAAATGCATCTGCTGGATGCAAATCCGGTACTCAACAATGAATTTCCTTTTTTGATGGTAGGAGCTTTTGACATCTATAAAATTGGCCGGCATATGGCGAAAAACAGCATAATATATAAGTCTTCTTCGAGGATTCCTCGAAAATATATGAGCAGAAAGAAAAATTCGATTTACTAATTTAAGACTATTATTGAAGCCAGTATTGATAAAAAGTTGACAACAATATTTAGGTAGAAAATATCGATTTTACATTGAATAGTTGGAGTGGAAACAAGATCACACTTAATTATTATTAGGAACAAGCTATAACAAACTGTTGATATAAAACATGGAAAAAATCGAGATCTTCATAATACTGCTGATTTTTGTGGCTTTGCCAATCATCTGCACCATGATTCCTACTGGACCAATCAAATTCATGACTGTAACAGGAAGCAGTATGGAACCAACTATAACAGAGAGCAATATAATTGTAGTAAATACTTTAGAGACCCAGCCAAATGTTGGGGGATATTGTATCCTATTACCATATATTCGATAAAAATCAGAGATACATAGTTACTCACAGGGTAGTCAAAGTTGTAGATGAAGGATACATAACTCAGGGAGATGCATATGATGAACCTGACGGTTATACAGTTGCTCCTGAAGACCTGGTGGGAACTCTGTTTTTAAAAATCCCATTTATTGGGACGCTCGTTCATGTTGCAAGTACTAAAAAGGGATTTTTAGCACTCGTGATCTTTCCTGCGGTAATATTGATCATGCAAGAAGTATCCGAAATCATTGAACAAATTAAAGAGAGATAATGTCCTACCAAAATTTATGGTGCATCTTATTAGTATTCGTAAGTATGGATTCAGGTCTTCTTTTTTTACGCCTTCTTCAAAGAGTCTTTCTGTAGAATATTCTTTGAAAACAGGATAAAGGTACTGACGTTGATCTATGAAACATAACTATTCAGGTAGTCTTGTTAAGACTACACAACTGCGAAAGTTTAAATAAATTTAACAAGCGGGCAGACTTCAATACATGCTCCGCAGTGAATGCAACTTTCTTTAATCCTTACCTTTTTTTCTTTCATTTCAACTGCATTATGCTCACAGTGGCCCACGCAAACTCCGCACCCCTGGCAGAGTAAAGCCCTTCTTACCGAGAACTCAATAATTCTCATAAGCTTTTTCAGCTCTTTTTCGTTTTCACTTCTCCCATTGACATTTCCCGAGGCAAAAACCTGTGCTCTGGATTCTCTAAAAGCGACTGAAGCAGCTCCTTCTATAAAAGAAGCCTTTCCTATGGGTGAAAGCATTCCGCTTTCTTTCAGGGTTTCTATATCAATTGCCTGCCCGAAACTTCCGTCCGCAGAAATTCCTCCTGCTTTGCAGGGCCTGTACCCTGTTGCTACTTCAAAACGAAGTTCTGTTGGTGTCTCCTGGGATGGAAGAAGAGAAATTCCTTTCTTCTCAGCAAGTTCCTGGAGAATCCGAGGATATCGCTTGTAGCGCCATAAACCATACCTTACCCATTCAGGAGAGAGCCCCATTTTTTTAGCATAGGCAAGGAGATGGGAGTGCAGCTTTTTTGCAAGTTCGGGATGGCTTTCTTCAAGCTGGAAGAAATCTGCAAGGGAGGAAGACGGACAGAGCCAGCACCCCATCCGGTCATACCCTTTCTCATAAGCCGGATTATAGGGAGCTTTTGTCTTGAAAAGGTAAAGCCAGATGTGAAGAGCTGTCCATTCCTGTATAGGAGATGCTCCTACCTGGTTTCCCACCCATGGGTTCTTCCAGACTTTCTTGCTGATTGAACGTGCATGAGATTCATACTGACGCTGTCCTATGAAACTAAGGCATCCGCCTTCGTAGTTCTCATCAATTAACCGAGTGATCGGTCCTAGTTTGCAGATCTTACAGCACCAGCGGGTGTCCATTGTAGGAGGGCCAAAAACACTTATCGAGTCCCAGAAAGCGTCTCCTGCACTTGAGCTCCTGAGTTTTTTCCCATAATGCTCAACAACCTGCTTGACATTCTCAACGGTTTCCGGAAACTCAAGCCCGGTATCTGCAAACATAATCTCGTAATCGTCAAGACTCTCATCAACTAGCTGGAGCACAGCAAGGCTATCCTTCCCACCGGAATAGGATACGCTTACCTTAAGATCCATACTTCCTGCGACATTTTTTATGAAAGCATGGGACCTTTCTACCATGCCGTCCAGAATTTTTTCATTGGCTTTTACGGCATCTTTCCAGGTTTGCCCTCCAAGTTTTGCTTTTTGAGGCTCTGGTCCTCCGCTCCAGCGTGGTTTTACAGCATGCCCGCGGTTTTCCTCACACATCTCCTTTCCTGTCATTCGGGCCCGCCCACAGCATATTACGTCCCCTGCAGGATTCAGTACAATTACTTCATCTTCTTTTTTGATTTGTGGATCGGCATCAAGAACCCCAGGTGCCAGAACACTTGCTCCTTTTTCCAGAATAAAAGGCACTACTGCCTGCTCGATAACAACCCACTTTCTCAGGGCTTTTTTATCCCTTCCCTGGAAAAGTCTTCTTGCCCCTGCGAGCCTGGGAAGCAGAACCCATTCACAGCTCTCGATCTCAAATCTGAGAGATGCGATTACTTCCCCGTCAACTATAATTTCGTCCATTCGATCTTCGTATGGAGCCTTATTTAGCACTACAAGGTGTCCTTCAGGTATAAGGGGTTCATTGAACTCCTTTTCCGAAACCGAGTTTATGCGTTTTATATCATAATCAAAAGCCGGGCGGATATCTCCCGGAGGGGTTACCTCAACTTTTTTTGTACTTTTGCCGCATCCGCACTTTTTACCTAGTACAGGCACATTACAGGCCTCACACCAGTGCAGAAGCATTTTTCCAAGATATGCTGGTCTGGACATGTCATGCAGATTGAGAGAGGTTAACCTTTAAAAGGCTTTGGCTCAAGCTTTTTAAAAAAAAGCTTGAGCAAAAATTC
>DUGT01000124.1:60807-69952 GCA_013331275.1 Methanosarcina sp. | reverse complement strand
TTTTCGTGAGCTTTTTAAAAAAAAGCTTGAGCAAAAATTCATTTGAAAACTTTTCTCTTTTTTTCAAGTTTTCTCGATTTTTCTTGTTAATTTTTGAGTAACAATGTCCGTTTTAACTTTGGTCTCTCTTGAGTTTTAATTGAACTCCGAAAAATTACTAAGGGACATTATTAAAACCAAGCATTTTAAAGTAGTTTATTCCTTTCGAAAAATCGCTCAAAAGTTTCAACAATACTAAAGTTTCCTAAACATTTAAGAAAAATTTATCTAAGTTCAGATCTCTTTAATTAAATATGTATAGTTACTTTATTGACGTTCCTTAAAACTTTGACCTTTGTTTCAGAACTAACCAGGTCAATTGAACAGATTTGTAATTCCATTATTGAGTTAACATCAAAATATCGTATAAAATCTATTACAATTACTCGCAATTATTGAATCTTTAGTGATTGACTCGATACTAGATCGATATAGGAAATTCCTAGCACTTATTATTGGATAGGGGGGATTTTTATAATCAAATCAAAAGCAGATTACGACTTTTATGTTAAAGCAGATAAGTTAGCTTGTGGAAAAAACTATCGGAAGCCTAAGTTAATAGGTGATGATATATGGAAATTTCAGAGAATCCTAAGAAAGGTTGAGTATTATACTAATTGTAAAAAATCCTTGATTTCCAAATTATATTTGAAATATATAGAGTACAGATATCACCAGATGAGTATTCGTCTAGGGTTTACTATACCTCTAAATGTTTTTGGCCCAGGGTTATGCATAGCTCATAGAGGAACTATAATTATAAACAAGAATGTCAGGGTTGGAGAAAATTGCAGGATACATGCCTGTACCAATATAGGATCTAACAGAGAAGAAACTTCGGCTCCACAAATAGGAAATAATGTATACATCGGGCCGGGCGCTAAAATTTTTGGGAATATTACAATTGCGGACGATATTGCAATTGGAGCAAACTCCGTTGTAAATAAATCATTTTATGAAAAAGGCATTTCTATCGCAGGAGTTCCTGCTAAAAAAATAAATAATAAAGGATCAAATGGAACTCTAACCGCAAATAAGGAGCTATTCCATTCTAAAATCTCTAACTTAGCTGTGAAGGTAGATCCCTCTCAAGTAACAGTTCTCAAATAACGAATTTATTACATCGGGAGCGTAGAAGGCCACGGATACATGGTTTTGATAGGTTGTCCGATAATTCAATTTCCGGGGGCAGAAATAATCTGAAAATCAGGTCGTAAAGCCTTTAAAGCGAAAAAGGAAAATCTGACAATTACTAACAGTAATTGTCAGACATATTTAGGAACTAAGGTTAAATTCATATCATGTAATATTTGTAAAAAATTATATAACTAGACCCTCAGTTCCAAAATCAATTCCTTATTCCATGGAAAACTTCGTGATCTTAGGATCTATTAAAAAACCAAGTTTCATGAACCTGCACTGAAAAACCAAGTTTTATGAATCTGCATTGAAAAATCAAGTTTTATGAACCTGCATTGAAATCGCAGTATAAATATTAAGGAAAAAGTGACCTCTTAACACATACTTAACTCTAGATTTTTAGCGACAACTGTTTTGACAAAGCAGGTCAGAATGCTTCAGTTTAGTGTCTAACCGCTTCTGAATTTAATTTCCGGATAATCTAAAATATGCATATTGGGCTTTTTGCTAAGAAGAAAGTGAGTTTCTGTATCTCCAATTTTTTCAAAACCAAGTTTGTTATAAAACTTTTGAGCCACAAAATTAACTTTTAATACTCTGAGGGTTGTTTCTATTTTTTCCTTTTGGGCATTGGCAATAATATCTGAAAAGACTAAAGTTCCTATTCCTTTACCCTGATATTCTGGCAAAATTTGGATTTCATCAATATTAATGGATTTTTCATTTCTACTGAAGGCCACAACGCCAACGTTTTTGCCTTCTACAACAATAATTTGATATTTTATCTCTTTGGATTCTCTACTGAAAAAATTTCTCTGTAAACCTTCATCCCAGTTGCCCCATGTTTTTATTACATAATCTTTCATGGTAGTCTTCTTCAAATTATAAATAAAATCATGGTCTTCTTGTGTTGCCATTTTTAAACTATACATTTTATCCACCTTTAGAGTAAGGTTTATGACAATATCAAGCAATTATTTCAATTAACCATATGGAAAAAAACGGTAATTCCAATTCTTGAACAGCACAAAATAATTATCTTAGTTATAAGATAATTTACTTAAATATATAGTCTTTCATAGCAGCCTATACATTGACTATACATTGAAATTACTGATTTTACAAGTATTTTGCTCTTTTACAAAGCTCAATAATCCGATGATTATGAAATACTCTCATATAATTGTGGCATAATCTCATATAATACATTGGAGAGTTTTTTCAATGAGGCAATAATTTTAATGTTTTTGTTTGGCAAAGTTTTGTTGTCTCTATTAATCCATATGCCTTTCATTCCAATTTTCCCACACGGTATAATATCAGTTTCAACAGTGTCTCCGACATAAAAACATTTTTCTGGTTCTTCACCATTTCTTTTACATGCAATTTCAAATATTTCAGTACAGGGTTTTGAAACATTAAATTCTCCTGCTGCTACGACATCAACAAAGTAGTGGGAAATTTTCATTTTATCCAGCTTTAGTTTTTGTTGCTCTAAATCGCCATTACTGATGATACCCATTTTCAACTTTGAAATTTTTTTCAAGCAGGGTATCACATCATTAAAGGGTTTCCAACTTAATTCATAATTGCGTAAATAGTAACCAAACATTTTAAGTGCTTCTTCACTTGATAGGTCAATATTTCGTTCTAAATAAAGTTCTTTAATTCGTTCTATTCGCTGCTCTTCAAAAGAACATTCTTTGGCTAAATATCTCTCAAAATGTTTTTCTGATATTTTGCACCAAAGAGGATAAAACTCATTAAAATCCATATTAAAAAAATTTCGGTAATTCTGGTAAAATAATTTAACTCCCGCAAACTCTGCACTTTTATGATCCAACAGAGTACCATCTACATCAAAGAAAACCATCATACTTTTTCCTCAAACTAAAATAGTATGATAGTACGAATATTTGGCAGGAATATCTCTGTATCAGTGATACAATAGAAAAAATCTGATTTCTTCAAGTCATAACCCCTATTCAATAATTCTTTAAAAATTTTCTGAGAATATTATGTTCAAATAAGTAGGATGAAATTATGAACTGTTAATTGGTGGCCATAGCGATTGAGAACATTTTCCGTGTACAATCTGTTGCAGTTACAGATAAATTTATTCATTAACTCTCTTGCATCGTTATGAAGCATTCCTTTGCTGTTTTTAGACTACTGTTATTATCTGGTTTTAGATTAATTATACTGTTTTTAGACTACTATTCATACTGGTTTCAGAATTGGGTCATGATACAGATATATAGAAATGCAGAACTAATGAATACAGGGGGAACTTCATGGTAGTCATAAAAGAAATAGATGCACCCGAATTCGGGAAAATCCTTACGATCCTTTATGGAACAATGGGTTTAGTTTTTGGTCTTTTTACAACAATCGCTGCTCTTATGGGGAGTTCGATACCAAGAAAGTTTGGGATCTTTTCACTGATTTTCGGGAAATGGGCTGTACTCAGTCTACCTATATTTTATGGAATATCTGGATACTTCATAGGGCGTATTGCGGCTAGCTTATATAATACTGTAGTAGGTTCAAAAAAAGGGTTAAAGGTGGAAGTCTTACGTTAAAAGTCAGTGTTCCTAGAGTTAAAAATCGAAAAAGTGCCAACTGGTAGTGTTGACATAATTTTATATTTCCATTTTTTCCTGGGCAGTGTTTGTCTTTAATGCTAGTCAGTCCGATAAGTAATGACGTCAAAATCCATTTTGACATTTACTTTTTCCTGAACTCCCATCCTCCAAAAAGGCAGATCAAGTTGCCTAATAATCCGAAGCCGGGA
Organism: Methanosarcina sp.; assembly: GCA_013331275.1. GTDB lineage: Archaea > Halobacteriota > Methanosarcinia > Methanosarcinales > Methanosarcinaceae > Methanosarcina > Methanosarcina sp11020u. The sequence continues at coordinate 65,979 of DUGT01000124.1, read as the reverse complement.
GTAGTTGTTTTTGCTCGATTCATTTCCACTTGAGATACTACTGTTATAAGATTCATAATTAGAAAAATTTCGACATAAGGGAAGGTTCTGAAATGCAGTGTTCTGAGAAATTGCACTCCTTACAGAATTTCTCTTCTTTTCTCTCAGGCATAAATCCGGCTTTGATTTTCTCCACTTCCCTGCAGATTTTAAGAACTTCTCTCCTATCCGAGCTTCGAATAGCTACCCGTCTGAGCAGGCCGAAACTTACGTATTCCACAAAGGCAAAGGGAACTTCTTTTCCGTTTTCGGCTTCAAGAAGCAGGACAAAAGCTGTAGCATGTATCCGGTCAGAGGCCCATACTCCCTGTTCAGGGCAGCTTCCTGGCCTTAAGATTGACGGAACCTGAGCACCTTCAAAGTAAACGAGTTTTGATGGAACACCTTTAAGGTTGAGCCTTTCTGAGGAAATAAATGGTTCGGTTTTAACTGGCGTAAGTGCCGCAAGCATAGGCTCTCTCCCAAATTCTTCAAGTGCTCCCAGCAGGTTGGATGCAATTTCGGGAATTTTTTCTCTTGCCCGCGCTTTTCCTTCCTCAAAAATCTCCTTTGTAATACCTGCGAGTTCTCGTGGAAACAGGAGCGGAAGGTCTGTACATACCTTTGCCAGGGAATGTTCAAGCTCTTTATGGAGGTTATCGGCGTTTAACGAACACTCTTTCACAATTTCGGGATAATTCAGGGAGAGTTCTTTCAAGATTATTCTTTCGAGCCTGGAGGCTGTCACTTCCGAAAACAATTCAAAGCCTCGACTGACAAAGTATACCCTCCTCGGGCAGTTGACATATAGAAGAAGGTCTGAGACATTTATCTCCTGACTGGACGAATCGGTTGACATCATATACTAATTCTTTTGCAAATGTTATAAATTTTTTTAAGGGCATTTGCAGCACATTGATTCAAAAGTTCTGCGACAATTGACGAATTCGTATTCGTTAGATATATAAGGTAATGTTTCCTCTTAGAGTACGTGAGTCATGACATCTAATGAATCCTCAGAAAATCTACGCAACCGTCTGGCGGAAAAAATGGCTGGAGATATAACCCTTTCGGAAAAACCGGGAGAGTCACTCAAAAAATGGAGGTCAAATTTTGAGATATCCCAGACCGACATTGCAAACTATCTTAAGGTTTCCCCCTCCGTTATCAGTGACTATGAAAGCGGAAGACGAAAGTCTCCAGGAACATTAATTGTAAAAAAAATTGTCGAGTGTCTCCTTGAGATTGATATGGACAGGGGAAGTAAAAAAATTCACGCTTACGAGTCAATACTTACCTTAGAAAGCGGTACGAAATCCATATACTCAACATACGAGTATACGATCCCGATACAGCTTGCTAAATTGGTCAACATTATCGAAGGAAATATTGTCTATAAAGGAGTTGAAAGGCCTCTTTACGGTTTTTCTGTCATTGACAGCCAGAAAGCAATCCTGGAACTTTCTTCTCACGAGTTTCAGAAGCTCTATGGCTGGAGTACTGACAGGGCCATGATCTTTACAAAGGTCAGCACCGGGAAATCCCCAATGGTAGCCATCCGCGTTACCAACCTTAAGCCTGGTGCCGTGGTACTTCACGGGCTTCGAAAAGAAGAGGTCGAACCTGTTGCAATCAAGATGGCAGAAGTCGACCGTATCCCCCTGGTCGCAACTACGATGGATCTTGATCAAATTATCCAGCTACTGAGAAAATACAGTCAATACTATGCCAGGGAATAAACCCCCTAAACTCTGATGCCCTGAAACACTCAAAAACAGGTGGAAATATGACTATTGGAATCGTCTCTTACGGTGCTTATGTTCCCAGATATCGTATCAAAGTTGAAGAAATCGCCCAAGTCTGGGGTGATAATGCAGAGGCTCTTAAAAGTGGCCTAATGGTATATGAAAAATCTGTGCCTGATATCGATGAAGACGCAGCAACTATAGCTGTGGAAGCGGCAAGATACGCTATGGTAAGAAGCGGAGTTGATCCAGAGAGGATCGGGGCAGTATACACGGGCTCGGAGAGTCACCCCTACGCTGTAAAGCCAACAAGCACAATTGTCGCCCAGGCTATAGGAGCGATCCCAAACATGACTGCAGCAGATTTCGAGTTTGCGTGTAAAGCAGGGACAGCTGCAGTTCAGGCCTGTATGGGACTGGTAAGTTCAGGAATGATCGACCTGGGCATGGCTATAGGAGCCGATGTTTCCCAGGGAGCTCCGGGTGATGCCCTCGAGTATACCGCAGCTGCAGGTGGAGTTGCCTGCCTCATTGGGAAAAACGAATCCGAGCTTGCCGCAATCATTGAAGACACTTATTCTTTTACTACTGATACTCCTGACTTCTGGAGACGGGAAGGAATGCCCTATCCTGAGCATGGAGGCCGCTTTACAGGAGAGCCAGGTTACTTCAAGCATGTGACTAATGGCGCAAAAGGTCTTCTGGAAAAACTTGGGACGAAGCCTCAAGATTATGATTATGCAGTTTTCCATCAGCCAAATGGAAAATTCCCTACCAAAGCTGCAAAAACCCTGGGTTTCACCAAGGCTCAGATTTCTCCAGGACTTGTAGTTCCAAAAATCGGGAACACGTATTCAGGTTCCTGTCTTATGGGAATTGCTGCAACGCTCGACCAGGCAAAACCAGGGGACAGGATTTTTGCTACTGCCTTCGGGTCTGGTGCAGGGTCTGATGCTTTTAGTATAACGGTTACAGATAGGATCGAGGAAATCCGAAACAAGGCTCCGATGGTTTCCGAACTGATTAAAGATCCTATATATATTGACTATGCAAGATATGCCAAACATAAAGGGAAAATTCGCAGGTCATGAAAACGGAGTGAAAAATATGAGAGACGTAGCAATTATCGGAGTAAAGAATACCAAGTTCGGAGAACTCTGGGGACGGTCCCTGAGGGATATAGTAGTAGAAGCCGGGGCAGGAGCGCTTGAAGACGCAGATGTTGGCGGTAAAGAAATCGATTCTCTCTACGTAGGAAACATGAGTGGAGGTCGATTTATTGATCAGGAACATATAGGTGCTCTTATAGCGGATTATTCAGGACTTTCCAAGAACCTGCATGTTCCAGCTACTCGAGTTGAAGCTGCCTGTGCATCTGGAGGGCTTGCCCTGCGGCAGGCTATCATGGCTGTAGCTTCCGGTTATAACGATATAGTGATTGCAGCAGGAGCTGAAAAAATGACTGATGTCGGCTCTGAGGAAGCGTCTTCAGCTCTTGCAGCAGCGGCTGATCGTGAGTGGGAAGGAATGACAGGAGCAACTTTTCCAGGGCTGTATGCAATGATTGCAAGGTTGCATATGCACAGGTATGGGACTACCAGTGAGCAGCTTGCCGAGGTTGCCGTAAAGAATCATAAAAATGGCTCTTTAAACCCGATTGCTCAGTATAAAAACAGAATTACTGTGAAAGACGTGTTAAATTCTATTATGGTAGCTGATCCTTTACACATTTTTGATTGTTCTCCTATAACTGATGGTGCTTCAGCTGTTGTACTTGCTCCAGCGGATATTGCGCACAAGTATACGGATACTCCCATTTATATCAGGGCAACGGCTCAGGCAAGTGATACTATCGCGCTTCATGACCGGCGAGATATAACAACTCTCGACGCAACCGTGGTGGCTGCAAAGCGGGCCTACTCTATGGCAAAACTAAGGCCTGAAGACATCGACCTTGTGGAAGTGCATGACTGCTTCACAATTGCTGAGATTTGCGCAATTGAAGATCTCGGGTTTGCGGAAAAAGGAAAAGGCGGAATTGTCACAGCAAACGGTGAAACCGCAATAGGAAGCAGGATTCCTGTCAATACCTCAGGTGGCCTCAAAGCATGCGGACATCCGGTGGGGGCAACAGGCATAAAACAGGCTGTAGAAATTGTAACCCAGCTGCGCGGAGAAGCAGGCCAGCGTCAGGTCGAAGGCGCAGAGTACGGTATGACCCATAATGTAGGAGGGTCAGGGGCAACAGCAGTAGTGCATATTTTCTCGAGGGAGAGGTGATATCCTATGGCTTCGGTTCCAAGATTCTGGAGAGGTATTGGCAGCAGGTATAACCTTGAAGGTACCCGCTGTAATGAATGTGGGGAATATTTCTATCCCCCACGCAATTTTTGCGTAAACTGCAGGCGTGTAGGCCATATTGAGCCTTACAAATTCAAAGGCACTGGCGAAATAATTTCATATACAGTAATCCATACAGCTGCTGAAGGTTTTGAAGACCAAACTCCTTACATCCTTGCGATAATTCAGCTTGATGAAGGTCCCCGACTGACCTCACAGGTAATTGGCAATCCTGAGAAAATTCACATTGGTATGAGGGTAAGATCCGTATTCCGCAAGCTTGGAGAGGACGGTGAAGGTGGCATGATCTACTATGGCACCAAGTTCGTTCCTGAAAATGAATGATAGATCCGGATTTTCCGGATTCCATTTTTTTTAGACTACTGAAGTGAGTTTTTAGCAAGGCAAAGTGTCTAGTCATAGATACTAGCTACAAATAGGTCACAATGTTTACCAATTTTAAGCAGATTTTATCGGAGATGCCTGAAAACTATGATTGAAATCGAGGTCAAGGTCAAAGCGGACCATTTAAAAGCTCACCATGTTCTCAAAAAAATAGGGGCAGTAAAACTTGGAGTTGAGAGCCAGTCCGACGTTTATTTTGCAGCTCCTTACAGGGACTTTGCAAAAACCGACGAGGCACTCAGGATCCGCTCCCTGAATAATCAGGCTGTGCTAACCTATAAAGGCCCCAAACTTGATGGGATCTCCAAAACTCGGAAAGAATTCGAAACTCCTGTAGACGAAGAAACTACAATACAAATCTTGCATGCCCTTGGTTTCTCCGAAGCTGGAGTGGTACGTAAAAAAAGGGAAGTGTTCAGGTCAGGAGAAATTACTGTCTGCCTCGATACCGTAGAGGGGCTTGGAGATTTTCTTGAAGTCGAAATCGTGGCTGATAATGAAAAAGAGCTTGAAGCTTCAAGGGCAAAGTTATTTGAATTGCTAAAACAGTTTGGTGCCGAGGAAAAAGATTCTATTCGGACTTCTTATCTTGAGATGGTACTGGAGAAAAATAAAGGTTAATACATTAAAGGCTAATACACGTAAAGATTAATACATGTAAAGA
>DUGT01000124.1:48320-60686 GCA_013331275.1 Methanosarcina sp. | reverse complement strand
AATACATGTAAAGATTAATACATCTGGTGAATGTATAGTACTAATCTTTCGACATTTTTAGTACTACTCTTTTTTATCGGTAATGTCTATGAGTTATTGAAATTCATATGCATGAAAATCTCTATTTTTTTCCTATAATGGACTAAATACTCATTTTTCATACTCAGTTAATGACTCATGGACACAACCAAATAGTTTGAGTTCAGTTAAAGTTGCAGAAAATTTTTCAGTCTACTGAGCAACGTTTTATCCTTGGATGAAGAGTACTGAAAAAGAAGTTTTTCTCTATCTTCATTTGTCATCATTTCTCTTCAAAAATGAAGAATTTGTAAAAAGAGTCAATCTTAAGCTGAAGAAAGGGATATAACACTTGATATTATAATATTACCTTAATTTGGAGATCCGGTATATATCCGGATAAAAATTTCAGGTGGTTATGGAGACATGAAGGATATAGAAGATTTAATACAGAAAGCTGTGGAACTGCAAAATAACGGGCTTGTAACCGGTCAGATCGCCGACGAACTCAATGTTTCAAGGGAAACCATTGTCTGGCTTTTAACCCGTTCTAAAAAAGAAGAAATAACTCCTGCTCCAAAGGATATTTCTGTAAATTGGAACAGTATAGGGAAAAGTGCTAAACGTCTCCACAACATCTCGCTTGCACTCTGCGACATGGTGCTTGAGACCTTAGAAAAAATAAATGCTGAAGTAGATGTGGTTGTTGGCGTTGCAGCCAATGGTATTCCTCTGGCAAGCATGATGGCATATGAATTAGGTGCAGATTTAGCTATTTATCACCGTAAAGGGCAGGAGAGCGTTCACGCAGGCCACAAAGGGACAATAAGCAGGAATTTTGGGTCTGTTGCCGGTAAAAACTGCGTTATTGTGGATGATGTTATTACCACCGGTTCAACCAGTATGGAAGTGATTGAGCGGCTAAGAGAAATGGATGCAAAACCAAGACTTGTAATTGTACTGGTAGACAAAAAAGGTGCAGATATGATTGCTAATATTCCTATTCAGTCTCTTGTAAGAGTTGTACGTGTGGACTGATAATGCCTGGTGCACCGATTCCAAAATAAGTTTTTTCTTTGTGAGAAATTAGTTATCAATGAATAGCTCCGAAAGTCAAATGTTATGAATCTACCTTAGAATTGCAGTACTATTGTCGTGCCAGCAGTAAAATGTAGTACATAATTTGGTTAAAAATGATTCTAAATTATTTTATCCTTATGATTGACGTGACACTAGTACACATTTACACCTTTAACATACTCTGAGAATCAAGCAAACGTTATTCCGAATTTTTTGGTAAAAACTCATACAGGTTAAACAAGAGCGTGCCTTAAAATTACGTATGACCTTACAATTAGAATAGTTACTGTACGCATTTGAAGTCCAAAACCAAACACATTAGTTGTAACCTATTTGGTATTTCATATAGTAGAGGTTTAATGCTATTGATTTCCCAGTTCAATCGCGTGAATCCTATCAAATTGAGTCAGTGATTTGAGGACACGACATTTCATAAAGGTTGCATAAACTTTTCTTCCTAAACCTTTTATCGTTTTCTTTTTAAGCATACGATTGCCCCAAGCAATGCTACAATCACACTTACAGGACTCATGAAAGGAGTAGTATTTGGTTTCTGGGTCTGATTGGAACTTTCTTCCTTCTCGTCTGCTGTTTCTGTATTTTCTGCTGTTTTGGTATCGTTTATGCTGTCAACGTTTTGATCTTCCTGTTCATTCTCTGTTTTTGTATTTTCTACAATCCCAGTCTCGTTTGTTTTATTTCCTGTTTGGTTTTCTTCCGTCCACTTTCCCTGAGCCTTCAGTTCCTCAATTACTGCATCTCTATCTGCAGCCGGACGTTTCCCTGGAAAGCCGAAAGTCACGCTGAAAAGCTGTTTATCTACATCTGAGTCTTTTAACATTATGAGGACGTGTTCGTTCAGGGTAAATTCGGCTTCATCCTCAGTCCAATAACTGCTTCCGGTTTCAATTCTCACTTGTATAGTCTTTGCAGGTAAGGGATTATAGAGCCACTCATTAACCGTAATTGTGATAATCGTGTATCTGCCGTAATCAATTATCTTGCTGACCGTACCAATAACTATTCGATCAGAGTTATTTACTTGGTAAGGAATTTTGGTAGCCTCTTCAACGAGCATTGCTGCTGCAAGATTTGGAATCAGAAGGAGCAGCATAAGCGTGAGAAGTATCGGATACAAATTTCGGCGTTTCATCAAAGTCCTTCTATTATTTGTTTAATTGTAATGAATAAATTATCGAAATTGTTGGCTTGGTTCTTTATGATGTATTGTAATAATGGACTATTTTTGATTTATTAAGACAAATTCATGTAAATAAACCAAAAATTAATAAATAAAAATCAAAAGATAGAAAATTCGTTTAGACAACTTGCTTTATATTTATCAATACTCGTCCACTCTATAAAATATTTTCTTCATTAAAAATATTTTTGCCAAGGATTGCATTTTTGTGAATAATGAAGAGAGATTTTTATTTTCTAGTTTGGCTTAGAGGATTTCGAATTTGTAGGTCTGGTATCTGATAAAAAAGCAAAGGCTTTAATAGGTTAAAACTCTTCTTTGATATACGTACAAATGAACAGATGTTCATATATTGCGTTATTTAAAATTGTTCCAATTCGAGGGCTATCTATGGTTGAACTGGATAAATGTGAGATTAATTGCATACATGACGAAGCGGTACAAGCAGTACGACAGGCTTTGTTTGGCGAAGATGTAGCTGCTTCACTAGCCGAATTGTTCAAAGCCCTGGGAGATCCAACAAGAGTGAAAATCTTGTTTTCATTAATGACCAGAGAGCTTTGTGTTTGTGACCTTACCGCCGTAATAGGAATTTCTGAATCGGCTGTATCTCATCAGCTTAAAATTCTCAGGACTTTACGCCTTGTCAAATTTAGGAGGGAAGGGAAGGTCCTTTATTATTCCCTGGATGATGACCACATTGAGAAATTATTCGCTCAAGGGCTGGAGCATGTTACTGAATAAAAACCACGAAGTATGAGGAAGGATTTATGACCGAGACGGCAGAAAAAATGGAATCAGTAGTATCATCCAGACTGCTCGTGGCCGGTATAGACTGTCCGGATTGTGCAGCAAAGGTGGAAAAAGCTGTTAGACGTATGCTGGGAGTTGTTAATGCAACATTTGTTTTCCCAGCAGGAAGCCTCAATGTAGAGTATAATCCGCAGCAAATCAATGTTACTCAGGTAGTAGAAAAGGTTAAAAAGTTAGGTTATGAGGCACTGGAAGACAACCAAAAAATATCCGAAATTTCTCAAACGACTGATTTTTGCATTGCAGGAATGGACTGCCCGGACTGTGCAGCTAAATTGGAAAAACGCATAGTTAAGGTTCCTGGAGTAAAAACGGCGCAAGTAAATTTCGGCGCTTCTAAAATGACGGTAGTTCATAGTACTCAAGTGGCAGAAATCCTTTCAACGATTGAAAAAATGGGTTATTCGGGAAAAGTGGATGAAGACTATCGGATAAAGAATGAACCGATCAGCTTCTGGAAATCAAATCAGTACGCTAAAACAACAGCCATTTCTTTTATTATGCTGGTTTCCGGTCTTATTGCCGGAAATCTGGATGCACCGGAGTTAATAGTAAATGCGTTATTCCTTACAGGAATCTTTCTGGGCGGATTTCTACCAGCCAAAAATGGCATTTCCTTAATAATCAGTGCCCGGGAATTTGATATGAATTTCCTTATGACGATAGCAGTAATTGGCGCGTCGGTACTTGGTGCATTTGAAGAAGCTGCAACGGTTGTCTTTCTTTTCTCTTTAGGAAATGCCTTGCAGAGCTATACCCTTGATAAAACAAGGAACTCTATTCGGTCTTTAATGAAACTAACACCGGATGAGGCTCTTGTCAGGCGAGGGGCAACTGAAATAACGTTGCCGGTAAAAGATATCGTTATCGGAGACACAATTATAGTTCGTCCGGGTGAAAGAATTGCCATGGATGGTAAAGTCTCGACTGGTTACTCTACAGTGAATCAGGCTCCAATCACTGGAGAATCCATTCCGGTGGAGAAACAGCCTGGGGATGAAGTATATGCGGGAACGATCAACGAACGTGGTTCGCTTGAGATCAAAGTTACCAAGGTGGCCAGGGACAACAAAATCTCAAGAATTATTCACATGATTGAGGAAGCTCAAGGACAGCGAGCCCTATCTCAACAATTTGTTGAAAAGTTCGCGAAATATTATACTCCTACTGTTATATTCCTGGCTGTCCTGGTTGCTGCGGTACCTCCGCTAGTTTTGGGCCAACCGTTCGAAAAGTGGTTTTACGAAGCCATGGCTATGCTATTAGTAGCATGCCCTTGCGCACTTATAATCTCCACACCCGTATCCATCGTATTCTGCAATTGGGAACGCCGCTAAAAACGGCATACTCATTAAAGGAGGCATGTACCTGGAAGAGATTGGGGCTTTGTCAGTAGTCGCCTTTGACAAAACCGGCACCCTTACTGAAGGAAAACCTCAGGTAACGGATATTGTTCCTATTGATGGCATCCCGGATAAGGAGTTTTTATCAATAGCATCCGCAATTGAAAGTCGGTCAGAGCATCCTCTAGCCGAGGCAATTGTCAAATCCGCTAAAGAACATGGAGCCGAAATTTCCAGTATATCAGCATTTGAGACTATTCCCGGCAAAGGGGCCAGAGCAACGATTCAAGGCAAGAATTATCAAATTGGGAATTTGAGACTCTTTACTGAACAGGCAATAGATGCGAAACGCGTTGAAGATGAGATTTCCCGTCTACAAAATGAAGGGAAAACCGTAATGGTTCTGGGAGACGATGAACGCATTTTTGGCCTCATTTCCGTGGCGGATGTATTGAGGGAAAATTCCGGGCAGGCTATTAATAAGCTGAAAAAAGCCGGAATTAAAAAAGTCATTATGCTTACAGGAGATAATGAGAGTACTGCCCATGCTATTGCTACAAAAGCAGGAGTTGATGATTTTAGAGCAGATTTATTGCCGGAAGACAAGGTAGATGCTATTAAGAAACTTCTTGTTAAATATGGCAAGGTAGCTATGGTTGGAGACGGTGTCAATGATGCCCCGGCAATGGCAGTGTCCACTGTCGGAATCGCAATGGGAGCTGCAGGCACCGATACGGCGCTAGAAACTGCAGATATCGCACTGATGGCTGATGACCTGACGAAACTTGCTTACGCGGTAAAATTGAGCCGGAAAACACTGGGCATTATCAAACAAAACATTGCACTTGCCCTGATAATCAAAGGATTAATTCTTCTGATGGTCGTTCCAGGCTGGTTGACTCTGTGGTTAGCTGTGGCAGGAGATATGGGAAGCTCGCTTCTGGTTACCCTGAATGGGATGAGATTATTGAGAGTGAAACATGAGGATTAAATGAATCCATGAATAAGGAGAGAGAATGATGGAAAATTTAAAGGTTTTAGGTGTAGACTGCAAAAACTGTGCAGCAAATGTTCGTAAGGCCCTTGATGGCGTAGATGGTATCGAAAATCTTGACATACGGCTTTCAGAAAAGATCGCTATGGTGACCTTTGACCCATTTAAGGTTAGCAAGCAGGAAATTACTGATAAAGTGGAAGACTTCGGCTATGATGTCGAATAATAATATGTATTTACTACTCGGAGCAATATATGAATCTTGAGAGGTTTTTCTCAATAGTTAGGAAAGGAAAATCATCAGGCTATGAAATCAATGTGTATTACTGATTTTGTCAGAAAATTAATTTATTTATTAAAAGTAAATACTACAAATTATTCATGCCCGCATTCTTACGGGCATGAAAATAGGGACTTTTTGATTTACTCCTAAATTTTACCTTATTCTTGAACCTGGCTTCATTTCTTTGTCCGGCATCAGGGCTGCTACAATATTATCTTCACAGTTATCGGCTGCAAGCATCATGCCGTTTGATTGACTCCACTGAATTTGGCAGTTTCCAGGTTGGCGAGTACTATTTATTATGAATTTTAAATATAAATAAAAATAAATTTAACAGAATCAGACAAGAAATTGCCTATCCACAGATTCTGATAAATTCTCAACTTTTTAATTAATACATAAAAGGCAATGAAAAACTCCATAAACATGACTCTCTCTGATAGGGATCATAGAGGTAAAAGTGGAGATTAATTCAAAAGTGATAACCCCGATTGTACAAGAATGAAGTTAAGGGTGAGATTTATGGTTAAGGATGAAATGTTATGATTGATGGAGAAATATTGTAGATAATATTACTTCTGAGATGGTATTGATGAAAGAACAAAGGCAAAAATTATTTAGTTTATTACTAAATATCAAAAACTAATATTTTTATAATATGAGTACAAAGTGGTGTTACTAATTTTTTAAAAAATAATAATATATAAAGTCTGGTGCTGTTTGGAGGACTCATGAGTTTATGAATCGAACCACTGATACGCGTTGCTCTTCTGATGTTTATACTAAAAATAACCTAAATATTCAGGCAAAGTTTCACCAATATCATCTGAGAAAAATTTTTTTTTTGATCGGTGTATTGGCTGTAATTGTTTTTTTGGTCGGTGTTGCAGCAGTTTTCGGCTCATATGATCTCACTTTTGGTGAGGTTTATAAAGTCATTGGCGGTGGAATAATTGTTAGAATTTTCCCAAAATTAACTTTTCCCGAGTCTGTTGCTGGCACCATAATATGGGAGCTCCGCCTTCCAAGAATCTGCATGGCCGTCGTCTCAGGAGCAAGTCTCGGGGTTGCCGGTGCAATTATGCAAGGGGTACTCCGCAATCCATTGGCCGAACCATTTACTCTTGGCATCTCTTCTGCTGCCGCAATGGGTGCATCCCTGTCGATCATCGGTGGGATAAGATTTTTTGGATCCTACAGTGTGGTGATCAACGCCTTCATCTGCGCTTTTGTTGCAACCATAGTCATCTACACGATCGCAAAAAGCAAGGGCATGACTCCTGAGACAATTATTCTCTCCGGAATTTCCATCATGTTCCTGCTTGACGCTGTCACATCCTTCATGCAGTATCTTGGCACTGAACAGCAAGTTCAGGCAGTAGTCTTCTGGATGATGGGAAGTATTTCGGTTGCCGGTTGGGATACTGTGCTCATCGTCTTTCTGATTGCAATTGTTTCTATCCCATATCTGATCTACAAGGCTTCTGATATCACTATCATCGGGGCTGGTGATGAGACCGCACACAGCCTTGGGATCAATGTCGAGAAAATCAGAATGCAAACCCTCGCATTTGGGGCCCTGCTCACAGCTGCAGTTACTGCATTCTGCGGGATCATAGGGTTTGTCGGCCTGCTCTCCCCGCATATTACAAGGATGATCATAGGGGGAGACAACCGTTATGTTATTCCGGGATCTGCCATGGTTGGGGCAGCTCTTCTCCTTGGTGCAGACACAGTGGCAAGAACTATCCTCGCCCCGATGATCCTTCCTGTCGGGATAATGACCGCCTTTGTTGGAGTTCCGTTCTTTATGTATCTATTTATGCGCAAGGGGAAAGAATCATGGTAAAAGTTGATATTAATCAGGTATCTTTCAGTTATCCTAGTGCAGATATACTCCATAATGTGACTTTTCAGATAGGACCCGGAGAGATAACAGGTATCGTCGGTCCAAACGGCTCTGGAAAGAGCACTCTTATTAAGTGTATAGATACAATCCTTAAGCCAAAGGGCTCTATTTTTCTCGACGGAACAAATGTTCTGAAGATGGATTCCGTCGAACGTGCTCGTAATATCGGCCTGGTTCCCCAGTATGGAACCAGTGCGATGGACTCAACTGTCTTTGAGACCGTGCTTATGGGCAGGAGGCCGCACTCAGCCTGGAGGATAAGGGATGAAGACATAGATAAGGTTGCAGAAACTTTGGAATGTCTTGGTATCAAAGATATGGCTATGCGGACTTTTGCCAGTTTGTCCGGAGGGCAGAAGCAGATCACTATGCTTGCCCGTGCGATCTGTCAGGAGCCTGAGTTTCTTCTTTTGGATGAACCGACTTCTGCCCTGGACATCAAAAACCAGCTTGAGGTACTTGATATCGTACGAGCACTTGTAAAGGAGCGAAACATGGCAGCTATCATCGCCATCCATGACCTTAATCTCGGCGCCCGTTACGCGGACTCGATTGTGATGCTCAGAGAAGGTATGGTCTATTCTACGGGAAAGGCAGATGAACTCTATACCCCAGAGATGATCCAGGAAGTATACGGTGTGAAAGCCGTAGTATTGGAAGTGCTCGGAAAACCTCATGTCGTTCCTGTGAGCCCGATGAAAAAAGAACCCTCTGATCAGGCAGAGTAAAAGTCTCTTAAGGAGTATTTTATCAAATGACCCATATCAAAGAGCCTTGCACTTTCAGCATGAAGATAGAGTCACCTCTTAAGCAGTTTCTTTCCATTTTTATCGATCTTAAGCTTGTCAGGCTCATTCCCAAACTTGGATGGTACGTGGGGCGCACCTTTACCGCAGCTCTGGTCAGCTCGTGTGCTTCAATTTTCCTGATGTTCCTTGTAAGCCTCTTTATTTCGGCGTTAATAGATGGAAAATCCCCTGCGGATATGGCTCCTGTCGGTGTTGCGATGATATCCATGTTGTTCCTGAGAATTGCAGCGGAGATGCTAAGGGAACGGTCCACTCATGCCACTGCAGGGGCGATGAAGGAAGCTCTTCGCTCTAAAATATATAATAAACTTCTCAAGCTCGGGCCATCATATACAGATCGGAATGAATCAGGGTCTATTGCTACAATATTCATAGAGGGAACTGAACAGCTTGAGCAGTATGTTTCATATTATATTCCTTATATTCTCCTCTGTATCCTGATCCCGTCGTCTCTTTTTATTGCATTTGCCGTTTTGGTGGATTTTACCACCGCATGTATCCTGCTTGCCTTTGTTCCTCTGGTTCCTTTGAGTATCATGCTCTCAAACCGGCAACGAAGGCTGAAGGATGCCAACGTCTGGAATGAATTCAAGACATTAAGTTCATTTTACACCGAGAGTCTTCAGGGCCTTCCAACACTGAAACTCTTTAACCAGCACGAGAAACGGGCAGATGAGATTAGAATACGCTCTGAGAATTATGGTCATACATATATACGCAGACTCAGGATCGGGATTCTGGTTAGTTTCATCGCAGACATGGTCCCATATCTCGGATATGGAGCAGCCTTACTTTATGCCTGTATTGGCATGAGCATGGGTACAATGCGGACTGAACAGGTGATGTTTGTCCTTCTGCTCGGCCCTGTTTTCTATGAGCATGTTATTCACCTCGGTATGTATTACCATAACAGCGTCAACGCGAAAAATACTATTAGCTCAATAATCGAACTACTTGACACGCCACCACTTATAGCCAATCCGAAAAAATCAGAAGAAAAAACCCTTCTACCTCCAATGGCTATCAGGTTTGATGATGTCTCTTTTGGGTATGAACCTGGCCGAAAGGTACTCAAAGAATGTTCTTTTACCGTAGGGGCAGGAGAAATGATTGCCCTTGTAGGGGGGTCGGGAGTCGGAAAGAGTACTGTTGTAGACCTTCTCTTTCGATACTATGATCCGGACAATGGGAGTATTGAGATAGCAGGCATGCCTATCAGGGATATCCCGCTGGACATTTTAAGGCAGAATCTCTCCCTGGTTTCCCAGGATACATATCTTTTCCATGGAACCATCCGGGAGAATCTGCTCTTTGGAAGACCGGATGCATCAGAGGAGAAGGTAAATGAAGCTATTGAGGTTTCAAGTCTGGATGATTTCATAAACTCGCTTCCGGATGGTCTTGATACGATGGTTGGTGAGAGGGGCCTTTGTCTATCTGGTGGGGAGCGACAGCGGATTGCAATTGGAAGGGCGATACTGAAGGATGCACCTATCCTCATTCTGGATGAGCCTACAGCAAGTGTCGATGCCGCAAGTGAACTGCGTATCAGGGATGCATTACAAAACATACAATCAGGCCGGACTGTTCTCGTGATCGCACATCGTCTGTCGACTATCCGTAATGCTGACTGTATTCTGGTGATGGAAGATGGTGGCATCATAGAATCAGGAACGCACGAAGAGCTGATGAACCTTGGTGGAAAATACGCAGATCTGGTTCGGGCACAGGAAATAGCAGAGGAATTAACTTATGAAAACAGTGACTATTGTTGCCAGGCTATATAAATCTGCAAGGCCCCAGATTCCGATTCTTTCTATTGCAGTCATCACTGAGATCCTTAAGTACGGGGTTACTCTCTGGATCGGCCTCCTTGGAGTTGAACTGCTCAGGATGGCAAGAGCAGGTGAAGGTTCTGATATGCTCATTCCTAAAGGAGTTCTGATCCTGGTTCTTGCCGTTTTAAGAGGCGTTTTTGGCTACCTGAGTCCTTACCTGAGCCACGTGGGTTCATACCGGTTGCTCGCAGTTCTACGGGATCAGTTCTACCGGACCATTGAACCTCTTGCCCCTGCTGTTATAATGCATCGTCGTACCGGGGATATAGTCTCATTGGCAGGAAATAACATAGAGACTCTTGAACTTTTCTTCGCCCATACAATAGCTCCTATGGCGACGGCGATTGTTATTCCTATCATTGTATTCTCTGCTTTATTCATCATCCATCCCACTGTTGCCTGTACATTCTTGCTTTGCACGTTCCTGATTTCTCTCCTTCCCAGGATGGCCTTCAGCCTGAACGAAAAATGCGGAGAGCATCTCCGAAACCTGCTAGCAGATCTAAATTCAGTTCTCATCGATACCATCCAGGGGATCAGGGAAATTCTGGCATTCTCAAGGTCCAAAGGCAGATACAATCAAGTGATGGAGCTGAATAACCAGTATTATGAGGAATATAGGACGTATATCCGGAGGAATTCCTATATTACAGCAGCTCATATCCTTATCCTCTCAGGTGGGGCCATCCTGCTTCTTGCAGTTTCTTCTCTGCTCAGCAGTGCAGGCGAGATAGATCCCCTCAATCTTCCAATTGTGTTCTTATTCGCATCTGTCGGTTTTAGTTCAATGGCAAATATCGTGGAAATATCAAAACAGTTCGGACTGACTTTTTCAGGCGCAAAACGGCTTTACGAACTGATGGATCTGACACCTGATGTAAAGGAGCCAGATCACCCTGTAAATCCTGATGTTCTTGAGCCCTCTATCTCTTTTGAGAATGTCTCATTCGGGTATCAGCCAGATCAGCCAGTGCTGCATGCAATTGACTTTGAAGTTCCGAAAGGAAAGACAGTTGCTATCGTTGGAATGACTGGAGTGGGAAAGACCACCATAGCCCATCTTATAATGCGATTTTGGGATCCGGATGTCGGAAAAATCCTGATCGGTGGATATGACTTAAGAAATCTTCCTCTATCCCGGCTTCGGGGTACCGTATCCATGGTTTCCCAGGATATCTTCCTGCTGAACACTTCAATATTAGAAAATATCAGGCTTGGACGGGCTGATGCAACCGATGAGGAAGTGGTAGCAGCTGCAAAGATCGCCAGAATTCATGACTTCATCTCTGCCCTTCCAGATGGGTACCAGACCCTTGTCGGAGAGAGGGGGATCAGGCTGTCAGGAGGGGAACGCCAGAGGATCGCCATTGCCAGGGCCCTGCTGAAGAATGCACCCATATTGATTCTTGATGAAGCCTCCTCAGCGCTTGACACCTGCACAGAGCTTGAAATAAGGGAAGCACTTTGGGAACTTAGCAAAGGAAAGACCCTCCTTATGATTGCTCACCGGCTTTCAACTGTTGCCCACGCCGACAAAATCCTGGTTCTTGAAGAAGGGAGGATTATTGAAGAAGGAACTCATCAGGAGCTCCTTACAAAAAATGGTGTTTATGCATCACTTATTGAGGCACAAAAGATCTCATAATTCGCATTTATTTGCCAAACAGGGTGATTCCGTATTAATCGGTTGATATTAATCGGATATCCAAAACCATGATCTTTTGTTTTTTATTTAGGACTTACGCAGTTGAACTGAAAAACACGAGCGGAAAAAACTTAACTGTATAAACCCAAATCATGTTGGCAAGTCCGCATGTACCTGATTTTATATTTCAAGTGCGTAAGTCCTATTTATTATCATTCTTTTCAGAGTTTAACTTGTATTGGCTGCAACGCAAAAAAAGTAGCAGGCAAATTCATCCTGTCACAAGGATAAATCGAATTCAGAACCATATCCTCTATCTGAAGAATACTTTTCTTGACCCGACAAGCCTTGTTTCAGTTCACAGTTAAATATAATCGCCTACGCCAGCTTGTCTGGCGACCCTGCAAAAAAAGCAGAAAAGCAAAAGAAGCAG
>DUGT01000124.1:45826-48192 GCA_013331275.1 Methanosarcina sp. | reverse complement strand
CAGAAAAGCAAAAGAAGCAGAAAGTTACCAGTTTCCCTGTCATTTTTACACATTAGTTTTACACATTAGTTTTCTTGAAAGGGCACCGGTAGTTTTTATTTTTTTGAGTTTATTTATCTTCTTTATTACTTCTTATTACTTCTTATTACTTCTTTATTACTTCTTATTACTTCTTTATTACTCCTTTATTACTCCTTTATTACTCCTTTATTCTCTTTTGGGAATCAATCGTGTAAAGGTGGACAACATATACTGGCTGTCGGAGGAAAACTCTGAATCACTATGTTTTCTCTATTTTTTCTTCCTGCTCCCGAAATAAAGTAGTAAAATAAACGAGGGCCTGTGAATGCCGCATGGTTTGATTTGGGAGGAAAAGGAGGAAAAACACCTTCTCCTGCCTTTCACAGAACTGGAGATCTTCCTCATTATTAACTATAAGATGAAATTCCTGGAAATTAAGAAATTTCCGGATAGATGAAGAGTCCGTCCTTCTTAACATCCATATTCGGCAGTTTGAGGAAGTCGTTTACATATTTTTGGTGAATCTTGTAGGGGTCCATGTCAGCCAATTGATCCGGATACAATGCCTTTGATATGTACAATGCTCCAAGGCAGTTGCTGTGAGAGACGATATTCACATCAACCAGGTACACCTTGTTATTCTTCACGGCATCTATAGATCCAAAACCGGGCATTGCTTTGAATTTATCAAGTTCGTTCTGGGCTACGGCCTTGTCCGTCAAACCATAACCTAAAGCTACATCAAAGTCTTCCATCACGATCACTTCGGGGTTCTTCGCAATAACCACCTCTGGATCGATCTCGAAGTAGGATGCAGTATCCATGATATTTCCTTTTGTATCTTTTGTGTTTTTGGTCATGGTGTTTGCGCCAAGGAACTGAAGAGTCTTGATCGTTGGACATTCATCGCCACCGCTTCCAAGAGCTCCACCTTTTCTTGGATACAGGTAGATCACTTTTGCTCGTTCATCCTCGTCCAGGTCGGCAAGTTTATTGTGAATATCACCTAAGGTGCTTCCCATCCAGTCAACGTATCTATTGGCGGACTCCGGGGACCCGCAAAGATATCCGAGCATCTTTCCGTACCCTAAGCTGTTCTGGATATCACCATGATAGATCATGCTTAAGGGGGTTAAGCCGGCTTTTTTCATTTTATTCATCAGTTCTTCATCAAAGTTCTGATTATCCACAACCAGGCCCGGCTTTAAGGCTACAATCGTCTCTATATCTGGTTCCGATGCATCGCCGACATTCTTCACCTTACTGATCTCTGGAAGAATAATGCTCCGGGAAACAGTGTCTTTATCAACTCCGACAATCCTGTCTCCACCTCCAATTGCCTGAGCACTCTCTGCGATCATTCTGTCCAGCGAAACTATACGCTCAACTGGGGTCTTGACCTTTACAGGATTACTGTAGGCATCTTGCACAACCATTTCTGTTGCAGTTCCATCAATGATCGCCTTCACTTGTTCAACGTCCTTACTATCTACTTTTCCATCGAGGTTAGCGTCTGCAAGTAATGTTTGGTCAGCTTTTCCTGCTCCAATCTGTTCTATCAGATCGATGTCTTGCTGATCTATATTCGTATCCCCATTAGCATTTCCGTAGATGAAAAGTGTAAAATTCATCCCTGTCGTGGAAGTTCCTGTAGTGTTAGCTCCTGTTGTGGAAGTTTCTGTAGTGTTAGCTCCTGTTGTGGAAGCTCCTGTAGTATCAGCTCCTATCGTGGAAGTAGTTGTGACGTTTTTTTCATTATCTGAACTCATAGAAACTCTCATAACTCCAAATACCAGGATCAATACTACTAAAAAGAGACCAATATATAGGTACTTATTATTTTTGTCCATGTTTTTTCCTCAATGCACATAAATTTACATGATAAAGAACCGTTATGAATAAGCATATCAGCGTTTTTCTCTGCCTTCAATAGCGTACTGAAAATTCCGTAAATTATAACATATGTTATTTTCTTTATTCTTGGCCACAAAAACAAGTATAAGACTCTTTGAATAACAAGCAAAAAACGAAAGTCCTTTTTAACTTCATTTTTTGCTATTGTTTCTATTTTTTGGGTAATAGGGTTGCTTCTTCTTTGTTTTTCAAGTTTGCTTTATTATCGTGGATTACTATCAAGAAGCAAATGCAACTTTAACTGCAAGTGTGGCTTGATCGTGGGTGTAAAATTGGTCTTTTAGGCAACACTATTTCTGAAATAAACCAGATAACATATGCAGTTGTTATTAAAAAAGATTATGTTTTTATCTTTATATGTTTTATTTTTTCAAATAAAACTCTTACTTTAACACAGTTGATATGCCAAAAATAACATCTTTTTATACTAT
>DUGT01000124.1:17235-45621 GCA_013331275.1 Methanosarcina sp. | reverse complement strand
AAATAGAAACTCATTTTTTATTTCTTAAAAGCACAGGTACACAAAAAGTAAAATCATATTGAAAAAAGTAGATGATAGGGAAGGTAAATCTCTTCCCAAAGTTTTCCTTTACTGTTAAAAATGCGGAGTGAATACACTTAG
Organism: Methanosarcina sp.; assembly: GCA_013331275.1. Classification (GTDB taxonomy): domain Archaea; phylum Halobacteriota; class Methanosarcinia; order Methanosarcinales; family Methanosarcinaceae; genus Methanosarcina; species Methanosarcina sp11020u. The sequence goes on along the minus strand of DUGT01000124.1, from coordinate 45,480 downwards.
CAAGTACTCGAAAATACTTATCTTATCCTTGAACCTGGCTTCATTTCTTTGTCCGGCATCAGGGCTGCTACAATATTATCTTCACAGTTATCGGCTGCAAGCATCATGCCGTTTGACTCGACTCCGCAGAGTTTTGCAGGTTTCAGGTTGGCGAGTACGATTACAGTTTTCCCTACAAGCTCTTCAGGAGCGTAATACGAAGCAAGGCCTGCAACAAGCTGCCTGGGCTTTTCTTCGCCGATGTCTACCTCAACCCTTATAAGCTTTTTTGACTTCTTCACAGGTTCGGCAAGCAAAACTCTTCCTACACGGATGTCGAGTTTTGCAAAGTCTTCGTACTCGATTGTGGGAAGGGTTTTTTCCTCTTTCTCGGGTTTTGCTGCTTCTCCGGTTTTTTCGGCTGGTTTTGCCTCCTCGGCAGGTCCCATCCCTTCGGATTTGACAGGTTCTTTACCGTTATCTTTTCCTGCGGCTTTTTTTGCATCTGCGGCTTTTACTCTCTGGTTTGCAATCTCTTCCATTTTCTCGATTCTGTCATCTTCGAGTTTGGTGAAGAGGATCTTGGGTTTTGCAAGCCTTGTGCCTACTTTTAGAGGCACAAGAGCCTCATCATACAGGGTGGTATGCAGGTCTCCTTCCTGCCCGAGCTCTTTCCAGGCTGTCTCCATGCTTCCTGGGGTTACTGGCTCAAAGATCAGACATAGGGCTTTTGCCAGATGGAGGCAGTTGTAAAGCACCTGTCCGCAGGCTGCCTTATCCTGTTTTATCAGGCTCCAGGGTTCGTGAGACTGAAAGTAGGTGTTTCCGAAAGATGCAAGGGACATTGCAGAATCAACGGCTCTTTTGAACTCATATTCGGCCATTGCAGCTTTTACTTCCTTCAAGATCTTTTCGATTTCATTCCTTACATCAGGCTCAAGTTCTCCTTCGGGAACTTCTCCATAGTTCTTATAAGCAAATAACATTGTCCGGTACAGGAAATTCCCGAGCACGGCAACAAGTTCGGTATTGATCTTTTCCTGAAGCACGCGCCAGGAAAAGTTCAGCTCCTTTGTGTGAGAGGTATAGCTTGCCAGGTAATATCTCAGCAGATCAGGATGGAAACCATGGTCAAGGTAATCTTCTCCTACCCAGACAACGTTACCCCTACTTTTAGAAAATTTCTTTTCTTCGATTTTTACCATTCCTGAAGCTACAACAGCTGTAGGAGTTGAATAATCTGCGCCTTTAAGCATAGCTGGCCAGAATATACAGTGGTGATAGGTAATGTCTCCTCCTATAAAATGGACAATTTCCCCATTATTTTTCCAGAATTTTTCCCAGGAATCTCCTGCTTTTGCAGCCCATTCCTCGGTAAAGGCGATATATCCTATAGGAGCATCTACCCAGACATAGACAACAAGGTCGTCATGCCCTGGAAATTTTACTCCCCATTCCAGGTTTCGGGTGATGCACCAGTCTGTAAGTCCCTGTTTTACCCAACCCAATGCGTAGTTTCTAGCATTGATGGTTCCGCCAAGGTCATTTGAGAGATAATTCATCAGGTAGTCGCTGAAATCGGAAAGCTTGAAAAAGAAATGTTCCTGCTGCCTGTACTCTGCAGGCCCTCCACAAATAGTGCATACAGGGTTCTGAAGTTCTCCGGGCTCAAGATGTTTCCCACATCCCTGGTCACATTCATCTCCTCTTGCAGTCTCGCCACAGTGAGGGCACAACCCTTCTACGTAGCGGTCAGGGAGAAAACGGTTGCATTTAGGGCAATAAGCAATTTCGATAGTTTTTGGGTACACATAGTTTTTTTCAATCAGCTTGTTGACAATATCCAGAGTTCGGTTGTGATTTTCTGGATCATCCGTAGTTCCAAAAGCATCAAAGTAAACTCCAAGCTGTTTGAAAGTCTCGTCAAAATGTTTGTGATATATCTCTACAAGTTCTTTAGGGGTGATCCCTAGTTCTTCGGCGTTTACGACAATGGGGGTGCCGTGAGTATCCGAACCGCAGACAAAAGTAACCTCCCTCCCTTCCTTTCGCAAGGAACGGACAAAAATATCAGCGGGCACATAAGTCCGGAGGTGCCCAACATGAGCCTTGCCGTTAGCATATGGCAGGCCACAGGTGACAAGTACGGGTTTAATGAATGATTCTGACATTTCTATCTCCATATATTTTTTACGAATATATTCTTCTTCGATGATTACAATTCTAAAAATATATTTCGCTTACTTTTTGATCAAACTTTTTTTGAAAAAGTTTGCTGCAACTCTAAAATATATTTCGCTTACTTTTTGATCAAACTTTTTTTGAAAAAGTTTGTTGCAACTCTAAAATATATTTCGCTCACTTTTTGATCAAACTTTTTTTGAAAAAGTTCGCCACATTTTAAAAAATTATATCTCGCCACTTTTTTCTTTACTGTTTCTTCACTTTTTCTTCACCTTTTCTTCACTTCTCTCTTTACTTCTTTCTTTACTTATTTTGCTACTGTATTTTACAAGGTAACTTATTTGAGGGATAGTTAACAATTATATATAAAGAAGGATGGAGTGTAGAGACAGATTAACAATAGTTTCGACAAATGAGATGTTAAATAGATTCTATTTCCTGCGGGCTTTTGTAAGTTATTCTTCTTGCACAGCTTGCTACAATAGTATATACTCTCTTGATTAAAAACTTAAATAATGCTCAAGACCGCAAACGAAAGCGGCAAATCTAAAATATACGATCTTAGATATACGGTTCCACAATATATGAGCGATAGAAACATAAATCCTGAAGGCACAAACTCAAAAGATCTATCTGTAGATGACAACTTACAAAGCAGTCCTCACAATGGTAGTGATTACTCTGTTCCTGATGATGGAACTTACGGTACGAGTGGTAACTCCTTTGACAGCTCTGCCCCTGATGGTTCAGAGAATATGACTGATCACGGGACTCATGCTGAGATCTCTGAAAACAAAGAAGTTAAAAACAAGAGTTTAAGCATGAATCCCAATTCTTATCCACAGAAAAGAAAGTACAGATGGATGCCCTACCTGCTGGTCGTACTGGCTCTCATAACTATCATACTGATGAGTCTTACAGTAATCTCCTCCAATCTCGGTATAGGAGGAGGATTGGGAAATCCGGATAAAGTAGCTGTTATCTATGTTCAGGGTACTATATTTTCCGGAAACGTTGCTGAAGGGCTTGGTTATGCTACTTCAGAAGAGATTGCAGGAGATATCCACAATGCAGCCGCAGATAACGGAGTCAAGGCAATTGTGCTTAGAATTGACAGTCCCGGAGGATCTCCGGCAGCAGCCCAAGAAATTGTAGAAGAAATTAAGAAAGCGCAGGCAAAAGGAATTCCTGTTGTTGTATCCATGGGGGACCTTGCAACCAGTGCTGCATATTATATCTCTGCACCGACTGATTACATTATTGCAAGTCCTTCTACGAATACCGGATCTATTGGAGTGATCTGGGTTTTCCAGAATATGTCTCTTTCTTATAAAGAAACAGGTGTAGATTATTACGTTGCAAAGTCTGGAGAAATGAAAGATATGGGAAGCACCTGGAGAGGACTTACCGATCAGGAAAAAGAGTATGCTGATTCTGTGGTTATGGACAGCTACGAAAATTTCATAACCGAAGTTTCCGAAGGGCGCAACATGTCTAAAAGTAAAGTAAAATCCCTTGCTGATGGTCGCATATACACCGGAACCAAGGCAAAGGAACTTGGGCTTGTAGATGGCTTTGGAAACTTTTATGATGCAATTGACAAGGCTGCGGAACTTGGAGGAATATCAGGGGAACCCAAAGTTGAATATATGAACAAAGCGAGTCTTTCAAGGCTGCTTTTGAGTTCGGACTCAGGAAGGTCTAATGAGACAGCCAAACAGTTAGTCAGTTCCTTTGAAGAAAGTCCATATGGAAAACTTATTGCCTGAACCCTAACAGAATCGATAATTAACGTAAGATAGTTTCGATTGTGGATAGTTTCGATTGAGAGCAGTTAAGTTTTCATATTTTTTGTTTTTATTTTTATTTTATTTTTATTTTTATTTTTATTTTTCTTAATATTTCCCTTTTCTTCCTTTCTTTTTCAATTTTGTAACTTTCTATAACAGCGTTACACCCGAAAAATCACAAAATATATATTCTCTCACACGCTGGATATCTCGGGCTTAATATGCTGGATCTTAAACTTGTACGTAATAGTCCCGATGTAGTTAGACACGCTCTCATTAACAGGAATATGAGCACTGAGCTTATAGACAGTCTCCTTGAGTATGATAAAGCGTGGAGAGAATATCTCGCCGAGGGTGACGAGCTAAAACATAAGCGCAATGTGGTCACCCGTGAGATAGCGAAGCTAAAGAAAGAAAACAAAGATACTTTATCCAAGATAGAGGAAATGCAAGGCATTAATAGCCGTATAAAAGAAATCGATGATTTAATACGTGATTACAAGTCAAAAATACATGAAATAATGCTCAGAATTCCCAATATCCCTTCATCGACAACTCCGATAGGTAAGGATGAGAATGATAATCCAGTTGTAAGGGTTGTTGGCGAGCCAAGAAAGTTCACATTTACTCCACAGCCCCATTGGGATATAGGAGAAGCACTGGACATACTTGACTTTGAGAAAGGCGCCAAGATCGCAGGTCAGGGTTTTACGGTCTATAAGGGTATGGGCGCAAAACTCGAAAGAGCGCTTGTAAACTTTATGCTTGACGTACATTCAAGGCAGGGTTATCTTGAAGTTTTTCCACCTGTACTTATTAATGAAAAAGCCATGACTGGCACTGGTCAGTTACCAAAATTTAAAGAAGATATGTACTTATGTACTGATGGTTACTATCTTGCACCTACCGCAGAAGTTCCTGTAACCAATCTCTATATGGACGAGTACATTGAAAAACTGCCTGTCTTCCTTACAGCGTATACTGCCTGTTTCAGGCGTGAGGCAGGAAAACATGGTCAAGATACCAGGGGCATCATCCGCCAGCACCAGTTCAATAAGGTTGAACTTGTCAAATTCGTAAAGCCGGAAACCTCATACGAGGAACTGGAAAAGCTTACTCTTGATGCGGAAGAAATCCTCAAACTCTTGAACCTGCCATATCGCGTGGTAAACCTGTGTACTGGAGACCTGGGATTCTCAGCAGCAAAGACTTACGACATCGAGGTGTGGGTACCCACACAGGAAAAATACAGGGAAATATCTTCGTGCTCCAATTTCGAGAACTTCCAGGCCAGAAGGGCGAATATCCGCTTCAGGACTCCTGAAGGTCCGCAGTTTGTCCATACCCTTAATGGCTCAGGCCTTGCTGTAGGGAGGACTGTCGTTGCAATACTCGAAAATTATCAACGCGAGGACGGAAGCGTGGAAATCCCTGAGGTTCTCAGGCCATACCTTGGTGGGGAAAAAGAAATTAGAAAAGAAGATTTAACTTAATTAAAAAAATCAAAACTTAAGCTAAAGAAGTCTATATTTAGGCAGAAGGTAAGGGAACACAAAAATATATCCCAAAACTACTGTCAACGCGAAAAAGCGTGGAAGAAAGAACTTAAGGGCGCAATTTTTCAGTGCTTTGTGTACTGTTAGCGTCTGTTTTCTTTCCTAATTTTTATATATAATATTAAATGAGTTCATCTCAAAATAACTTTGTCCTTAAATTTATAAAATCTCAGAATTATTTTTATGATAAGAAAATCGATTGATTATTCAAATTATGTGATTAAGAGAAGTAATTTTAAGCTTTGGGATTAGATACTTGTTTTACAATATTGAGAGTCTTCCTCATATTCGCGATTTTCAATAACTAAATCTCACGATCTTATCTCTTAACTCTTTTTAAACTATTTTTTTGGATTTTATGCCTTTGTTTTATGTTTTTGCACTAAAATGCTGTTATTTCACCTTAATCAGCTTCAATTCGATTCTTATGTAGGCATACTCTCTCTAATTTGAGAATTTTTATGAAACTCTAGTTTTAATAATAAGGCTTAAAAATTAACATGAAGTTTAAAGCATTAATATCATTCATATAAAAAATAAACTAAATAACTAGGGTAATATAATGAAATTTAACGAAAAATTGAATTCAGTAACCTTAGTGTCAGTAGCTCTGATTTTATTTTTTATTCTTTTTTCATCTACTGCATTGGCAGCTACTGAGCAAAGTGATTCATATGCAGGGACGTATGCATATATTACGGACGGCTACAGCGACACTGTCTCTGTAATTGATACAGCTACAAACGCTGTTACAGCCAAGATACCTGTAGGAGACTGGCCTACTGGAGTTGCGGTCAACCCGACGGGAACAAAGGTATATGTGGTGAACACTGATAGCGGGAGTGTTTCTGTAATTGACACAACCACAAACACCGTTACAACCACTGTTTCTGTAGAACGTGGTCCTGAAGGGGTTGCAGTAAGTCCTAATGGAAAAAAGGTATATGTAGCGAGCATGGGTTTTAATGCTGTCTATGTAATTGACACAGCAACAAACACTGTTACATCCACTGTGAATGTAGGAGCTCATCCTTCGGGAGTTGCAGTCAATCCAGCAGGAACAAAAGTATATGTAGCGAACAGCGCAAGCAATACTGTTTCCGTAATTGACACAGCCACAAACAAGGTTACAGCCACAGTAAATGTAAGAACCAGTCCTTCGGGAGTTGCAGTCAGCCCGAACGGAAAAAAAGTATATGTGACAAACCATGGAGAAAATACCGTCTCTGTAATTAATACAGCTACAAACAAGATTATAGCCACTGTGAATGTAGGTGATTATCCTAAAGGAGTTACAGTCACACAGGACGGAAAAAAGGTGTATGTGGCGAATTACGGCAAAGATGGCAATCTAGGAGGTACTGTCTCTGTAATTGACACAACCACAAACAAGGTTGCAGCCACTGTGAATGTAGGTTTCTATCCCTGGGGAATTGCAGTCAATCCAGCAGGAACAAAAGTATATGTGGCGAACTATGGAGATGGTTCTGTCTATGTAATTGACACAGCAACAAATACTGTTATAGCCACCATTTGGCCTGTAGGATACAAGATTATTGCCTTCGGACAGTTTATAGCTTCTGTCCCGATACCAGTAATTCCTGTCGCAAACTTTTCCGCAAAAACTACCTTTGGAATGGCACCAATGACAGTTAAGTTTACTGACAAAAGTACGGGCTTACCAGATAAATGGAAATGGACTTTTGGAGACGGGGATACTTCAACCGAGCAGGATCCAATCCATAAGTATTCCAAAGCAGGAACACATACGATAACATTGACAGTGACCAATGCAGCCGGCAGCAATAAAACAACAAAAACAAAGTATATAACTGTTCTACCTCGTCTTAATAACCCTAAAGTTCCTGTTGCTTCTTTTTCTGCATCTCCTACTACTGGAAAAGCACCTTTAAAGGTTGTCTTTACTGACAAGAGTAAAAACACACCTACTTCCTGGAAATGGAGTTTTGGAGACGGAACAACTTCAACCCAGCAGAATCCGGTCCATAAGTATTCCAAAGCAGGAAAATATACAGTTGCACTTACAGCAACTAACTCAGCAGGTAATAATACAACAACAAAAGAAAATTATATAACAGTAATAGAAAAGCCTGTTGCAAACTTCATCAGTAATGTCACATCAGGAAAAGCCCCATTAACTGTTGTCTTTACTGACAAAAGTACAGGCTTACCTGAGAAATGGAAATGGAATTTTGGAGATGGGGCAACTTCAAGAGAAAAGAATCCGACTCATAAGTATTTACAGGAAGGAAAATATAAGATTACACTTACAGTAAGCAATACCGCAGGCAGTAGTACTGTAACCAAGACAAATTTCATAAAAGTAACAACAAATACAAGACCGGGTATATACTCTGAAGAATGAATAAACCTCAAATTGAAAAAGAAAAACTCAAGGCTAAAAAGGAGTGGGGAATTTTTTATAACTTTTTCTAGTTGACCACCTTTGGATATGGATGAGTTTTATAACTAAACAAGTACCTGTTAGAATAGGTCTGCATAGTAAAATTAGTGTTAAAATAATTAAGCACTTTTACTACGTTCGTTTCAGAAGCCCTAATATTCCCACTACCGGTTTCAGGTTTTCAATGCTCTCCTACGCTCCGATTTTTTTATATATTTCCATACTTCTCTCTACTTATTAGGTTCTCTACTTCATTACTTCTCAACTTTATTCTGAATTTCCTGCTTTTCTCCTGCAGATTTTGTCCAGAAGCAGAATATTGTTAAGTATTAGAGATCCGCTCCATCCGAGAGGGATTGCCCATGCAGGATTGCCTGTGGACTGGTCCACTTGTTCAGGAAGTAATCCTGTACTGGTTGCTCCGGCAAGAGCCCATTTAAGACATTTAATTCCTTCATTGGTCAGTGTTTTCACTTCTTCTTCAGGGTTTTCTTCTTTTTCATAGGAATTTTCATGTGTGGAGAGAGTGGGGGCAAAGCTTGCTTTTTCATAGGGAAGGTCAAGGGCAAAGGCGAACATCGCTTCCGAAAGCCAGAGAGTAGTTACTATCCACGGATTTCCGTTTATGTAACTGTCGTTTTCATACCTTTTAATACCATAACCGCGGTTTACGGGTACTGAAAGTTTTTTCTGAATGTTATCTATCATGAACTGGATCATATCTTTCTCAATCGGATCTTTTGGAGAGAGCATTCCAAAAGGAACATAGGTACCGAGAATACTTGCATCAATAGTTTTGTCCAGTTTTTCATTAATCACTCCTTTTGCAAAGTAGCCTTCCTGAAGCCAGAAACGGTCAATTGTAGCCTGTTTTATGAACTCCGCTCTCTTCTTCCAGCGCCTTGCCATACCAGCTTCCCCATTTTCTTCAGCCAGGTGGGAAGCACCCATGAGCCCGGCATAAATTGAAGCATTCGTATATGTAAAAATTCCGTAGTAAGTCTCCCAGAGATCCATACAGCTTTCGTGAATTCCTGACTTTGTCCGCTTCATCAGATATTCGGCAGCTCTGAGAACCGAGACCCAGACCTCTTCCAGAAATTCAGCTTTTTTCAGGCCTTCGAGAATCCTGTAGTAAACATCCATAGCATATAGCGTGGATCCGGTTTCGTCAATCTGAGTCGAGTACTCAAAATTGCCCCAGGAGGGAGCAATATCTCCATTTAGCCAGTAACGTTGAAACCATGAGCCATCAGAGAGCTGAGTCTGGATGCACCATTTAAAAAACATATCGCAGTATTCTGGATAGCCTGAATGCTTTAGTGCGAGTACGATTTCTGCGGCGTCTCTGTTCCAGCAGAACCCGTACCCTCCACATTTCTCAAAGTTTGAGTCAAATTCAGGGGCAGCTACAAACGACCCGTATTCACGGTCATTAAGAAGGTAAAGCATGAGAAGAGCTCTGTTGTAAGCATTAAATAGTTCCTGACGCAGATTATCGTACTCTTCTAACCCTGGGATCTTTATAACCTGCTTTCTGGAGAGCCACATAACCCAGTGTTCCCTCGTCTTTTCAAAAATATATTCAAGAGGCAGTTTTGAGAGCTCCTGCATTCTCTTATACAGGAGGCGTCGGGAAGAAGCGGCGCCTATAAGAATTACAAACTCGTTTGCTCCGTCAGCTTCCAGGTCAAGATCCCAACCAGCCGCGTTATTAATGTTTCCTATGTCTTCTTTGTTCCTCTGGAGCTTTCCATCTTCCATATCATACTTGGAGTTCGTCCACCATATAGTATCCATTGCCTTTCCGATTTGCCATTCGGTAAATTCTGGCTGGGAGTATATCCCTATATGATAGTTTTGCCAGTACTGTACGAGCAAATGAGTGTCGATATCGCAGAATCCGGAGTTTTTCTTGGAGGTTTCTCCCACATTAAAGTTCGAATAATAAAAAAATTTTCCTGAAAGCTTTTTCTGGGACTGAATCTTAAACCTGCGGATAAGGACAGGCACATCAGGGTGTACAAGGTCAAGAATGGAAATCCGGATTCCCGAATCATGATAAAGTTTTGTTGACACAATATTTGTGTCCTCTACATAATTCTGGATGCCGTTCCACTCGTTATCATTGGTCCAGAGAAGCCTTTCTCCTGTATGAATACAGGCTAAGGATTCCTCGACATGCTGAGCATGGTCTCTACGGGGGTAAAAAAAACCTATAATGTCTCCTTTTTTTCCCATTGTTACAAGCAGCTCGTCATTTCCAAGAATGACATTGGGTTGCTTTATCACCGCATCTCCCCTCTCAGCTGGTATTCCTGGCTTGTACCGCCCGATGGAGCCGGTGAGATTATGTGTTCGCAGAATTCTTTTCCTGTAGCTTTACAGCTTACCTCCCTCACACTTATGTTTTTCCCGAAATATTCGGTCAGGTAACCTGCAAAATAACCGCTCATAAAGGCACAAACCGGCTGGTCTGATTCTCCGTAGACATCAGCTATAAACGAGTCTTTCACAATGATTCTTCCTTCGTAAGTTCTGGGATCACATTCGATTTCAAGGATTCCCCACCCCACACCTTTAAAAAGTTCTGCAAGCATGTTTGCAAAGTTACTGTCATTTAGATCCAGAATACTTTTGAAATACTTTGCAGCGTGAGTTCCACCTTTAAGTCCTGAAATAGTGAGAAGTCCTTCTGCGTGCGGGGCACTCTGGTTTAAAGTTTTAATGATATCAACAATGGTAAGTGCCCTTGCCATAACTCCCCTGACTCCTATAACATTTAGAGGGAAGTCCACTGAATAAACCATCCCGTACTCTGAAATCCCGTACTCTACCTCATTTACAACCTCAAGTTCTTTTATTTTTAGAGCGAAATCCTCAGGATCAACATCTTTATTGAGCTCAGTAAATACCGAGTATTCTCCGGTTTTCTGTGTGATATTATCCAGATGACCAAACATAATAAACGCATTCTTCTTTTCGAGAAAATCAGTTATTAAAGACAGAGATCCGGGTTCTTTCGAGTAGATTATCTTAAACCATACAATCTGCGAGTTTTCGTTGAAACCTGCAAACGTGAATAAGTCTCTTACCATGTGACCTGACTCCCATGAGTTAGTATGTGTTCTTTAGTTAAGCTATTATGCTAAGTTTTCTGAATATTTGTGCTTTGAAGTCCATAATTACAGCCATAAAATTAACCGCTGCATCGAAAGGTGTTGAGTGAACACTGAAGTATGAATGTACATCCCCATCTCCGAGCCATTTGGTACACATATAGTAGTAATGGTCCGAAGTTAGCAAATGCTTCCATATACGCAGGATTTCAGGGTCCTTTGTCTTCCTTACAAATGGTTCAAGCAGCTTTATTTCTTCAAAGCAGCGCCTTTGCATATCGTTCCCAAGCCACGCGCTTGTATCGCGTTCCATATCAGCCCAGGAAATTGTGGAAAAGTCCCCAACATCGATCTCAGCTACAGGTGAATATTTCTCTACAAGCTCAAGAGGGGTGTTGAAGTCCAGGTGAGTTTTTAGCACTTCTCCCGGAAGGTCTTTCAGGAAAGAAAATATCCCGGTTTCTTCCCACTGATGCTCTCCGAAAGTCTCATAGTCCATAAAGATATTAACACAATCTTCATTATTCCCTGAAGCCCATGAGGCCCATTTCTCTGCAGTGAGAGGATATCCTTCCCACCACCTTGCAGAAAACCTGTATCCTATATCGTCACTCAACTTGTAATTCCTGAAGATAATGGGAAGTCCCGAACCTTTTGCCCTGTAAAGTACGTTGGGAGACCTTCCATCAAGCATATGGTCCGCTCCTTCGGTAAGGATTGCCCTGTACCCGAGATCCGAAACAAGCTTCGCTATGGTGTTATTGTAAAGCAATTCGGTATTCCGGAATACCTGAGGTTTAACTCCCAGAAGGTCAAACATAAGTTCCTTATGTTCTTTTATCTCCTCAATAAATTCGGTTTTGTCTTCAAAAAGGCTTGAAAGGGAGTGATAAAATGTCTCATCCAGAAATTCTACTGCTCCGGTTTCTGCCATCTGCCTGAACCCTTCTAGGGTATCTTTTTCCCAGAGTTCGCATTGTTCGAGCAGGGTTCCGGTAACCGAGAGAGAAAACCTGAATTTTCCTTTATGTTCATCAAGAGACTCCAGGAGGAGTCTGTTTGTGGGAATATAGCATTTCCGGGCTACTCTTTCAAAGATCTCCCTGTTGCTTCTCTCGTCAAAATAGCGGAAAAAACCTGTTCGGTCATCAGGCCAGAACCTGCGCAGTCTGAACGGCTGATGCACCTGAAAATATATACAAACCGAAGTCATACTCCCTCCTCCAGCACAGCTCTCCTGAAATCGGACAGGATGGAAAAGTAATTTACAGCCCTTTCATACCCTTCCCTGATATTCCCGGAGTTCATAGAGAAAAAGATTTCACTCTGTTGAAGGTAACCAAATATCTGTTTAAGTTCTCGATAGTTCTTATTTTCTTTAAGCTCTGAGAGGTCTTCTTGAATTCTTACTAGTTCTCGTAAGTAAAGCTGCTGAGCATGATTACCTAATGCGTTATTCATTCCATAACGAATTGTCTGTTCGGTTCCCAGGGTAGGAAGTCTTAAGGGTTCAAATGTCTTGACAGTTTCAGAAGGTGTGAGCATGTCGATGCCCCTGGACTTTAGGGCTTCTGGAAACATCCTGATAAAATCGTCTATCATGCTTTTATTTCTGTAGTGAAAGCAGAGGCTTGTATAATTAAAATAAAGGGTAAGAACATCACCTTCCATGCTGGCAATCCAGTCTGCAAACTTTTCCGGAATAAGAGGGTAGCCTTGCCAGTCTTTTTCTGAAAAGCGCAGTTCAAGGTCCTCGCTAAGGTTTATGTGCCTTAACAAGGTGGGAAGGTTATTTTCAAAGATATGTACCGGGTCATATCCGTTCATAAGGTTCCTGGACCCTTCGGCGATAAGACAGTTAAAACCCAGATCTGTAAGAATCTTCCCTACTCTTTCGGTGTACAGAAGCTCTGTGTTTATGAAGGTTTCAGGGGTGATATCCAGTAATTCCCGAAGCATTTCTCTGTACATGAGCACTTCTTCCTTAAACCATGAAAGATCGGGATACAGAGAACTCAGGGAGTGATAACTGCAGCTCCCTGTAAATTCTACGCTTCCATTTTCCCCCAGTTCGTGGAATGATTCAAGAAGTTCGGGGTCCCATCGACACTGTCTAAGGAATGGCCCGGATAGATCAAAGGAATATTTTCCCCCTTTTTCTATGGACTCCATAATTAGATCATTAAGGCGTAAAAACTGTCGGCTCGTTTTTAAAAATTTTGAAAAAATATTATTCCGGTCAAAATACCGATCCATTTCAGGCACCCCGAAAAATCCTTCTACAGGCCAGTACCACTTGGGACTGTAAGGCAGATGCACTCCCATACAGATGCATACAGCTTTCATAACACAGTAATCTAGTATGGAAACCTACTAAAAACTATTGTTTTGGTTAACTATGCACTTACAATAGAGTCAAAAATACGAAAAGTAGAATGAAATAAGAGCCTATGTAAACATCCAAACAATTATAAAAACATTAACACAATTTAGAACTGTGACAACAAAAGACATACTAACTACCATATCACTCAGTTATAGGTTCCATTGTAGCAGTATTACTGAGCTCAGATAAGCCCACTGCGGGTCTAACAGCACTCGCTGTATTCATAGCAAGTGCATCATTATACGAGTCCTCGAAAACATCAGAAAAAAACAGTGAGCAAACTGAGAGATCACTCAAACTGACAGAAATAACACTAGAAAAAGCAGAAATCGAACAAAAGAAACGAGCTATAAAAGAACAACTCAATATATTTTACTATCCATTATATGACTACATAACACGAGCCCCAAACTACAGCGAGTGCTGGCAGCCAAGTATTTTAAATAAAATCAGGATGCACAGGTACTTTGCAAACAAGGAAATAATCGAACAGTTTGAAGTATTCAGAAACAGTGGGTATGGTTACGGTAGTGAACCATGTAACAAACTAACCGAAAGCATAAAAATTGAAATCAAATTACTCGAAGCCAGATGTAGAGAACTGAACAATGAATAAATATACTGGATAATGAGTACCAAAAAATAAGAAACGGCTTGTATAAAGGCAGGTAAATTTACTGCTTACAGCATGATTAGGAACTATCAGAGAAGTCAGTAATAATCTTGAAAAAGTCACAATATGTCTAATACTTGAATACCTGTTTTGTTTATGAATGCTAATAGTCTTGAAAGTCAAACCAGGTCATATACTTTTTGGATAAATCTTAAGTGGGAAGCAAAAAATCTCATGTTTCCAAAAGCAAAGCACAGGCTGAAAAGCCATAGCCTTGTAAGTTGTCCCACTTAAGTGAAACTGTTTACAATATTTCTCAGCCCTCTTGAGCGAAGCGAAAAGGGCACCGTCCTCCCGAGACGGGACTCGGGGATTTCTTATCCCATCATAAACCTTGTAAGGCTACCATATGCGTCGGAGATCTCTTTGAGGGAGATGGAAATCTCAAAGTCTTTTCCTTTAACCTCAAGGGAATTGCCTTCAACCTTGCCGATTATCATATGAGGCACATTTTTGAGGATTTCGAGTACAGCCTCGGGTTCGTCTGTAGCAAGTAGAGCTCTTGCCGGAGCTTCTGAGAATAATAATTCTTCAGCTTTTAATTCTGAAACTTCACTCAGGTCTACCTTTGCACCGGAGTTCTTGCACATCCTCGCAAGTCCTGCAGCAATTCCTCCAAGGGAAAGGTCGTGTGCTGAACTGAGTTTTCCGCTTCTTACTGCTTCAATTACGGCTTTTATTATCTCAGGAGCATTTTTTGGTACAGAAGGAACTTTTCCGGCATTTTGGGCCCCGATGCAGGTATAGTATTCGGAAGCTCCCATATCCGCAGTTGTCTCTCCTACAAGGATGATGGTATCTCCGGGTTTTGCAAAGAAGCCTGAAGGAAGAGGAGTCTCAAGGTTGACTTTTCCTATTACTCCTATTGAAGGGGTTGGAAGAATTGCGGTCTTAAATTCATCGCTTTCATTATAAAGGGAAACATTTCCTCCTACGACAGGGATTGAGAGTTCCCTTGCTCCATCTCCGAGCCCAAGTACGGCATTTTTGAATTGCCAGTAAATTTCCGGGCGATCTGGGTTTCCAAAGTTCAGACAGTTCACAATAGCAAGCCCGTCGGCTCCTTTTACTGCAAGGTTCATGGCATTTTCAATTACTGCAGTCTTTCCTCCGTTATAGGGGTCAAGAAGGGTAGCTCTCGGCTGGCAGCCGCAGGAAAGTACGAGTCCTTTTTTATCGGTTATCTTGAGCACACCGGAGTCTTCTCCGGGTTTGACAACTGTTCTCAACTGGACTTCGTGATCATACTGCCTGTAGATCCATTCTTTTGAGGCAATATTGTAAGAAGAGAGAACTTTCAGGAAGGCTGCCTTAAGGTTTTTCGGAGTCTCGGGGGCTTTACTTTCTTCAACCTGGGAAATAGGAGCTACTGAGGGTTTTTCGCATGTTGGAGCTCCACCTGTCAGGAAGTCGATCGGAATATCCGCAACGATCTCTCCGTTAAATTCAACCGTGTAATTTTGCTTCTCTGTTAAGTATCCCACTACAGCCCCATTAAGGTCATATTTTGCTATCAGAGCAAGTACGGCATCAACGTCTTCAGGAGTTACTTCAAAGACCATGCGTTCCTGAGATTCTGCAAGCAGGATTTCGTACGCGTTCATATTGGGTTCGCGCTGGGGTACTGCATCTGCAATAATATGGGCTCCAAGCCCTCCCTTTGCAGCCAGTTCCGAACTTGCTCCTCCAAGACCGGCGGCTCCGAGGTCTTTGCAGGATTTTATATAGCCCTTTTCCATGGCTTCCAGCGTCATTTCAATTACAAGCTTCTCAGTATAAGGATCTCCCACCTGAACACTTGGGCGGTCTTCAGCTTCGGCTGATTCGGAAAGATCCCTCGAGGCAAAGGAAGCTCCTCCAAGTCCATCTCTTCCTGTGCTGGAACCTGCTAGTATAATCTTGTTTCCGGCTTTCTGAGAGCGGGCCGTTATGACCTCCTCTTCCCGGCAGAGCCCTACTGCAACCACGTTTACAAGAGGGTTTCCACTGTATCTTCTATCAAAGAAAGTTTCGCCATTGACTACTGGCACTCCTATGCAGTTTCCATACCCTGCAATTCCCTTAATTATCTGTTCAAAGAGGAACATATTTTTTGGAGTGTCCAGAGGCCCGAAATAGAGTGGGTCCATAAGGGCTATTGGGCGAGCCCCCATTGAAATTATGTCTCTTACTATGCCTCCTATTCCGGTAGCAGCCCCATTATAGGGATCGACATATGAAGGATGATTATGGCTTTCCATGCCTATGGCAAGTACATAGCCATCATCGAACTTTATAATTGCAGCATCGTCTCCCGGGCCAATAATCACGTTTTCACCCATACTGGTAAAAGTTTTCAGGAGAGGAGCACTTGAACGGTAGGAACAGTGTTCACTCCATAAATTTAAAAAGCAGCCCTGTTCTACCAGGGTGGGCTCTCGCCCTAATTCTTTTTTAATAATCTTAAGGTCTTCTTCAGGTAACATTGCCTTGCCTCTGATGCTTAATCCTTTTTTGAATATCGAAGCTCTGGTTTTTTCTTAATAGATTATTGATTTTCAATTAAGTTCAAGAGTTTTAGTATTAGCGTTAACAGTCTATGCCGACATAAAGGGATAAGAATTAAATAAACATTTCTAACCCAAGCCTTTTAATAAAACTGATTGGCCGCAAACCTTTTGGAAAAGGTTTGATCGAAAACCTTTTAAGAAAAGGCTTGATCGAAAACCCAAAATTTCTGACTTTGAATACCTTATCCTCAATCTCTATAGGCATGGTCGTAAGCCTTTTGAGAAATGAATGGTCTTGGAATTTTTATTGATTGAGAATAAAACCGGTTTTAAAGTAGCTAAGGGTAAAAAAGGATTTAAAATAAAATTGATAAAAGAACTATGTTTTAAGGTTATATTTGCTGGATCATTTTTTCTACTTTTATTCCGGATTCGGTAAGGGAATACATTTCTTCCTTTTTTGTAATTAATTCTTTCTGTTCAAGTTCATCGAGAGTTTTTGCAACGGTGGGATGTGCAACTCTCAGGGTTTTCGAAACTCTCTTCCCTTCCATTTCTCCTTTTGAGGAAAGTAAGGAGAGTACTTTTTGTCTTATACTGTTTCCGTTTACGAAACCTATTAACTCGTTTAATTCGTTCATCAGGTGCCCCCGATTTATTAGTGTATATTATATTTTTATACTGCTATATTTATATAATAGAAGTACATATATCTCTGATGCAGGTTAATGAAAGAGATGGAATTCAAGATATATCTAATTTATCGCTGGGTATGAAAGGTTCTTTCCGGAAAAATCAGGGATTTTAAGCTTTGTTTAGCTTTCTCGGTTTTTTTTCAATTTTTCGGCTTAGATCTGCATTTCCAAAGTGCTAAGCTTTTGAATTTCCTTTAAATATTCCACTTTTCGTTTGCAGTTTTTACCAATCTGTAATATTCACTAAAAACACAATTATTAACTTAGTTTATAATAAATATTATAACCGAATATTAACCGAGTATTAAACGAATATACTAATATATAAAAAATTGAAAAATAATAAAGCTCTGACTGGCTTTTTATATTGTCAATAAGTTCAGGTTATTATCTGTAATTCAATATAAAGTGCCTGAAAAATACCATTAGGCTTTAATACCTTCATTGATAAGTACTTTATATCTATTTAGTTATTTTTAGATGTAAATTACATATACAATGATTACAAATTCGGAGGATATATCAACAAATGAGCAGCGGAATGTGCCCAGTATGTGGGCTTCCAAAAGAACTTTGCATTTGCGAAGAAGTTGCAAAAGAGCAACAGAGAATTACTGTAAAAGTTAACCGAAGAAGATACGGCAAAGAAGTTACCGTTGTAGAAGGTTTCGACGCAAGTGAAATAGATCTTCACGAACTGTCCACTTATCTTAAATCAAAGTTCGCATGCGGCGGTACGGTAAAAGGAAATACTGTGGAACTTCAGGGCAATCACCTGACCCGCATGAAAGAAGTCCTCATGGAAAAGGGGTTCTCTGCTGAACAGATTAAAAACTAAACCCTGACGAGCCTCAGGAATAAACCGGATCTGAGAAGTAGCAATAACATTTTCAGGTCTGGAATTGCATATATTTTTGTCGATATTTTAGTAGCATACATTTCAGGTAAATTACGAGATATTTCTACTCAAAAACAAAAGTATAAAGATACATAATTGATTAAGAAATCTATAAATATGAATTGGTTAAGAGAATCTTTCGTAAATTTAGCTGGTTTATGCGGTGTTGGTCTCCCATGAAAACAGCATGTGAAATTATGGTACAGAAAGTCTTGCCTGCAATTAGGGCAGAACTTTCCAGAACAATGATCATTGATCATGGGTGCACGCAGCAGGATGTAGCGGACATCCTGGAACTTTCAAGGGCTGCGGTATCCCAGTACGTGAGTGAAAAACGTGGGGCTGAAGTTGATTTTTCCGAGGAGACTCAATACGAAATTCGGAAATTTGCATCAGTGCTTGTAAATAAAGACTTATCCTCTCAGGAAAAGGTAAAAGGCATGTGCAATGTTTGCAGGTTTGTTCAGAAATCCGGCTGGCTATACAGGAACGCTCCAGAAGCTAAAGCCTGCATTATCTGCGAGGATACGGATTCAGAGTGAATGGAACGCTGTGTATTAAATGCAAAGGAAAAGGGCTTTGTGGACGCCCCCGTTGTCCGATTCTTGAAAAATTCAAGTCCTTACAGTCGATTGTTCCTGCAATCTCAGGAGACTCGGTTTTTGGAGCATCTCCCCCAGCTATTTTTGTCGGAAGCTATGGTTATCCCAGGGTCTCGGCAGGCCCGCTCATTCCTCCTCTGGCAAAAGAAAGCGAAGCCTCGCTTTTTGAAGACCCCTCAGCCTGGGCAAATATGCAGATTGAAGACATTATCTCCATGCGTTCCCGTATGGTCAGGGCAAATACAAACTTTCGTGTAAAAGATGCCCGCAGCAAAGAAAACCCTCTCCTTGTAAAGGCTCAGGAACTTGCCCTCTCCAGAAAACCGGTGGATACAGAAGCCTGGTTTTTTAAAGCCCCTAAACAGGAACTCAAATTCGATGCCGTACTGACGCCTATGGGCCCATCAGGGCTTGTCAAAAACTTTGAGCTTGCAGAAAATCCGAACGTTCCGAAAAAAGTCGATTACCTTGTCTACGACACTGATGCCCTGGCAAAAGACGCGGTGCTTGAACTCTATAAAGGGGATATTCCTGCTGAACATATTACTCGCCTGTTCTCAATTGGCCTTCTTGGAAAAGAACGAAAAATAGTGCCAACACGCTGGTCAATTACAGCTGTGGATGATATGGCCGGAAAGGAACTTGCAGGCTGCATAAAGGATTTTCCCTGGATCTCGGAGATTCAGCTTTTTAGCGGGACTCATTTTGGTAACCATTTTGAAGTCCTTATCCTTCCACGGGCTTATGCCTTCGAACTTATGGAAATCTGGCTCCCAAAAGCAGTCTGGTCTGGAGAATCAAGCTGGATTGGAGAAGACAGTGAAGGTTATGATGGAAAAAAAGGTTATTCTCCTCTGGCTGGAGGTTATTATGCCTCAAGGTTGCCTGTACTTGAATATCTGACAGAAATCAAAAGGCAAGCTTCGGTCTTCGTACTCCGGGAGATCACTCCGGACTACTGGGCCCCTCTCGGAGTCTGGGTCGTCAGGGAAGGTATGAGAAAAGCTCTTCAGAACCTCCCAAAAAAATTCGATTCTCTTGAAGCTGCAGTTTCAGATCTAGCGGGCAGGATAAGCACACCAAAAGCCGAATGGGTGCAGCAGGCAAAGATGCTTTCGGATTTTCGCTTTCAAACGACTCTGGACTTCTTTTTTTAAAATAATATGTTAAAAGTAAAAGTAAGTGTCAAAGCAGAACCAATGTAAAAATAAAGGCAGTGTAATAACAAAAATTACGTAACAGCAGAAACAGTGCTAACCGAGAATTGTGTAACAACAGAAGTAGCGTAAATAAGGATTAAATCACTGACCTGGTATTTAAAACAAAAATAAACAGGTAGGAAAACTTTAAAGCCTTTTATCCGGCTTGTTTAAGTTTCCTGGCCTTTTTGTATGTTTATTCAAATATTTCAGGTACTATGCGACGTGCAACATCTTCGTAAGCCTTGGAAATGTCGCCTTTGTCAAACCTGAAGACGTCCTTATCCATAGACTGTCCGGTTTTTTTGTCCCAGAACCTGCAGGTATCACAGGAAATCTCGTCTGCAAGGATGATTTCCCCATTCCTCCTTCCAAATTCTAGCTTGAAATCCGGAAGCAAGATACCTTTTTTGTCCAGGTAGGGCACAAGCAGGCTATTGATTCTCAGGGCCAGTTTCCGGAGTGTGGCAAGTTCTTCCGGTGTTGCCAGCCCAAGAGCAAGAGCAATGTCATCATTCAGCATTGGGTCTCCATATTCATCGTTTTTGAAGTCAAAAACAAGTACAGGGAACTTGAAGTTCGTGCCTTCTTTTATGGGATATCTTTTTGTAATCGAACCTGCGGCAATGTTCCTGACAATGACCTCGATTTTTATAATCTCGACTTTCTTCACAAGCATATCAATGTCAGAAAGCATTTCGATAAAGTGAGTCTTTATTCCCTCGGCTTCGAGCATCTCAAAGAGTTTTTTTGAGATTTGGGCATTGTAATACCCTTTTTTTTCCATTTCCCCTTTCTTTTCTCCGTTGAACGCAGTCAGACTGTTTCGGAATTCGCTAATAAGGGTGTCGGGATCGTCCGTCTCATAGATAGTTTTTGCTTTCCCTGAATAGAGCTTTTTTCTTGTCATACAATGTTCCTCTCTAGGGATAATTCTGGATTTCCTTAGATAGAGAGATCTTAGGAATGATAGTTTTAATATACTAGTTCTGATAATGCAGAAGTTTTGATAATGCCGTGGCATTCCAGAAATAAGCTATATAGGTCGGATCCTCTCTAGTACACGAGTACATCTCATGGGGATAATTCGGTTATTTCCAGAATTCACAATCACTCTCTGAAAGTGAGACACTTTTCTGGAGACAGCAGATGCTTTTTCCGGAAATATGCTTTGACTCCCAAAAGAGATAGAGTAGATGATAACGTGTTCTGCTAGATAAAGTTATCATCTCCAGTCGGTTTTTCTTTTTACTGCCGACTGCTTCGTAAATTTTATCACTAAAGAAAACCAATTACTAGGTTTAACAAATTAAAGAAGGATTTAAGAACTTACCGCATTTGAGTGCCCAACACTTGATAGTGGACTAATCCAAGCACGCAACAGGTAAAAACATGTCAGGCGCTATATTAGATATCGTAGAACTACTGCTAACCGCAGAGATCTATAATCGCTATTCAGAGCTGGATGTAAATGATCTTCCAAAGAACATTCGGAAAAATTACTGGAACAGCACAGAAAAAACAGTTCCCAAACCCATCACAGCTACGTTTATCCGAATTGAAAAACTGTACGGGATTAAGGATATTGAAAAAATCGTAAGGAACGTCCCCTTCATAAACACTGACAAGTCTCACTTTGAACTTCGTCTGAGCGCTTTCGAACTTGCTGCGGAATGGTTTGAAAAGCAGGAAGGTTCCCAGGAACGGATTGAAAATAATCCTGTTCTGGCTTATTACTTTGGAGAAATAAGACAGGACGAGGCTGCAAACTATGCACTTGCAAAGGCGAAAATAAGGCCCAAGGAAGTCGACAGGGAGTGGATAGAGTCCCTTGTAACTGAAATCCGAAAAGAGGACAAAGGCGAAGATATGCTGAAACTCGTGGTCATTATTGCCCCTGAGGATGTAAAGCAAAAAGTCAAAGACCTTGTGCTCACCGGGGAACAAAAGAACGAAGTTGAAAAGATCACGAAAGCTATCGAGCATAGAGAATACCTGCGGGAAATCGGTCTTCATGATATCGGAAAACTTCTGTTTGTCGGCCCTCCCGGAACCGGAAAGACCTCCGTTGCCCGTGCACTTTCAGAACGGCTCTCAATCCCGTTTGTTGAGGTCAAACTCTCCATGATAACAGATCAGTATCTTGGTGAGACTGCAAAGAACATTGACAGAGTCTTTTTGCTCGCAAAGAAGCTAAATCCCTGCATTCTTTTCATAGATGAACTGGATTTCGTAGCAAAAGCAAGGACTTCTGACGAGAATGCTGCCATCAAGCGGGCAGTAAATACTCTACTTAAGGCCATAGACGAAATCAGCCTTGTGGATCATGGAGTTCTTCTTATTGCCGCGACCAACCATCCCCGCATGCTTGATAGTGCAGCCTGGAGGCGCTTTGACGAGATTGTTCATTTCCCTCTCCCTGACCTTGAAATGCGTAAAGATATTTTGAATATCGTAACTCGACATATTGAAGGGGATTATGATACAGGGGTAATTGCAGAATTGACAGATGGGTATTCAGGCTCGGATTTGCGCGTAGTTATAAGGGAAGCTGTTCTGAGTGCTCTTCTTGAAGAGCGTAAAATACTTACTCAGCAGGACCTGCTGGACGCCGTAGACTCTTTCAATGAGAGGGCTGGCCTCAAATCCGAAGAGTACGAAAGGAAGAAGTAAGATGAGGCTAACACTGCTTGGGACCGGCGATGCTGTCGGAACTCCTAAGATCGGATGCAATTGTCCTGCCTGCGAAGACGCCCGAAATGGTGGAAAAAGCCAGCGTCTTCGTTTTTCTATCCTTGTAGAGTCCGACAAAGGTAAGATCCTCATTGACACCAGCCCTGATTTAAGGCAGCAATTTCTCAAACAAAATCTGTCCTGTATAGACGGAGTGATCTGGACGCACGGACATTACGACCACTACTCCGGATTTGGAGAGTTCTACAGGGTTCAAAATAAGGTTGATGTCTATGGGGTTCGGGAAACCCTTGAATACATAAACCGGTACGTCTCCTTCCTGAAACCCAGGTATCATTATGTGAAGCTCTATGAGCCTTTCGAGCTAATCGGGCTGCAGTTTACTCTTTTTAAGGTCAACCACCCTCCTGTAGAAGTTCCGGCAGGGGTTGTAATTCGGGAAGGCAATAAAAAAGTAGTAATTACAGGCGATACAAACTCAGAAATTCCTGAAGCTAGCCTGGAGCTTATGAAAAATCCTGATCTTCTTATCGCCGATGCTATAGTACCTCCTAATATCCATATCAAAAAACACATGAATTCAGAAGAGGCTATGGCACTTGCAGAGCAGCTCAATGCAAAAGAAGTAGCTTTGACTCATCTCAGTCATCTATTTCGTCCTCACCATATCGAAGCATTATTTTTGCCTCTTGGATATGATGGGCAGGTTTTTGAGTTTTAAAAATTTTTAAAGTTTTAATTATCACTAAAGTCTTCCTAAAACTCCTGCTTAAATTGATTTGGGATCTTTGTTTAAAATTATCTTTCTTTTTATTATCCTTATGTTAGCTCTATATATTCCGGATCCCAAAAAATAGTAATGAACCCTGAACGTATTCGGACCATTCTATCCGGAAAACCAGGCAAAGGACCTGTTGCTTACTGGATGAGCCGTGACCAGAGGGTTGAGGACAACTGGGCTCTTCTATTTGCCCAAAAAATAGCGTTGGAAGCCGATGTGCCTGTTTTTGTTGTTTTTTGTCTGGTAGATAAATTTCTGGGAGCTATAAGAAGACAATATGAGTTTATGCTCAAGGGGCTGCAGGAAGTTGAAGCTACTCTTGCAAGGAATAAAATTCCATTCTTTTTCCTTCGAGGAGACCCTGAAGAAGAAATTCCGGATTTTGTTAAGAGATATGAGATTGGAACTCTTGTTACTGATTTTAGTCCACTTAGGATTAAGAGGGTGTGGACAGAAAAAGTTGCATCAGGCGTTAATGTACCCTTCTTTGAGGTTGATGCCCATAATGTCGTTCCCTGCTGGGAAGCTTCTAATAAGCAGGAATACGCTGCCCATACTTTTCGTCCGAAGTTCTTAAAGCTCCTTCCTGAATTCCTTACGGAGTATCCTGAGCTTGAAGGAAATTCCGAATTTCCTGAAATTGCTGCAAACTCCGAAAAATCAGAAACGTTTTCAGAATTTCAAAAAAATGAACCTGGATCTCTTTTTCCGGGGGAATTTCTTGAAGAAAAAGCAGGTTTCTTATCTGATCTTGTACCTTTCGAAGCTGGAAAAACAGCTGCACGAAAAGTTGTGAATGAATTTCTCACTAATAAGCTTGACTCTTACTCTATCCTGCGAAATGACCCAACTAAAGATGCCTTATCCAACCTCTCTCCTTATCTACACTTTGGACAGATCTCAGCTCAAAGGGTAGCTCTCAAAGTAGAAAAAACAAAAGCTGACTTGGAATCGAAAAGAGTATTTCTCGATGAGCTCCTTGTGCGTAAAGAGCTTGCCGATAATTTCTGCTACTATAATCCTTCTTATGATAGTTTTGATGGTTTTCCTGAATGGGCAAAGAAAACCCTTAACTCTCACAGGCATGATCAAAGAAGTCATATTTTTACACTGGAAGAATTAGAAGCAGGAAGGACATATGATCCCCTCTGGAACGCCAGCCAGATAGAACTCCTAAGAAGAGGAAAAATGCACAGCTATATGCGGATGTACTGGGCAAAAAAGATTCTCGAGTGGAGCGAATCTCCAGAAAAGGCCCTCGAGACTGCAATCTATCTGAATGATAAATACGAACTGGATGGACGAGACCCGAATGGATATGTCGGAATCGCCTGGAGTATCGGAGGGGTACATGACCGTCCCTGGAAGGAAAGAGAAACTTTTGGAAGAATCAGATACATGAGTTATGAGGGTAGTAAAAGAAAGTTCGATATTAAATCATATATTGCAAAATATTCTACTCTGTAAAAATTCCCAATTTTATCCAAAAAATTTGTACAAATTTTTGTTTTACTTTGCAGTCAAAATTTTAACTTTCGTCGATATGTATGCAAATTTATTGAAACTTAGATTTATGTTTTCCCCCGATGATTTAGGTGTTCCTCCTGCTTCTAGAGTTTGAGCTTAAAACGGATCTAGTTCTTTAGATAGACTGGCCTTCAAACTTACCAATCAGCAGGTAAACATAATTCGCATTGGAGCATTAAGTTAATATTTATCTAGATGTTTTTATTTTTATTATAGGAGTTTATACGGTGTAAAAACATGAATCAGCACTACTTTTCTCTAGACAATTATTATAAATATTTCGTAGGTCTTGACGGCATAATACTTACTTTTTTAATAATAAAAAGTTATCCGACTGTTGTCAATTTAGCAACAAAGTCTAGCTTTTTTATTATGTTAGTAGGATCATTTTGTGTGTTCATTGATAATTGGAATCGAAAATCAATAAAGTACAGGTTGTACGTTGAGCTATATGAAAATGAGTATCAAGCTATTTCTGACTATAAAGCCGGTAAAGTATTTATAAATTTAATTTTTTACGTAATCTCTATATATTTAGTGTTTGGGCTATTTGGTACGTTCTGATACTCACCAGTGAGCTTTTGTAAGGGAATAGGTTATTTAACCTGAACTCGAGGACATGGCTATAGTGATATTTAATTTCTAGTTTTCTATTTTTTTTCTCTAAAAGGTTCTAGAGAATTCGATAAATTCCAGTTTATGGCTGGTTGCTATAGGTTGCTATAAACGGTATATGAGTAACTTTTTGATATTAGATGTTTATCGAAGTCCTCTCTAGTTTTTATAACAGTCATATATAAATACAAGTACATCCAATTTAATATCGGGGTTATTATATTTCTTCCTATTATAAAATATAAAACAATAAAATAAAAATGGAGTGATATCTATGGCAGTAAGAAATCCAGTAGATTTAATTGCACTTATACTTGTTATAATAGGTGGATTAAACTGGGGGCTTGTAGGGCTTTTCGACTATAACCTTGTGGATGCTATCTTCGGGGTAGGAAGTACACTCTCGAGAATTGTGTACATAATTGTTGGGCTTGCAGCGCTTTATACGATTTATTTCGCTACAAGAGCCGATACGTATCACACTCGTGAGGTTCCGACACACCACTAATAAAAACTTAAAAAGCTTCCTTAGCAGTGTTTTAGCAGTGTTAATACTGTAAAAGGGACTAACCAGCCATAGTTTTTTCAGAAGGCTGGATATCAAATTAGATAAGGTTACTTTGTTTCTTTTTGATAATATTACTGTTTGTTCCTTTTAACAATTTTATTTAAAATAAAATTTTAAAATTTTATTCTTATTTCTTTAGTTTTTGTTTTTTTATATTACTTTTTCTGTCTCTACTTTGTCTTCAATTCTTTGCCTCAAGGCTGTGCCAAGACTGTGACCTGGCGTGATATTTCTAGGATAAAATAGGTGATTACCCATTTTCCTCTCAGGTCTTCAAGACACTTTTTATCTATATCTAATATTTTCTCTGATATTTCTCTAAACATTTTCTCTGATATTTCTCTAAATATTTTCTCTGATATTTCTCTAAATATTTTCTCTGATATTTTCTCTGAAATTTCTGTAATATTTTCTTATTTTTGGCTTTAAGCTTTATCTTTTTAGCTTCCAGGGCAACAGTCCTGCTTCAAATGCCAGAAAAGGACCTATAAACCATCCTGCCCAGAATAAAAGCCCAAGTATTCCCAAACCAAAGAAGTAAAGTCGTTTTCTTGCTGATGTTTTACCATAATTTTCATTTCTGAGGGTTAAAGCCATTGCGATAATTCCAAGTCCTATACTTATCAAAATTAAAATGAGAGTAATGCCAATTTCTGAAGAATATGAACTTTTACTCAACGAAATCAGCATCTGAAAAATATATGTTACTCCTGTACCCAGAAAAAAAAGGCCTGCAAGCATTCCTGAGACGCGTGCAGGACTGTACTCTGCTACAGTTTCCCTTTTTATGAAAATTGCTAGAAGCCCGGCTGCAAGGGTTAGTGCAAGTGGGGTAAAGATCAAAAACAGGCTTTGACCTTCCCAACGATATATCTTTATCTGACTCAGAGGTATGGATAACCATTCTTTCAAGGTAAAAGTCTCTTTGTACCCCAGAATTAGCCCGTAATTTCCTTCCCTTGGAATTTCCCTTTCCTGTAAACCTTTTTCATATATCACATTTTCTTCTCTCAAATCTGTTTCCTGTGCCGCTCCTACTACAGCATAATACATTCCGCTTTCCGGAGCTTTGATATCGAGCTTAACAGGTGAGTAAAAGGCGCTTGGGGTAAATCCTTCATATACGGGGCTCTCAGGCAGGTTGTAGGAAAGCATTTTTGCACTATATCCTTCAGGCACTTCCAGTTTATCGGGTACTTTTCCTTCATCCTTAAGTCCAGGTCCTATAAGAATCAGGTGCGGAGTAAAACCCTTGTTTCCATCTTCAACAGGAATAGTAAGCCCGAGTACAATTCTCTCTCCTTTTTTCACATTAAAACCATAATACCTAAAATCTCCGGAACCTAATTCCCCGTAAAATACTCTTGATTTCGAAGGATCTTCAATCTGGATTGCTGTTTCAATACTTTTGCCTTCCCCTCCGAAAATTGGCACGTGGGCAAGCGCAGGAGCGGATAAAAAGTATGTAACGACCAGTAAAATAATTCCCGAAAACCAGAGCGTCCCACGTTTCATGGGCTATATCTTCTCGTGAAGTGTGTAAATATGTATAAGAATTAAGAATCAGACACAGAACATCGGTCTTAATTTTCGTGTTAAGTGAACTCTTTTTATCTCCGAAAATCATTTCTTGGATGTGCTAGAAATTCATCTTATGAGAATCTGGGACATATCTCCTGAGAAAATGTGCAGGCAGCATCTTTTAGGGGAACACCGTGAGTTACATGCTCTCTGGTCTATAATCACGAACAATAAAAAAGCCTATGCTCACCATCCGGAAACAATGCGCTGGAGAGGAAAGCTTAAAGCTCTTTACCTGAGGCATGAAGCCTTGGTAGAGGAAATGACAAAACGAGGTTACAAACACCACACTCCTCTCGATCCTGCCCTTGCGACAGGAAAAACCATTCAGGACGAGTTTGTGGACTCTTATGAAGAACAGGTCAGGCTCCTTAAAGAAAGAAGATGTAATTGCAGGGTTTGAATAGGTTCAGGAAAACTCTAGTTTTTATATTGACTTACATTCCTTTACCTTTTTGAAAAGTTAGTTTTTTACAGTCGATAA
>DUGT01000124.1:5309-17034 GCA_013331275.1 Methanosarcina sp. | reverse complement strand
AATTTTTATTGATTGTTATCTATTTCATTGATTCTCTGTAAAGGGAAGTTTCTTAATATTGAAATCATAGAATTGAAAATATAGCTCTATTTTATAATATTTTGTTAAATTCTACTAAATCATTCTTGATAAGTAGTATTGCTTTCAATTTAATTTTCTTTTGGAGGAATCGGAGGAATTCGGATCAACTTGTTTTATGCATAATTTAAAATAAATTGTAAAGAACCGTAAACGCAGGTTAATTGAACAGGTAATTCCTGACCTCTAAATTATAATTCAAGTAAAATCATTAAGTTAAGCATTAAAAGGGGTTTGGGATTTTATCCCGGAAGATTAATACTTCCTTTTCCCTTTAATGTGCTTGGTTGCAAAAGTATTCCTACTGAAGCAAGTACTTTTGGGTACTTTCAGCAAGTGGAGCACTTGAGGTTCATAGTAACAGTTGCACAGTCTTTTCCATTCTTACCTGTTACACAGTATTTGAAACTATCCTTGCAAGAACATTTCCCAGAGCAGCATTTCGCTGGTGCTTTGTAACAGAATGTGCCGTTACTCTTCATTGTAACTGTACCGCCCAATGCAGTCTTGATAGTTCCTGCTGTAACTTTAAGGTTGCACCCTTTGTCATTTTTCAGCACGGTACCAAAGCAGTAAGTAGTCTTTGGACATTTTTTTAGGCCAATACTATATGAATCGTTTATCGCATCAGTTTTTGTTTTACAACTACTACTGCATGCGGCTGCTCCTGTCATTGACAGGACAAAAAAGACTAACGTGAAAACACATAATGTCTTTAACATAGTTTTTCGCATTTTTTATTCTCCTTATTTATTCTAGATTAAATTCGATTTTAAATACCCACTCTAAAAGACTTAATATGAGAAGCAAACTGATTTATCCAATTGTCTTTACATCTTTTGTCTTATTAGGTGGGATTTGGTTACATGTTACTTGTAATCGAAGCCCACTGGGAAATTTTAACATATAAACATACTTATTTTTATGTTATTAAATAAAAATCCGAAGCCGAATTTAAAGCTTTATAACACTTTGTATCCAAATTTAAAATATTATAGAATTAAGAATCTTTCTACTTGCGTTATATATTCGTTTAAAACGAAGTTTAAGGTATTTGAAAAGGTAGTAATTTTCAATATCTTTCTTGTGTTCTTTATATCCAAGTACATCACATTTGTGAAGTTTTTTTTTGCATGCCTGATCTATTAATGTCCCTTATTCTACTAGAGAAACAGACCTACTGTATTTGGAGAAAATAACTTCTATCATCTTCACAAAGAGCGCTGCATTTTATTATCAGGGATTTTCCAAACACTAAAGCCTCATACATTTCGCCTTTGAGCTATGTAAGCAGGATTAAGTTTTGATTCATATGCTTTGATTACATTAAAATCTGTATTATAAGCCTTAATAATTTAAACATAATTTACACACGGCATTCAGTGTCATATCATTTACTTAAATTTTGGAAGCCAGGATTAGGAAATAAAACATATTAAAAACAAGAATTCCATGTCTATGATTTCCTATATTTAATTTTCTTATCTTTTAAGGGAAAATATACTATATATAAATATCGATAAATTAATATATTATTACTTCCGTTATTATAGAGAAACAGATTAATTGGAAAAACACAATTCAAAAATTCGCCATAGTAATAAGGGGAAATCTAAAACCTCATGAAAAGTCCAAAACCCCGTTTTTTGTTGTCTGACGGGAGAACTCGATGAAACTTGTACTTGATGAAGAAGAAATCTGGATAATTGAATGCATAAAAGAAGCCCATATAGACTGCGGATTCCATGTTCGAGATGTTATAAAAAAGGCAAAAGCAAGATATGGATTATCCAGATCGACAGTATATGAAATCATTAGTTATCTGGAATTTCACGGCCTGGTAAAAACGAATAAATCTGGCAACCGGGAACTCGATCAAAGTATTTCCTACTTTATAGTATGTCCTGTGTGCGGGAAGGAAGTTCCTGAAAATGAGTATATTGTAGAAAACGGGAGGGCAATATGTGAGGACTGCTATCTGGAAGAGCACCAGAGAATCAAGTTTGCGGATCCTATGGCTGTACGTTCTAAAAAACTCTTTCGAAAAAGGCATGGTCTGGAAGGTACAGAAGGTCTAACAGACATTCAAAAAGAGCTTTGTGAATTTATACAGACGGAAGGAGTGGTTACGTCTGAAAAAATCTCCAAACTTTTTGGGCTTACACCCCAGGAAACAAGGAACCAGCTTGCAATATTAAGGCACTGTGAGCTTGTGAAATGGCGGCAGATAGGAGACGAAATATGTATTGTACCTTTTGATTCTTAACTTATTCTCAAAATATATTTGTTTGAAATGTGAGAACCTGACAGAAAATATTCGTTCAGGAAGTGAAAACATGACAGAAAAAATCGACATGGACGAAAAGCTAACAGTTATGGCCGGCCAACTTCCCGGAGTAATGAATGCGCTCTCTGGTCTCCATTCTGAAGTTGTTAAGGATGGGGCATTAAGTGCCAGAACGAAAGAACTCATGATGGTTGCGATCGCAGTATCTCTGCGTTGCGAATACTGTTTATGGAAGCATGTTCCTGAAGCTGTACGTTTGGGAGCAACTCGTGAGGAAATTATGGAGGCTGTCAGTACTGCCATAGTAATGGCTGGTGGGCCTGCAGTAGCATATGGATCTGTGGTAGTCCTTAAAATTCTGGATGAATTGAACGTTTGAAGAACTGAGGTGAAAGATTGACCGACGAGATAACTAGTCCTGTCAAATGCCACATTTGTGGGTGTGAACTGGAAAAAGAAGATTGCATAGAAGAGGAAGGCAAGGTTTTCTGTGAAGATTGTTTTATAGAAGCTCACCATAAGATTCAGGCCTGTGATCCCTGGGCAGCTTATTCCAAGAAACTCTTCAGGAAAGAAGCCGGGCTTGAAGGTACGGAAGGCTTAACTGAACTGCAAAAAGCCATCTATGAATTTATCGTCTCTAGTGGTGGGGTAAAAAAAGAAGAAATTGCAAAAAAGTTTCAAATATCCACTCTTGAAACCGAGAACCAGTTTGCTCTCCTGAGGCATTGTGAGCTGGTAAAAGGGCAAAAAAGAGCAGATGGTGTGTACCTTGTACCTTTTGAAAGTAAATAACTTAAAAAGACTTACATAATTTACTTATTCTATCACTTTCAGGATGAAGATTAAACTTTTAATTTTTAGTAACTCAATATTTACAAAAAGTATTTTTTGATAACCTTTTCATATATTAGTAAAACAAAACTTTATAAAAAAACTGTATCTAAAGTAATTCTTTTTTTGAAGTAATTCTTTTTTTGAAGGAGAGATAGATTTTCTATAAAACCTATCCAACTTCAAGATGATGAAACGAACAAGCAAGTACATCAGGTTATTCTCAAGTTAGTGGAGTTCGTTATTTCGGAGGAACTCTACAAGCTGAAAAATATCCTTTTTGAAAGTTACTTCGGGCAAATTGCCTTGAGGCCGGCAGCCACATCAGCCAGAAGTTCGATAGGAATCCCCATAATCATTTCTTCATCTGCGATTTTGGTATATGTCCTGCTGCCGCTGCAACCGACTGTGACTCCTACTTTGCCTTCTTTATATGCTTGCACAACCGCATCCGAGCATAAGCTCTGCTTTCCTGCAAAACTCGCCTCGATTCTGCCACCCATTTTATACATTATCGCCTGTGTAAGTAACATAACCTGTTTGGGGGTACAGATAGCTACAACAACATCCGGAGTAAACGTGGCTTTTTCCAGGGGAGAGTACAGGATAGCTTCTGTTGAATTTGGGGCAAGCTTGGTGACTCTTTCAAGGGTACGCCTTGCAGCGCCCTGGGTGCTGAACTGTTTTAGTTTATTAAAATAAAATTCTCCACTTGCGACCTTTGGAGGCATCTCGCCAAGACCCATTGCGCCGGCCCCACCTTTGCACATCTGGTCTTCACCAAGGGTATAAAACTCCTCACCTGTTCGTCTAACTCTGTCAACTAATTGACAATGCCTCATAGCCTCATCTACTTTCTTCATTCCCTCCGGAACTTCTCCTCCTTTAGGAATTAATTTTACTGCAACAGGAGAGGTAGTCAGTTTCAGGCAGTCTACAAGTTCTTGCCCATATTTATTTATCTCTTTTACATCCATATTTTCAACTCCGATTTTCAGATAATTTTTGAAAAATTTTCTTATCGGACTTTGTCAGTTACTGTATTTCTCTCACAAATAGTGTTTTTGTTTTCTTTTCTGCAAAAGCTCTTTGTAGTACGTATTATCCATTGACTATGCAGGATAAGATGGGCAACTATAAGAAAAACTATCGAGATTCCTGCTCTGCTGTGTATCCAAATCCAGTTAGCTTTCGTTAATCCCATATATACTACATAACGTCCTCTTGGAATTCCTGAAGGTATTAAAAAGTACATAACTAAACCTGTACCTGCAACAGCAAAAAATAGAGTTGTCAGAATAAGGTCTATTAAGTAATTAGTTTTTAGTCGGCTTACAGTTTCACCTCTTTCAGATGTTCCGATCCAACCATTGCTAATTAATTCATTTAGTGATGAGAGCAATTACAGGTGCCGTTCATAGATAGTTCTTGCAGTAACCCATTATTATAATCATCAACTGCGTTAGAAACCTTACCCGTTATTCCTGCAAATACTTTGATATTCTTTTCTGTCAGTGACATCAGTGGTCTCCCGCCGATACCCGCAACGAGCACGGCATTGACATTATGTGATTCTAATATTTTTAATGGAGCAGCGCAATTGTGCTCGATCTCAGGAGACAGATTACTTATTGTTTTAACACTCTTAATATTTTTATCGCTTACATCCACGATGGTAAAGTATTCGCATGAGCCATAATGAAAACAAACGTCAGATTCCAGTCCACTTTCATTCATTGATGGTATAGCAATTTTTGTCACTTTTCACACTTCCTGCTTTAACATTTACCGCTGCTGCCTTTACCTTGTTTCTGGGGCAGCAGTATTCGTTCTCAATGATTTTTATTCTCTTTCGTTGCCGTCAATTGGATATACGATTTCGGAACCGCACTTCGGACAGCTAGCTGGGCGCTCAGTATCACACTTTAATTCCCATCTATACTCACACCCGCTACAGAGAAATTCAACTTTGCACTCTCCATTATTTATGTACTCTCCGGAGATCTCTATTGCTTTACCATTGACAAGGGCTTCAGTCACTTTCTGTCGGGCCTTTTGCAGATCATTCCAGAAAGTTTTTCTGGAGATACCCATCATATCCGCGGCCTCGTTTTGGTCAATATGAACGAGATCGCAAAGGCGGATAGCTTCAAGTTCTCCTATGGATAAGTTAATAATTTCGAGATCGCAGAGAGAAACCTTCCTGGGTTTATAATATGTAGCTTTTGGAAGGCACGATACTCTACGTTTAACTCTATTTACCATCAAATTACTCATATGCGATTTATTATATATAACTTACGAATTTCTACAGTTCATTTAGAACCTATCCGAAAAGTCCTGCTGTTCCAAATGTTATTCGTGTATAAGCGAAATGAAATAGTAAAGTAATTCTCAATTTCTTTTTATGTTTTATAAGGAGTTTAGTGATATCCTAATAGTTGTTTTTGTTTTAGTTTAAAGTCTTACAGCAATATTGGTTATGTAATATAAACATAACTGTAATTTTAATAATGTTTATCTGCATCCTGAGTTCCACAGTATTTTTTTGGAATTTTTATTTCTTCCGCTGGCGTTTTCTAACTAATCTCAAATACTTATTATTTGGAATTTAGCATAATTGGTAAAATTTGAAGCTATCATTTTTTGTATCTAAGTACTGTATCTTGCTATTTTTACCTCATTCACCTAAACCCAATAAGCTAGTGCTAAATTTAAAATCGACAACAAGAGGTTTTGTGAATATACCCTTATTTTACCTTATTTATTGCAAAAAATAGGCTGAAGAACCTATAAATTCCTGAAAGCAAAACTATATATACTATGTAATGGGAAATAGGTTACCGGTTACTGTGAATGTGCCGTGAAAACAATCAGTCAACTACGAAAACGAATAAATTTTCTAGAAAGCGTGTTCAAAAGCGTTTTTCCAGTTTCTTCCTGTAAGAATATATATTTATACCATTATGTTCATGCAAACATAACAACTAACCTATAGAAGTCTGTCAGGTATTACTATGCGTGGAAAAATAGGTACGATACTACTACTCTCTATTCTGGTTCTGGCTGTAGCATCCTGTGGATGTGCAGAAAATACACATCAGGCTGTCCAGAACTCAAGCACAGTACAGATAACCGATATGTTGGACAGGCAGTTAACTGTGCCGGCGGAAGTCTCTTCAGTTGTAGCCACTTCTCCGCCATCAGCTATTCTCGTGTATATGCTTGCTCCGGACAAACTTGCAGGCTGGAATTTTAAAAATAACTTTACTCAACCTTTTATGGCTGAAAATTACTCAAACCTGCCTGTAATAGGGGGCTGGTTCGGAACACAGACCGGAAACTATGAAACTATAATCAACATGCATCCTGATGCCGTAATTGAAGGATATACTACTGATGGGGAAATCCATGAAGCTATAGAGCGCAGACAGGAAAACTTTGGAAACATTCCTGTAGTGGCTGTTGATGACTCCATTATCTTCGTTAACAAATCTGACCCTACTATACAATATGTGGGTAAACTTCTTAATTGTGAAGACCAGGCACAAAAATTGATTGATTTCCGCAGTTCAATCCTTAATGAGATCAATAACACTATAAAAGATATTCCCGAGGACCAGAAAGTACGCGTTTACTATGCCGAAGGTCCAAAGGGGCTGATGACTGACCCTTCGGGTTCTCAACATTCTCAAGTTATTGATATATGTGGAGGTGTCAACGTTGCCGACTGCAAGCTTACTCCAGGGAATGGCATGACGCAGGTCTCAATCGAGCAGGTTATAAACTGGAATCCTCAGGTAATTATCACCTCAAATCCCCAGTTCTATTCGACGGTTTACTCTGATTCTCTCTGGTCAAGCCTAGATGCTGTGAAAAACAAAAGAGTATACCTTGCTCCTCAGAATCCTTTTTGCTGGATTGACAGGCCACAGGGCCCTCACCTTATCATAGGAACTGCCTGGACCGCAAAAATGCTGTATCCGGACCGGTTTGCAAATATGGATTTACCCAAGCTGACCCGTGAATTCTACTCTGAGTTCTTCCACTATGATCTCACGGATAAAGAACTGGATACTCTACTTAATCCTTCAGCAGAGGTTAAGACGTGAACGAGAAGGATAAATCTCCGGGCTTTCCCTATATTGCAGAGAATATCTTTGCCCCCATCTACCCTGTAATAGCAGCTCATATCATCAAGCAAAGCGGGATAGAGAAAGGTATATGCCTTGACCTGGGATGCGGTATAGCATCCCTGGGAATCGCTGTTGCGGAAATAACGGATATGCAGGTATATGGTATTGATATTTCAACTGAAATGTGCAGGCTTTCAAGAAACAAAGCCTTCCGTCATTGCCTTTCAGGTAAAGTTGTTCCTGTGCAGTCCGATGTACATCTGCTTCCTTTAAGGAAAAATTGCGCAGATCTTATAGTAAGCCGAGGTTCCGTATTTTTCTGGAATGACCTGCCTGTGGCCTTTAAGGAGATTGCTCGTGTTCTTGCTCCGGGTGGGCAGGCATGGGTAGGAGGTGGCTTTGGCACAAAAGAGTTGAGAGAACAGGTTTCTGAAAAAATGGTTGAAATAGATCCTGACTGGCATGCAAGTTCAAAAGAGCGCCTCAGTCCTAAAAACCTTCAGGCTATAGAGGAAGCTGGGAAA
The DNA here is from genome assembly GCA_013331275.1 of Methanosarcina sp. Classification (GTDB taxonomy): domain Archaea; phylum Halobacteriota; class Methanosarcinia; order Methanosarcinales; family Methanosarcinaceae; genus Methanosarcina; species Methanosarcina sp11020u. The sequence continues at coordinate 9,175 of DUGT01000124.1, read as the reverse complement.
CAGACAGAGATCCCCTATCATGTAGTTCAGGATGAATCGGGGTTCTGGGTGATACTAAGCAAGGAAGGTTGAAAAATGAAATGCAATGTGTGTGAATTCAGGTGTAAAATCGATGAATACAGCAGGGGAAGGTGCGGGAACTACATCTATGCTGGCAGTAATATCATCCAGGATCCTGATATCGGATATCTTGGAGCATATCCTATTTCTATAGAAACCATTCCTTTACTTCATTACTATCCCTCAGGTAAATTCCTGCAGGTTTTCAGTACTGGATGCAATTTCCAGTGTTCAGGCTGCGTGGCTCGCCTGTTAGCTTCAGGGAAATCGCTTGACCTTCCTGCACTTACCCCGTCTCAGGTAGTGGAAAAAGCAGTGCAGCAGAAGTGCCTGGGTGTAGTTTCCACACTCAATGAGCCTGCTGCAAACTATTATCTTTTCAGGGACCTTGCGGTGCAGGCAAAAGAAAAAGGTTTACTTGCAGGCTGCTCCACTAACTGCTATTTCACAGACGAGACACTGGAAGAACTTGGAAAATTTGTAGATTTCATGAATATCGGAATTAAAGGCTATTCTGATAAAAGTTATATGAACTGTGGAGTTCCGTCCTCGACACCTGTTTTCCGCAATATATCCAGGCTTTTTGACATAGGTGTACATATTGAAACTTCGGTCGTTTACTCAAGGGGAAATGAAGACGATGTGATAGAGGTTGTAAAAGCGTTGTCTAATATCTCTCCCACCATTCCGGTTCAGATCATGAGGTTCATTCCTTTTGGGGATGCCCCAATTGAGCTTGAACCCTCTATCGGAGAAGCTGAGAACCTGTGTGCTACTCTGCGCAAACATATAGACTATGTCTATCTCTTCAATTCTCCAGGTACGGAATTGTCAAACACGTACTGTCCTGAATGCGGCAGCCTTCTCGGAGAAAGGGAATTTTACGGGCCCATGGGTTCCAGGCTTCTAAAACCCTGGACAAATTATACTTGTGATTGCGGTAAGGATACCCCGGTTAAAGGGATAACTGCGAATGAAAGTTTCAATGAGGAAGGTTTCATGGGCGGTTACAGGATAAGTCGAGCTTTCAGTATGGTCCATGCAGTACTTACATGCCTGGGAATACTGGACGACAACAGGTTAATTGAAATATGGGGAAAAGTCTCCAATCCTGAAACCCTGAATCGAATACATCATATGGTACAACAGCCGTACTCCTATCTTGAATTTATCAGGCTTATTGCTGAGAAGGCAAATGCGCCGGAAAAAGGTGAAGAACTTATTTCTTTTATTTGTGAACGTCTGGAACTTGTCAAATCTCTTGCAGCGGAAAATAGCGGTCATAAGGTGTATTATTGTATGGGCTCTCCTCTTTTTGCTCTAAACGCCGGAAGAATGGAGAACAACCTTGTAACATTTTCCGGGGGAGTTAGCATCAACAAACAGCTTCAAAAAGAAGGCAAACCGGGTGTAAATGTTTCTCCCTATTTTATAAATGAGCAGAACCCCATGACAATTTTTATCTCAGGTTTTCTTTCTCGTCCTCTTGATGAGTTTTATGGCCTGTGCCAGCAGTATGGCATATCTGCAGATGCAGTAAAAAAGCAGCGTGTCTATGAAATTCCACCATCCTGGGATTTCGGGAACCCTCGCTGGATACTGGGACTCATGTACATAGCAGACAAACTGAACCCAGAAAACTCAACAATTGACATGAAAAAAGAAGCAAATGAGTTTTATCTACGGTTTTACGGTATGCTTTTTGAGGAAGCAAAGCCTAACAGGTCATTTCACAGACCCTCTTCCGGCATATGGCCCAGGCATGTGATGAGGGATACTCATGCCTGATTACAAGTTTAATCGCACTACTCTGGTGTATCTGTTACCTTTCGTGTTACTCATAATCTCCCTTTTTGTCGGAAGATACCAAACTCCACTGTCGGCAGTTGTGGATGAGAGCATTAGCACTTTTTCATCCTTTTTTTTCGGCACTCCTGCTTCGGTTTCCACTCAACACACAGTACTATTTAATGTAAGATTGCCAAGGATACTTGCAGCTTTACTGGTAGGTGCAGCTCTTTCCATATCTGGAGCCTCTTTCCAGGGAATCTTTCGTAATCCTCTTGTGTCTCCTTATATCCTTGGAGTAGGTTCAGGGGCTGGTTTCGGAGCATGCCTTGCAATATTGCTCTGGAACAATTATCTTATAATACAGTTGATGGCTTTTGCTTTCGGACTCCTTGCAATGTTTATTGCTATAAGTATGGGTAAAGTCAGCAAAGGTACTGGAACTCTTGTATTCGTGCTTTCGGGAATTATTGTGAACTCTATTTTCACGGCTCTTACGTCACTGGCAAAGTATGTAGCAGATCCTTATGATCAACTTCCCGCAATAGTATTCTGGCTTATGGGAAGCCTTGCTACTGTCAGGTACGTTGATCTGCTCTACATATTATCGCCTATACTTGTCGGGTCTCTAGTATTGTTTCTTTTCAGGTGGCGTATCAACATTTTGTCCCTTGGCGATGAGGAAGCTAAAGCTCTTGGAATGGACGTGGAAAAAATGCGGCTGATCATCATTGTTTGTGCGACCCTTGTAACTTCAGCAGCAGTCAGTATCAGTGGTGTCATTGGTTGGGTAGGACTGGTTGTACCTCATATCTCAAGAATGATTGTTGGTCCCAATTATAGCCGCCTCTTACCCATGAGCATGGTTATTGGAGCATCGTTTATGCTGGTTGTGGATGACCTTTCAAGGACCATTGTAGCTACAGAAATTCCCCTGGGAATTCTCACTTCGCTGGTAGGAGCTCCGGTGTTTGCATACCTTATCAAGAAGGGGCGTATGGGATGGAACTGATGCTGGAAGTAAAGTCCCTTGCTTTCTCTTATGGAAACAGGCCAGTATTTAAAAATATATCTTTTTCGCTGAAAAAAGGCGAAATCATGTGCATTTTGGGCCCAAACGGGGCAGGAAAATCTACACTTATCAAATGTATTGCGGGAATTCTCAAACCCGATAACGGATCTGTCTTTATTCAGGGAGAAGATACAGTTTCTCTTGGGGTAAGAGGAATTGCTAGGAATATAGGTTATGTACCTCAGCAAAATGAAGTGGTTTTTCCATTTACTGTGTTGGATTTTGTTGTCATGGGCCGTGCTCCTCATCTTTCCATGTTCGCATCTCCTGGTGCAGAGGATATTAAACTTGCGAAAGAATCACTAGCAACGGTGGGAATTTCTGATCTTACAGAAAGACCGGTTGCTAAGCTCAGTGGAGGACAGAGTCAAATGGTGCTTATTGCCAGGGCTCTTGTCCAGAAGCCTGCTCTGCTTTTGCTGGACGAGCCAACTTCTCACCTTGATTTTGGCAACCAGATCCTTGTGCTGGAAACTGTCCAGAAACTGGCTTCACTTGGAATGTCCATTGTTATGAATACACATATGCCGGATCATGCTTTTTTGTTAGGTGACAGAGCTGCAGCATTGTCCGGAGGTAGACTGGTTGCAGTAGGAAAAGTCGAAACTGTTGTAACCAGTAATATAATGTCTTCAGTCTATGGTGTAAATGTAGCTATCAGGGAAATTGAAGATATGAAAAGGAAAGTATGTTTACCCTTAAGAAAATAAATAAAATATAATAATATAAATGTAATATAAATGTAATATAAATTTAATATAAATGTAATATAACTACAGATATAACTACAAATATAAATATAAAAATAAAAATAAAAAATCTAAAAGAGAGTAACATAAAACATATCCATAAAAATGCAGCCTGAAGAGAAAATAGGCAGAAGGAAAGAGAGCAGGATTTTATCTACCCATCTTATCATTTCTACTCATCTTATTATTTCTACTCA
>DUGT01000124.1:3383-5130 GCA_013331275.1 Methanosarcina sp. | reverse complement strand
TTATTTCACTCATCTTATTATTTTTAGTATTTAAAAAGGTTAATAATTTAAAGGTCGCCAGAAAAGGTTTCATCTTTGAAGCTAATAAATAACAGGTTTTCTGATCTTACTATTCTATTTGGGGATGCTTTCTATGGACAACTCAAGACCTTATTTCAATCCTGAAATCGAAACCATGGCCAGAGAAGAACTGGATGCTCTCATAGAGGAGCGAGTACGGTACACGGTAAAATATGCGGCAGAACATTCTCCTTTTTACAGAAAATGGTTTGAAAAGCAGGGCGTGGACCCGGCTGAGATTAAAACCCATGAGGATCTTCTGGACCTTCCCATAATCTCGGGAAACACTATCCGCGAAAACCAACCTCCGGAAGTGAACGAATTCATGTTCAGGAGTGTGGGATGGGAGGATGTTTTCACAGTTCATGAGACTAGCGGAACCAGCGGAAACCCAAAGAGTTTTTTCCTTACATGGGAAGAATGGGAACGGTATTCGGAAAAATATGCACGTATTTTCAGGTCACAGGGCTTCGGTCCTGGAGACAGGGTTGTTGTCTGTGCTTCTTATGGAATGAATGTAGGGGCAAACACAATGACCCTTGCGGCCAGGCAGCTTGGTATGAGTATTATTCCTGAGGGTAAATGCACGTTTCCCCTGCGAGTTATCGAAGCTTACAGGCCTACAGGTATAGTAGGCAGTGTATTCAAACTACTTAACCTCGCCAGAAGGTTACAGGCAGAAGGTGTTGACCCTCGGGAGTCAGGCGTAGATAAACTTGTCGTGGGAGGAGAATCCTTTGCTGAAGAGTCAAGGAGCTACCTTTCAGAAATCTGGGGCTGTCCCGTTTATAACACCTATGGGAGCACGGAAGGTACGATGTGCGGTGAGTGTGATGAGGTATCAGGGCTGCACGTGCCTGAAGACCTTGTCCACGTTGATATTTACGATCCCCATCTGGAGAATTATGTACCTGACGGAGAATGCGGAAGGGTTATCCTGAGTACACTGCTGCCTGTTGGGGCGAAAGCAGGAAACCTTCTTTTAAACTATGATACCGAAGACACAACTGTGGTGCTCACGCGCAAACAGTGTCCCTGCGGAAGGACGCATATGAAAATTATGACTCCCCAGCGGGAGGCTGAAACTGTGTGGGTAGAAGGAGCTCCTTTTAACCGTGTAGATGTGGAAAGAGGCATTTTTCAGCGCGAAAACATGGACTACCTAACCGGAGAATATGAGGCTTTTCTTTATGGTGCAGAGGATGAGGGAGAAACCGTACTCAGGGTAAGTATGGAATGTGAAAGTCCTGAGGTGTGCGACTGGGATCTTATTAAGGAGAACTTTCTTCGCACTTTTCTTAAATATAAGCCTCCGCTTTCCAGGGCTTATGCGGAAGGCACTTTCAAAATAATATTCAATTTCACGGGCCCTATGGGTCTCGAACTTAACAGAATAAAAGGCAGGCCTAAAAGGCTTGTGGACAGGCGATAGAGATAATAAGAAAAAACAAGAAAAGGTTGGGGCACAAAAAAACCAAAACTATTTAAAAAAATGTAAACCCACTTAAAAAGTTTCGAGAAAATTCAAAAAACGCTGAGATAATCCGAAAATGTTGAAATGTTAGTGGTGAGAAAGTACGCTTATCTGGAAAATATACTCGTGCATGGAGTCATTTTACATATAATTTTCTTAAAGCCTGTTAAAAAATAAGCTGTTTAAGATTTCTTCTATTTTTATTTTATTTTT
>DUGT01000124.1:0-3133 GCA_013331275.1 Methanosarcina sp. | reverse complement strand
TCTTTTATATTTTCTTTCATATATTGTCAAGTTAATCGAAAGTTGGTTTAATGATGTCGTTTTCTCCTTGACAAATAGAATTGGCCACGTATTGATGAACTCAGATGAAGTACAATCAACAGCTATAACTGAAAAATAACTGAAAAATAACCGAATAAATAACTGAATAAATAATTTGAGACAAAATTGCCTTTCAAATAATACTAATAATTATTAATATTGTTTTCTTCAGACTGAATAATTACTTTTTCCAAAATAAAAAAGCCTATATATTTTTTGGTTATTAGACATAAGCTATTCCCAAAGATTAATATTAGTAAAGAACGAATATTTGTTAGAAACTCTTTTATATTAGTGGCTATGTGAAAAAAACATATATAGTGCTACGTGTAATATACTAAAGTATTAACTCGTAAACAAATCCAAGATTATCCGGTGATATTATGGAAACAGAACTTATGAGGATAGGAGTTTCCCTTCCCGACACCCTTTTGGGTAAATTTGATGAGATTATCGAAAAAAGAGGTTATTCTTCTCGTTCCGAAGGCATAAGAGATGCTATTAGAAGCTACATTTCTTATTACGAATGGATGGGTGACATTAAGGGCTACCGTGTCGGGACCGTTTCGGTTATTTATGACCATACAAAAAGAGGTCTCTCGAATGCTCTTGCAGATATTCAGCACCACTACTCTCACCTGATAAAATCATCAGTGCATATACACCTTGATCATGACAATTGCTTTGAAGTCATTGTTCTCGATGGGGAAGGTGAAGAAATTAAGGAGCTTGCCGAAGCTATAATGGCCCTCAAAGGGGTAAAATTCTCAAAGCTTACTACTGTAGCATCAAACGAACAAATCTGATCTTCTCCAAGTGTTTGCTTTGAACAGTCATGAGAAGGTAAGACCGGAGTAAAGAAAAAATTTTAAAAGAAAAGATTCTAAGAAAAAAATTTCTTGAGGGAGAATACTTCACTTCGAAGAGAATAAGTCCTTCTTGACTTTTATATTTATACTTTTTCAAAGTGTTTTTCAATATGCTTCAGGAGCAGGTTTCCGAACTCTGTGAGTTCATAAACCTGAAAACTCCGTTCTCTTTGTGAGTTTACCAGGCCTGCTTCTTTTAATAGTTTAAGATGGTACGAAAGGGCTGAATGCTGCTGGTCTGTGCAGTTAACAAAGACACAGACACAGAGACTCTGGACTTCAAGAGCTTTGAGAATCCTCAGACGGGTCGGATCTGAAAGAACCTTTAGCAGATTAACGATTTCTTCCACATCCTCGTTCATTGCCGCATTCACAGCATCAAGTACATCTTCCGGAAGACAATATGCATCCTTTACTTTGATTATCTTTTTTTCAGACATTTCTTCCACTTAATTATCAGTTCGAGTAAAGCATGTGGTTATTATTTTTAATTCTTTGTGTTAATGTTCGGTTATTTCTTAAATTCTTTTACTTATATATCGGGTCGATTTATATATCAGGTCTGACTTATACGTCAGGTCTGATTTTCACTATTCTGTTTACTCTGCTTACTTTGTTTACTCAGCAAATCCTGACCATGTCCTGTTCACTCTTTCTGCTGCATATTTTGTTTACTCTGTTTATTCTGTTTACTCTGTTTATTCTGTTTATTATCTTGAGTACCTGTTTTATCCTTTTAAAATATCCTTCTCAGTACAGAGCACTTCTCTCCACCTGAGTCCAAGTTCTGAGAGAGCAAGACCGCCCCCTATCAAAGTAATTGAATTTTTTATAATATGATCAAGCACGGCAACCGTAAATCCTATTTCCGGGCTTATTCCCCCAATCCCGAAGACTGCAGTAAGGGCAACTTCATATGTTCCTATAGCTCCAGGTGTTATTGGAAAGATTTTTGCAATATTTCCAAGGGCTACGGCCAAGAAAATCAGTGATATCATATATGTGGACGAGATACTTTCCCCGACTGCCGGAAATGATTTAAGAACAAAGAAACAGGTGAATATATCTGTTCCCCATATAAGAAGAGAAGATGCAGTCACAGCCAGAAATGAGCTTGGACGTACGGCAACGATACTTATCTGATGAAGAAAAGTAGATGCAAAGCCATTTATCTTTCCAGAAAGTCCTTTCTGGGCATTTTCCGTTTTCAATATTTTTATACCGGTAATTCCTCGGAAAGACACAGTAAACAGAATTAAAAAGAAAATCACTATTGAAAGCCCGGACAGCTTTATCAGGGAGTTCATCCACGGTGCGAGTTCAAAATGGGAAGCAGCCCCTGAAGATGCAAGTACTGCTATAGAAGTAATTGCAACTATATCAAATACTCTTTCTACAGTTAGTGAGGAAAAACTAGTTGTAAAGTCAAGGTCTTTGCTTTTTTTCAGGATATACATCCTGCTCAGGTCTCCTATCCGTGCCGGAAGAATTACATTTGCGGATTGGCTGATAAAAATGCTACCTGTAAGAAATCCAATTCCGTATTGATTTCCAAGTCTGTTAAGGATCTGCTGAAAGCGTACTCCTCTTAAAGGCCAGGAAGCACAGTATACCAGAACAGCTATAATTAGAGTCTTGAAGGATGCCTGCTTCATATTTTCCAGAATATCGGACGCACCCAGGAAGGTTGCAACAAATGTAAGGATCAGAATTGCAAGAGTAGCTGTTAAAAAGACTTTTCCTTTTCCTGAAACTCCGACTGGGGATGAAAGTTCCCGCCAGAGACGAAATATCTCAGACCCCATTCCTTTGACATCTTTTGCCAGATTAACCTTACTTGACCCTCCATGCCTCCAGTAAACCGGAAATTCTATTACTTTATATCCTTTATGCTGGGCTCTTACGAGTACTTCGGTATCCCAGAACCAGTGTTCGTTCTCGATCTCATCAAGAAGCTCAAAAAGAGCTTCTCTCCTGAAAGCCTTAAAACCACACTGGTGGTCACAGAGCTTTGAATTTAGAAAAAGTCTCACCAGAAAATTATATCCTCTGCTTGCAAGCTCCCGCTTAAAAGGCCTTTTTGCATCACTATTGGGCATCATTCTTGAGCCTGTAGCAAAATCATAACCATCCGTGCTCACAGCCTTGACCAGTTTTTCCAGGTATTTCATATCTGTCGCGAGGTCCACATCAATATAGCAGAG
>DUGT01000208.1:114183-116294 GCA_013331275.1 Methanosarcina sp. | reverse complement strand
GAATCGGGAAAAAAATCACAATATTCACCAGGAACAATAAGGTTCAAAATTAAAAATTTGGAGATTGGAAAAGGATAGAGTTTGGAAATTAAAAAGCAAAAGAGAAATAAAGAGAATGAAAACAAGTAAAAAACGATATTAAAAAATTAAAAAAAATTAAAAAAGATAAAAATTAAAAGGTTTTTCCTTTAAACCTGCCTGATTCCGAAGGACTGAAGTAAGATTTCCGGATAGAGCCTGCCGCTAGAAATTGTTTTTGTGCTCTTAAGATCGTTTACCGTAAGCCTAGCTGGGGCAAACATACCTGCGTCGACCTTAAAGAAATCAAAGTTTGCTTCTTTGAAAGTCTGGTAGAAAGGCTTCCCAAAGTCTCGGGAGGTTGTGGAGGGCACCTTCTTAACGAATTCTTCAAGGTCAGCCAGTTCTCCATCAAAGCGGACAGTATAGTTAGTTTCGCCGCAGTAGATCACACAATCATTGGTCGAACCCATGCACTGAACATCATTTCCGACAACAGGGGCAATTGGGGCAACTCCATATCCGCTTTTAATACAATTGATATCAAAACCAACGGACTCAAGTTTGTGGATACCGGTCTCTACAACGCGTGCGGAGATCTGTACAGAACCGGCAATAGAGGCAGTAGGAGCAACAGCAATCGTTACGTTTTCAGGGTCTACACTGCAGTGCTTTGCAATATATTCCACAACTTTCTCATCAGGGAGTTTATCAGATTCCATGACAAGGACTGCAGCTTCGAAGTCATCTTCATATCCGATTTCTTCATAGAGCTCTTTAGGCTTTAAGCCAAGCGCACGTGCAGGGCCCGACCCCATTCCAAAGTAATTACCTACGGAGATTCTCCAGCCTGCATACTGCGAAGCCATACAGGCAATTACTGGATTGTCAGTAGCTACCTGGATTGCAGGCCATTTGAGACCATTCAGGTCAAAAGTAGTGTATTTGAGATCGGAAAGATCGGCCAGGCAGAGCCTTGCAAGGTACATTCCAGCTTCATATCCGCCCTCAGCTTTAACTCCGCAGTCAATAACTGTAGCCCCGTTATTGAGTTTGAGTACTTCAGTTTTCAGGTCTTCGCTCCAGTCGAGCATCTCTTCGATGACGTATGATCCCATTTCGTTAACGCTTATCAAAGTATCACCTTTACTACTGGCTCCGGGATAAACAGAAAATGTTATTCTCACTCAGTAATGAAGTAAGTTCTTACCTGCATTTTATTGTGGAGGAGAACTGCTTATCGATCAGAGAATTGCTTATAAAGAACATTGCTTATAAAGAACATTGTTTATAAAGAATAATCTCAATCAGAGTTATTTGTTGATCAGAGGATCAGGAATTAATCGGGAACAACTTACCTGGGCGAAGGCCCAATCCATTGATCAGGATTAATAGACAGGATTATTACCGATAAAAGGCATCCAGCGGATCGAGAGTATTACCGGAGTAAGATAAATTAATTTTATCCTGTAAATTTTTTCCTCTAAGTTTTTCCTGTGATTTGCTACCCGTATAGGAAGAATCCAATATATAGATACTGTTTTATTATTATAATTAAATTATAAAAACGCGGTCGTTTTTTCGGACTTGCTCGTCAACTGCAAGGCCAACCGTATGTCCTTTTTCAGCCCGGTCAACAGTTTCGCCATTTTTCATCAGGGAACGGACATTCTGCCTCAAATAAGTTGTATTTCCTTCAATTACTATTTCGTCTCCAACCGAAATTCCTTCTTCGAGAAGCCTGACCGCTGCAGCTTGCTGTTTTGGGTAATAATTATCAATAATTCCTACAGCCCTGCGTTGCTTTTTCGAGGCATTCATATCTTTTTCAGGAGAAAAGCCCTCAAGGCCTGGAGCCCCAAAGTAAAAGCCAGTTGAAAAGCCCCTGTTATAGACCGAAGCAAGATCGTGCTTCCAGGACTCTATTTTCTCAGGAGTATAGTTTCCTTCTATGCAAGCGTCAATGGCCTCCCTGTAGCAACGAGAAACCATTTTAATGTATCCGGGGTCACGCAGTCTCCCTTCTACTTTAAAGGCAGCTATGCCTGATTCAAGCAGTTCGGGAATATAATCTATCATACAGAGATCTTTTG
>DUGT01000208.1:82643-114076 GCA_013331275.1 Methanosarcina sp. | reverse complement strand
ACTTAGAAGGTACTTTCCAAGACTTGCTGCAACAAAGCCGTTTTCTCCATGGAGTTCCCATTTCCAGCGGCAGGGCTGGGTGCATTCTCCGCAATTTCCTGATTTTCCAAGAATGTAAGCTGACAGATGGCAACGCCCTGAAATTGCCATGCACATCGCGCCGTGAACAAAAGTCTCGATTTCTACTTCAGTCTGCTGGTTTATCTCCCGTATATCTTCAAGGGAAAGTTCTCTTGAAAGTATAATTCTTTCAGCACCAAGGTTTCGGTAGAAATTTGCAGTTTCGTGGTTGGTAATATTTGCCTGCGTGGAAATGTGAACTCTAATTCCTGCTTTCCGTGCCCTGAGTATTATAGACGGATCCCAGGCAATGACTGCGTCTACTCCTGCATCCGAAGCTGCATCTATCACATCCGATGCATCTCCGAGTCTTTTCTCATATACTGTCGAATTTACAGCCAGATAGGCCTTGAGTCCTCTAATTTTTACCTCATGGACAAAATCTTCAAGAGTCTCCAGAGTAATTTCTTTTGCTTTTGCTCTCAGGCTAAGCCTATCAGTGGAAAAGTAGACAGCATCTGCATATCCTGAACAAGCCTTAAGTCCTGAAAGATTTCTGACTCCTACAAGGAGTTCAGGTTTTGAACTTTTATGCATGAAAACAGAAAACACCTATCTCTCATTTAAAACATCTTATCACCTTCTCACAGTTGAACAATATCATCAGAAAATGTTAACCTATGGCAGTTAATAGTAAGATTTTCTAGTTGACAGAAAACTTTATATAAATTAAGAGTATTTTCCAAATGGGGACTAAAGTAAATATGAAAAAATGGATTTTTGTTAATTAACAAAAATAAGAATAAGTTACTGTTGTTATTATAATCGAAGACGGGGGGATAAAATGGAATACGAACTCGAAGAAGTTGAAAGAGACTACATAGAATTCAGAAAAGAAATGGGAGAAGATTAAGATTAAGGGGAAAAAATAAGCCTTTGAAATCTGGTGAGATACGATAGAATTAAAAATATGACCTTTCAGGAGTAAATATAACTTTTTTGTAAGTATAAATTTCAAAAATAAAGTTAATGGTCATATTGGCACCAGAATAATTTTTTCATTTTTAGAACTGTTAATCTGTGCAGAACCGGTTTATTAATGTTCGGTTTATTGAAATTGGTTTAATTTAATTGAAAGTACCAAAAATTTTTTGTTTTTACATAGATGACTAGTTATCTATAAAACCCTAATTTCACCTACTGCAATAACACAAAAACGTGCACCTGGCAGATCGATTATATATTAAGATTTTTCAACGATGTATCATTTCATAAAATATAAATATGTCAATGATTGAGATGATTGATATATAAGCCAAATCTCATACATATAGACAACTAATCGTTTTTCCAATAATTAATCGTTTTTCCAATAATTAACTGTTTTCGGTAATATTTGAGTACCTTGACAACATATTTTCCAGCGAAAACGTTGTCAAGAGAAGATTATTAAAACAGGTTCCTGTTGAAAATATCATACAAATTAGCATTACAATAATTATTATATAAATGTGAATAAAAAAACGGTGTAACTTATATATATAAAGAAGTTGATGATTTTTTAACGTGATAAGTTATTAAGTTATAAATATTTTTGTGAGTTGACTCACCGTTAAATAGAATCTAAAAAGTCTAACTTACATATACATGAAGTTTCATTTATAGGAATCGAGACTATGAAAAACAAAATAATTGCATTTGATTTTTTGAGAGCTTTAGCAATAGCGATGATTATTCCGGCTCACTTAAGTAACTTTTTATCTTTCACTTACATCAAGTTAGCCCTGTATGCCGTTGATCCTTTTGTTGCAAATATGGGACTGGGATTATTTATATTTATGAGTGGATATTTGTTATATTATAACAACCATTCAATAAACTCGTTCCAGAGCGTATTGTCTTTCTACAGGAAACGGCTCCTTAGGATCTTTCCTCTTTACTGGGGTGCCATTGCCGCTTTTACACTTGTATTCTTTATATTTGCTCCAAAGCTAAACTCAGGTTTTGAATTTCCCAATGCCGAAAATGTGTTTAGTTTTCACAATATAATCATGCATATACTGGGATTACAAATCTTCCTTGCTCCTAGATATGTGTCCCCTATGCTGACACTATACTTTGTAGGTTTAATTATTGTCTTCTATGCAATTTACCCGCTTATCATTATGCTTTCAAAAAGTTCAAAACAGATCTTACTTTGTTCTTTTCTTATATTTATCGGATGTTTGTTAGTCTCAAGAACTTTTAATATAATCGAGCCTCGCTTTTTTATGTTTTTCCCAATATTCATTTTTGGGATTCTTACCTGTAAAGAAAGCCTATTTGAAAAATCAATGGTAATTGACAGGGAAAAACCTTTTATCCAGATACTGCTGGCAGCCCTCCCTGTTATGCTTGTACTGGTTATCGTCTTAGGCTCAAGAACAACCCTTCTCCTGGACCCAAAGACTTCATTTACTATTGAGTCTGCAGGTAGCGGCACTATAGGTTCTTCTACAGTGGTATCGATGCTGGAAAGTATGGCAAATTCATTGGGCCTGAGTTACCTTATTTTAAAATTCATTATTGATTCTGTGCTTCTTAACTTATTCGTAATAATATTCTGTGTTCTGGAATACAGGTTTGCGATGAAATTTATCAATAACGAATTTTCAAGTGTTCTGAGTTCTGTGTTTACATATGTCGCTACAGCTTCATACTGTATCTATTTGTTCCACAGGCCATTCCTGGCACTCTGGAATTCAGGGACACACTTTATAAGCAGTCCAATCCTGCATGATGTCATCCTTATCTTCGTAGCGTTACCAGTTCTGGTCGTCGTCTCATACCACCTGCAGATTCTTGAGTTAAATTTGAAAAAGTACTTCTCAAACAAAAAAGACTCTCATAAAGATCTCTCATGTCGTGGATATACCAATGTTTCCGACACAGGCAATAAGACAAAATAAACTCAACGAATTTTAATAAACTTAAAATTATATAGAGTTTTTATTGAAAACTCTATATAATTTATTAAATCCTATTTTTATTGAATTATCTGAAATGGCTGAAGGTAATAAAAATCTTATGTAAAAAGATTCACAAATAAGACTAACCTTCTATTAATACTGCTGAGTAAATTACTATATTTTAAAGTTAAGGTTAAGTATCATATACAAATGAAAAGGTTATTTCTCTTTGAATAGCTTCCCAACTCTTCAGGATCAGCAAAATAAAGCTTTTTTCGGTCTGGACAATACATATCAAGCTCAAGCTGGATTCTCTCAATAAGTCCACTACAGCAGGTTTCTGTAATCCCATAATTTTCCTTCAAGATCCCGGCCAGAACTTCTACCTCAATTCCATCATGGATAACTCTTTGCAGGCCTTGCAAAATGTTCCTAACGAACTCTTCTTCTGTAAGAGAATCAGTCACTTCAATATTTTCAACTATATACCTACAAGCCTGTTTATCCCCTTCAAAGTTGAGGTACTCCAGAGTATGCAACCTTATGTTATGGTACACATTCGTACCGCAAACTGGACAACGCGCCTTTATAAACATCTTTTTCCCTCTATACTCAGAGAAAAAAGAGTAGCCTTAATATATAAAGAATAGACAAGCAGACTGAAAATAATCAAATACTGAATTGCAAAAAGATATTATGCACCAATAAAAGTGTTTTTGAAACAACATCAACTAACTAATAGTACACGACCTGATTTTTGTACTTGTGATAAATTTCCATTTCTAAACAGATTTAATATAGACTGCCCCAGAAAATTGTTTATTTTCAAAAAGCTTTAAAAAGTCAAACTGTGTATGGCCACCCTATCCAAATAAGCTGTCCAATAACTACTGCTAGTAATGTAATAAGATATTCTGCTGATTGTTTGGAACTTTTTAATTATAGTTTGTTTATATTTCTTCATATTCAGTTCTTAAAATGGAAAGTTCTAGTTATTTCCAATTTTCCTTTCAATGATCTCGCAACAGATCGTAATTTAAGACCGACTTCTTGTGCAAAATCAATAGCTTTCAGGTAAAAAAACTCTTTAACCGATGACCCAATGTATTTTCCTTATGTTAGATGCAGTACACACTAAATTAAACTCGTTTATCAAAGTTAGATTTCCTGAATTCTTGATATTGTCATATAAGCTTCAAACACAAACATCACTATTTATGCATGTTATATTAGGATTATCTCAAATGGAAAAGGTAGCTAATGACGCAGTTCGTAGTATAGCCTCTTGTCACACTTGTGGAAAGTGAGCTGAATATTATTCAAAAAAAATCTTTCTAGATATTTCCTTTTCGTTTATGTTTTCTTTTTCCGATTCCTTAGTATTTTTACTTATATTCTCCAACTCTTTATACAAAAGAATGCCCAGAGTATCTTCAGGACTAAGATTTAGTTTTTCAGATATCTTGGTAAGTATTTGAGCATTCTTTTTTGATAAAAAAACAGGCTCTACCTCTTTTTTACCCCAGTGTAAAAGTACCACTTTTTCAATATTCATTTTTTTTATTTGTTTAACGCAAAACTCAATTCCATGACTTCGGCTGCTGAATATTTTTTCATCACATAACTGATCAAGCCATAGTGCGAGATCATTGTCCATTGAAATCGTAAATCGTTCTTTCATTACTAAATCATACTATTGCCTATAATATAAACAATTCTATTATTTAGAGTTCAAAGCAAATCTATTTATATGAATAATTCATTCAATAGTATGATTTATTCACCAAATATGAGAGAGAGGCTTACAAAAAACACATATATTGTTCCTAGATTTCCTAAGGCTAATAAGAATCATTAACCAAAAAAAATGGTAGTTAGGTATTGATTCCGAAATAAATTGCTTATTAAACGGGAGCTGAATGACCAGCAAACTGATTTAAAATCAACTTTGCGAACATACTTTGGAATCATATTACTAGCCTGATGTACTGAATGGCTCGTCCAAGTTAGTTAATCCTAAATAGATTGTCTTTAGAAAAGGAGGTCATAATAAGAAATTAATATTTTTCATTCCCTCGATGTCTTTGATTTAATTGATTCCCTTAAGATTTTTTCAGTATATAGAGTAATTACTATGTAATGTAGTGAAAACTTCACTACATTATATATACATTTCTAAAGAACTAGGTATCAAGTCAACAAACGGAGATTGCAAATGGCCAAAGTCATAAAGAAAAAAGAACAAATTAACGCCACTGTATCTCCATGGATTAAAAAACAATGCCTAGAACTAGCTAAAACCACTGAATTCTCTAGCATTTCCGATGTAGTATCCTTAGCATTATCTGAATTCTTTGGAAAGTACGAATATATAAAGACTAAGGAATTAAAGGAACATGAGACTCGAATTCCTGATCTACTGGAAGTCCTCATGAAAACTAAAGAAGGTCAGGAATGGCTTAAATCTGTTTATAAGATTGAAACTAAAAAAACAAATCACTCAAAGGAAAAAGATTGTCATTTAGAACAAAATATTGAAGGTCTTATAGGACTCAGAGTAAAAGAAAACTTCGTACCAGTGTTCATAGATGGAGACATAGAAGGTGTCACAGGTTACAATAAAAAAGATTTTCTTTCAGGTAAAATTAAATGGGTAGAAATAATTATACCCGAAGATCGTTTATTGGCTTGTGAAAACCTGAAAAAAGCCATGTATGAGTCGGATATCTCTACCGAAATAGAGTACAGAATATTAAGGAAGAACGGGGAAACGAGATGGGTTCTTCAAATTCTCCAGAAATTTCCAGCAGGTTCCGGATCACAAAAATATGTACAGGGCTTAATTCGTGATATTACTAAAAGAAAAGCTGCAGACCTTACTCTTAAAAAAACACACGAAGCTCGTATAAAAGAAATCCATCACAGGATCAAAAATAACTTGCAAGTAATCTCGTCTCTTCTAAGCCTTGAAGCTGACAGATCTACCGATACAAAAACGCTTGAAGCATTTCGGGAGAGCCAGAATCGGGTTACTTCCATGGCTTTAATTCATGAAGAACTTTACAAAGGAGACGAAGTAGATAATCTTGACTTTGCAGATTACCTCCGGAAACTCACTACTAATCTTTTTCGTTCATACAGATTAAGAAATGAGGAAATTAGCCTGAAGCTTGAACTTGAAAAGGTACACTTGGATATGGATACCGCAATCCCACTTGGAATTATTGTTAACGAACTGGTCTCAAATGCCCTGAAGTACGCTTTTCCAGCCCAAAAACATGGGAAAATCTACGTAAGTCTTCATACAGTGGAAAAACATGAAAACAAAGACGAAAGTGTCAGAAACTCAGGAGCAAAACCAGATTGTATAAGTAGAACTAATTTTGAATTTGTCTTAACAGTAGCGGACAATGGTGATGGATTTCCAGAGGAAATAGACTATCGGAATACGAACTCTCTTGGTCTCCAGATTGTAAACATTCTTGTGGAACAAATAGAAGGTTGTATTGAACTTAAAAGGAATGACGGAACTGAGTTCAGCATTTACTTTAGCAAATTGGCGTAAAGTTCTGTTCGGTACTTAATCTAGCAAATTGATACAAAGCTTTGTTCAGTACTTATTTTAGCAAATTGATATAAAGCTTTGTTACCCGTGTGAGGCAGTAACTCATAAAAATAGGGATAAATAATACAGTCAATTTAATGTCTCGTAACCGTTGTCCTGTAATGCTGCTCGCCTAATATCAGGTTAAGAGCGCTAAGGGCGTATATAAGTGTAACCAATACTGTCTTATTTTTCCCATCCCCACAATAAAAGAAGTAATATTTAGAAAGTGTTGTTCTTATTACGATTATGTAAATGTCATTCGAAGCCTACCCAGAAACAAGCTTCCGTTCTAATTTACTGCAGGACTGAGAAGTCCGGAACTTTTCTCCCAGAACAATATAGTCATACAAAAATAATCTGAAGCACTTTTTCCTGGTACTTGTTAGAAATCTCTCCCCTGACCCTGAAAGATTTCCTCACTTACATCAGGGACGATAAAAGATATGCTCTCTCCAAGGTAGAAAACTTTTTTGCCTCCTTATCCTCTTTTTTCGATTACTCAGAATGGGAAGGAGTACAAAAATATATTCCCAATATTAAGAAAAATATATTTGATACTACAAAGAACAAAGTCATGAAGAAAGACAGCCTATCAGCCTGGAGTAAATGCAGGTCTAATAGATTCTGCTTAATGGATCAAGTTTAAAGCAATATACATTTTCGTTACCAAGAAAGGAATAAAAAGGCAGGAACTTAAGACTTCGATCTTCAGGACCTTTAACCAAAGAACTATCCAGTCCTTAAACCTCACTGTTTCCGTTACTTTTTTACTAATTGAATGAGTCACTCTGACTGTCACCGGCATAATCCATGGGCTCCATGGAGATTCTAGAAGAAGGCGTAGACATGTATGACAACGCAATCCAAATCGAACTAAACTAACTGTGCTAAATATATTCAACCAAACTAAACAGCTCTGTTAGATATAGTTTAGTTTGTAATCAATTATTAAGAGTTACATATTTTCTGACTTTATACTCTTTAATAAAGTCATTAAATAGTTTATTTATCTATAATTTTATAGATTAAACGCGGTTGCTATTTATTTTTTCAATTATCTTAGATGTTGTTTAAAAATTGTTTAATAATACTTTAAATAAGATGAGACACTACAAGTAGTGTTTACATCATAAAATATATAGGATACCCAATAAAAATAAATTCGATTTTATAATAAAAAAGTTTCATATTTGAAAAAAGACATGTAAAAAGGTGAATCTCATGAGTATTATCTTCAAACTTATACTTATCGTTTTTATGACCTGGTTTGTGTTTTTTGTTTTATTTAAACTCATAGATATTATTAAATACATAGTAAATCAAAAAAAGTAATATGCTAAAATATTTATATAAACGCCCTAATCTGTTAATTTTTTAACAGAGTAATCTATGTTCTGCACTATTTTTAAAAATTAATATTTCTCCTGATAGCTACCCTAAATTAATATTTCGTTATAATTATATTTATCGTTTCGTTTTATAGAGAGCTATCTGATTAGCAATCTAATCTAAAAAAACAAATATATCAAAGAATAGTGAAAAAAAGAAATTTTTAAATCAAAATTCTAATCTGATAGCCTTATAAGATCGATAACTTTCTATGAGAACTCATCTAATCACCTTTATTTTACAGAAAGTACAGATAGTAAATCCATGTAACGGAAATATTGGGATTGGCCCTTTAAAATAACTAGATTTATAATATGGCTCTTGTCGCTCTATAGGAAAGTGCCGCGACTCAAAGACAAAAAACAATATAGATTCTGAAATCAAATTGCGTGCGGCCATCCCACCCTAAAGGATGGGGTATGCTTCGGGCCTCCCGCCCGGTTACTTGGAGACAGATGATTAAGTGCCCTTCAAAAAGGTTTCTTAACATAAGTGATTGAAATTTTTGACTTCGATTTCCGATCAGATTTACTGTAATAAAAGAAGCTATGGTTTAGATATTCAAAGAGAAATACGAAGAGGCGAGGATTCACTTCATCCCCAAACTGAAGGATGGAGTATTCGTGACCCTCTGCGCTCCCGATGTAATAAAAAAGAATATATTTTTAGACTCAAAGACAAAAAACAATATAGATTCTGAAATAAAAAAGAATATGTTTTTAATATATGATAGTTAAAATACGCTGAGGGGGAGATTCGAACTCCCGTAGCGCGAAGCGCTACCGGTTTTCAAGACCGGCGCCGTGGTCCGCTGGGCTACCTCAGCAGGTTGAAAGAATGATTCTTACAGCTTCCTCAAAGGAAACGGTACAGCTTACCATCAAATTCCGGTAAGCGTATACAACAAACCCAATTATGGTATATAAAATTTGCGAAGAGAAAGAACTCTTCGCCTCTATGAACGATTAAAAGCTGATATTAGACTTCCGGCTCTGATGATTCCTCTGTTTCGGATTCAGCCTCGGCTTTAGCTTCGGGCTCGGCTGGTATCTGAGTTTCGGATTCGGCTGTAATCTTTTCAATGAACTGAACTTCCTTTAAGTCAGCGTACTTGAAAAGTTCGGATGCAACCCTGTTCTTTGCCATGAGCCAGCGCTGGTTGAAAGTGAGGCCTGTTGGAATATAGATCTTAGCAACGCCGTCAGCAGTCTCTACTTCCAGATCCCTGAGGCCGGTATAGAGAGCAAGAAGACCTTGAATTTTCTCAACTGCAGTCTCAATTACTTTCTCAATGGTGTACTCATAAGTGACGGTCTTGCCCGCAAGAGGGCTGTTAAAGTCTACAGTGACCCTACGGCCTATAACCCTGCTGACAACTCCTCTTCTACCATCTACCTCAACAGGGAGGCCAGGATGAACATTTCGGTCTTTCAGTTTCGTGATAGAAATAGTTTCTACAAGTTTGGGATTGCTAGGACCAAAAGCCTTTTCCGGAGGGATTACAACACTTCCGCTGTAACCGACTTCCTTTCCCTCAAGATCTTCATCAAGGCCTTCAATAGTATGACCTGCTCCAGCAATAACAATGTCCCCACCATAAAGTCCATGCGGGTTAAAGATGTCTTCCTTTTTTGCAAGTTCTTCGTCTGTTGTATCGAAAATTCTACCATCTTCGAACTTACCTGTGTAGTTCAATTTTATGAAATCGCCTTTCTGGATTGCCATAATTTTCAACTCTTTTTTTGAATAAACTAAATTGATAAGCAAGAAAGTTATTCATTGTCAGCTAATTCAGCGTAAATGTGTTTCACGCTATAGAACTCTGCCTTTAATAAGCTTTTTGGGAATCTGCTGGGTTACTGTCGATCTTATGAATACTTATAAAAAATTGCGGTTTTACAAAAAACATACCAGAATCGATACCAATCGACCTTGAAACTCATTTTTAGCAAATAACTGGCATGAAAAATAAGCAGGTAAAACTGTTTTACTTTATACTTACGGTGATCACTAACTCTTGTAGGAGTGCTCTCTTTCCGCAAATTGCTCGGACAAAAGAGAGGTTCCCGCAGGAAAAGTTATGTCCTAACACTTTGAGTCTAACAATTTCTAAGTATAATGAACTTTCTCGTATTTCATATGTCTTTCGATTACTATTTATGCAACAAAATTACAATAAAATATTAGGATATAATTCTGGAAATCGCAGTGGAGAAATGGGGAGCTACTATTAGTTTTTTCTGCCAAGTGTCCTGTTGAGTTTTACAACCAGATGTGTAGAATAGTGCTTAGCAGAGAATTTTTATTTTCGGGAGGGGTGTATGGAAAGAAAGCTTATGAGAATAGGGGTTTCCCTACCAGGGGAACTTCTGGATAAGTTTGATAAAACTCTTACGAAGAGAGGGTATTCCTCTCGGTCAGAGGGGATAAGAGATGCCATAAGGACATATAACCAGCACTATGAGTGGATGCAGCAAATCAAGGGCAAAAGAGTCGCAACGATTTCTATTGTATATGATTGCTCAAAAAAAGGAGTAGCTAGCACCCTGGCAAGTATTCAACATGAAAATATGGATCTGATAAATTCCTCAGTGCGCGTCCATGTTGAGCCGAATTCGTGTTTTGAGGTAATAATTCTACAGGGAGAAGGGGAAAAAATAACTGAACTCACTGAAAAAATTTTAAGTTTAAAAGGAGTCAAGCACTCCAAGTTAACAACTGTTCCAGAAGAGAAGATTGAAAAGTGAATATAAAAAAGGACTTTAAATCCTTCTCATCCTGAAAGATGATTTAAAATATACTTACTTTAAACTTCAGATCTAAAGTTCCACTTCAAAAACTGTGAGTATTCCTGAAGACATAGGGAATCGAAAATAGTTTGTATAATTTGTTTAGAAGTATAAAACTCAATTCATCGGACACAGAATCTAGGAAACAGTTCAGGGGTAAGTTCACAAGTTGCTATACTTGCTTAAAATTATTCTTCATGGATCTGATAAAAATTCAGTTTACATTAAACATATATGTATCGAGTCTAGAGAGATTGGTAAAGGATAAAATATTTAATCTGTTTATAAGATGAGTACAGATGGGAAAAGAAAATGTTGTTTCCGTAAAGGATTCCATGCTTCCTGAAATTATAACAATTTCGATAAATAAGAATTTTAAAAGAAAATATTATGAGAAGAAACTATTAAAAGAAAGCGCCGAAGAAACGAGGTTAAACGGAATATCTTCTATTCAATTATATGTGAATACGGAAGACCTTACTGACATAAGGCTATACGAAAACAATGATTTTAAGAAAATTAGAGAAGTAAAAGATATACGTGGCCCAAAAGAGATGTGTTATGAAATGGAACTAAGGATTCTTTAATTCTCATATCTATTTACCATTTCTTAAATTTTCTCATCCCTTCTCTATCATTCTCATTCCTTCTCCATCCCTCCTTCTCTATGCCTCCCTCCCTCTTTCATCCTTAAACTCTATCATTCCTTAAGCTCAATAAATCTTACAAACCCTTCTCAAACTTTTTGATACAAGCCTCTACAGACAAATATTTTGATACAGTACGAACTGATTTTATTCGGAAGTTCTTTTTGTAAGATAATAATCTTATAATTTTACCTAGCCTTTTTTCCCTAATACAACAGTTTAGATTTTTGTTATAGGATAGATTTAAATAAAAACCGAATTTTCTAAGACGCACATAATTACATGACTGCTGGGAATTTTATCACAAAAAGTAGGAAGTTTTTAATGGTTTGAAACCGTAAACTTTAAAAAGATAACTTTACCAACAGCCTTACCCAAGAGTGATTTTTTATGGGTACTGCAAAACTTCACACCCTCTCAGTTAAATGTTTAATGAGTTTTAAGAAACTACTGCAAGATACTACTGGCAATCTGCTGGTTAAAAAATGGAAACCAATAGAAAAAGGAGATATTGTTTCTATAGAAGATTATATGCTTCCTGAAGTTCTTAGAATCCAGACTGAAGGGTTTAAAAACGGAAGCTCGGAAAAACTTATAAAATATTCGAAGAATTCCAGAAATATTTTTTATGTTGCGAAGAGCAGGGATAAAATTGTGGGCTACTGCGTTTACTACCTGAAACCTGCACTTTCCCTCAAAGGCTTTGAGAAAAAATCAGTAGTCTCCTCAATTGCAACTGACAGAAATTTCAGAGGCAGGGGATTTGCCGAGAGGTTATTAAGGGGCAGTATTGAAGAGATGAAGGTAAACGGAATATCATCCGTTCTCTTATATGTCAACATAAATAATCTTCCTGCAATAAAGTTATACAAAAAAATAGGCTTTCGAAAAATAAAACAAGTAAAAAATATCTGTGGCCAGAAAGAAAGCTGTTATGAGATGGAACTGAGGCTTGTTTGAAGTATTTTCTTATATTACTTATTTTCCTTTTGATACATTTCTCTATATTACTTCTTTTTTGATATATCGCCTAATTTGGTCGTGAATTAGTATATGGTTGATGTTTTGCCTTTATGTGTTTTTCTCAGTTGCCTCTTTCCCAAGCTTACCCTTAAAGGGAATTGAGTGTACATAAAGCAGAAAATGAGAGTAAAATACGATGTGTGAACACTCTAGGAAATATCAACTAATTATTGAAGGACTACCCCCCGTGCTATACTCTTAGATAATTTTCTCAGATTAATATAAAATTATTTTCAAATTAATTCCAAATTAATCTCAAATAATCTCAAGTTAACCTCAAATGAATCTCGGAGTAATCTCAAATGAATCTCAGAGCAATAACTTCAGGTCAATTTTATGTTTTAAGATATATTTAAATAAATCTCGGATTCTCATTTCAATGTGCTTATAATTAATATCCTTATATTTCTTGGCGGGCTCACGTTGCTCGTAAAAGGATCAGATCTCTTTGTGCTAACCTCATCCCGGATTGCAAGAAGATTTGGAGTCTCCGAATTTGTGATAGGATTGACCCTTGTGTCAGTGGGCACGTCAGTGCCTGAGCTTGCATCCTCATTAACAGCGTCTTTCCAGCAAGCAAGTGGGATAGTTATAGGTAACATACTCGGATCAAACATTGCTAATATAGGCCTGATTGCAAGTACGGCTGCTCTTCTGACAAATGTCCGAACTGAAGAGGTTATGCTGAGAAGGGATGGCTATATAATGCTATTTGCCTCTGTTCTCCTCTTTCTTTTTATGCTTGACTTCAAAATTTCGAGGTTAGAAGCCTTAATTTTGATCTTACTTTATCTTGCCTATCTTTTGTTCCTACTCGACAAAGTGAAAAGACATAAAGAAGATATATATTTTAAAGATTATATAATTTATTTTCTCAAGTTTGAGTACCTTTTTGATCTGAAATCGATAATTAAAACCCAGGTTCAGGAACACGGAAAAGGAAATCAAAGCCCTGGAGACACGAAAAAAAGCACCTGGAAAACCAAAAAAAAGACTCAAAAGGTAAACGAAAATGAGTCCAAAATTGAAATAAGAACCAAAGACGGATCAGTAGCCAAGTTGGAAACCGAACCGAGAACCGAGACTGAACATGAAGATATTGACATCGACGCTACAGAAGAAAACCTTTACGATACCAGCCTTTTAATAGAATTTTTCAAGCTTATAGTAAGTGGGGCTGCAATTATAGTAGGGGCAAAGTACTTTGTCGAACAGGCAATCTTCTTTGCTCTGCTTCTGGAAGTCCCGGAGACGCTCATAGGAATAAGCCTTGTTGCAGTTGGGACTTCAGTTCCCGAACTCATGGTAACCGTCTCAGCAGCCCGAAGCGATTATGCTGGCATTGCTCTTGGAAATGTCATAGGGTCAAACATTGCAAATATACTTTTGATATTAGGCTGCTCAGGGATTGTTCACCCTATCGCGACGACTAACCTTGGCATTTACTATATAGCACCTTTTATGCTGATAATGAGCTCTCTGCTCCTCTTGTTTATACGAACGGGCTGGAGAGTCAAAAGGTTCGAAGGACTTATCCTGCTCCTTCTTTATTTAGGCTTCATGATCCTGATCTTCCGACTGGGATGAAATACTCTTTTAAGTAAGCTCAGGAAATATAGAAATCAAGTACATAAAGGTTTAAGAGTATGGTAGCAAGTACCTATCTTTACCAGGAGCTGTCGCTAGCGTGTGTACAGAAATGATAAGAAGAATCTTATATATTTAAAGCCTGATTTCTTCCAATCTGCTTAAAGGTACTAGTTTTCCTTTTGCCTCGTTTTCAAAACTTCCACATACCAGTTCCTTTTCTTCTGCAGTGAGCAGGCTGTCTATATCTACCATATGCTCCTTAATCTCACCAAGTTGCTTTTTGATAAAATTAAGTTCTTCAAATAACTTTTTCTCGGTTTTTTCCCCATTCATAAAATCACAGCCTTAATTATCCATATTTGGGTTCATAATGTTTACTTGACTTATTTATATTTTTACTTAAATTAGTTATGTTTTACTTGGTTTGAGTTGTATTTTACTTGACTTAGTTATGTTTTATTTGATTTAGTTGTGTTTTACTTGGTTTAGTTGTGTTTTACTTGGTTTAGTTATATTTTATTTAACTTAATTACGTTTATTTGACCTAACTATGCCCCACTTAGAGTTCATTTAAGTTTCAAGAAGTTTTTTATTTACTCTTTGTTTTATACTATTTTCCCAACTTACACATATAAACTGCAACAGTTAATTAATTTTTTATTTACTAGTAAATGAATTACTGATATAAAATTATATATAAATATAAATATAGATATAAATATAAGTTGCCAGACCAGACATGTAGTACAAACAAAGGCTTAAAAGAAAGCTTTATAAAATTCTAGAAGTAAATTATAACAAAGGAAATTATATGTATAAGTGATAACGTATTAAAAGGGCAGGAATAAAAAGATGATAACTGACATGGTGACTGAAAATATAGGGTTTTTCATCTACACATTCACATCTGTTTTTGTTGTTGTCAGCCCAATCAGCGGAGTAGTAACTTTCATTTCCCTGACCAGCAAGATGACACATGATGAAAAAAATCAAATTGCAAAAAAATCAGTCACGCTTGCTTGCCTAATTGCCCTTTTTTTTGCAGTAACCGGCAACATAATACTTGACCTGTTCAGTATTAGTGTTGACTCACTGCGGGTTGCAGGAGGTCTACTGCTTTTCAGCATTGCCTTTGATATGATGCATGCAAAAATTTCAAGGGAAAGTATTACTGAAGAAGAAATTTCTCAGTCCCAGGAACGTGAGGATATCTGGGTATTTCCTATAGGCCTGCCTCTTCTGACAGGTCCAGGTGCAATCAGTACGGTAATCGTCCTGATGGGAAGTACAGAAAATATAGAGCAGAAAATAATAATCCTCATATCAATCATATCAACTTTCATCCTCTGCCTGTACATCTTCCTTTTCTCAAGAAGAATCCATAAATTCATAGGATATAATGGAATGCTGGTCTTTACAAGGCTCATGGGACTTCTGCTTGCAGCTCTTGCAGTAAAACTTACATCAACAGGTATAATAAACATATTTAGTTGAGTAAAACAAGACAGCACTCAAGAAAGTCAGGAAAAAGTTTCAGAGTTGCTTTTTATATTCTATTATTATATGAATTTATAAGTTCGATTATTAGAACAGTCTGTACTATTCGCACTTGAATATACCTTTTTTAACCAAAGAAAACAAAATAACAAAATATAAAGTAAAATCTGCCTGATTATTCCTTAATCAATTGGTCTGAACTGATCTTACCGGAAATCATCGATCTAGATAGTTATTGAGAGTTATTTCTGGATGCATGTCTAGTAAAAAAACTAATTACCGGCCGAGTTGCATCTTTAGATGACATACTGACAGAAACAGCCGAAGATGTACACCCGCATTTTCTACAGTAATAAAACACGTTAGAACCAATTACCTGCTTTTTAAGAGATGTGCCACACCGGATGCACTTTATAGAGGATTCAAGCATCCAGGTTTCACTCCATGATGATCAATGGTTCGAGTCTTACAGTTTCCTTTCTTGTCCAGTACCCACATACAGGACAATACTGAAATTTTTCGAAGAGATTATCTTCAAGCTTAGAATGGCACTCCGGACAATATTTTAGGGAAGGCATTAAAATTTCTCCCGTTTAAATATTAATAAGATCTAAATCAATCTGCACTAAACCAATATGTAATTTTCAGATACTTTGTTCAATTATTTAGTATAATTTTTCTAGCTCACTTAAGTAACTGAAAAACATTTGAGATTCTAACTCCGTTTGAAGTAAACGCCCATACATTTCCAATGAAAGCTTTCTTCCTTCCAACAGTGAAACATCCATCAACCGTGGTTTCTTCAGATCAGCGGATATACTACTTTTGTTAGGACATCTTCCAGAAAAATATCCTTTTAAAATCATTTGCGTAATCTAAAATGTACGACAATACATTTAAAGGTTAATGCATAATTTGGAAAGTTCGCGACTATTGACGGAAAACTCCGTAATGAATCTGACCACTGATATAATTACAATCCGATGAAAAATGAGTTTCCTGTTAAGTAAAAATCGGAAAAAAGCTTACCTGCAGATAAAAGTAGGGTACTTAAATTTTAATAAATAAATAACAACAAATAGTCTTTCCTTTAGAAAAATATTTATAAAAAAACGAATTCAATAAGAATTTATACCTTATATTGTTTACTATTGAACTTTGATTACTGAATTTATTTCAGTCGAATACCCCGCTAGCTTGCTGCGGGGATGGAAACTTTCCCGGTAACCGTTGATGATTATATTATTTATCTATTCCATTTTTCGGTTGTTAACTTCTGCTCAAACTAAACTGTTTAGGGTTATTATTTCCTTTAACGGAATTTCGAGCGGTGGCGCGAACATACCCCGTTGCTTGCAGCGGGGTGCGCCAGCGCAACTTTGATTATATAGCTTGAGTATTGTTCTGGTTCTCAGTATTCGATCTTATTTTCGGACTCTTCCCATGCCTTAAAGGCCTTCAAGGCCTCTTCCCTGAGGAGCTGCCGGAACTCTATATTTCTCTCCTTAGGAGGACGTGAGATCTCACTATAAATTCGAGAGTCTGCAAAGCCAATTTTTTGAGCGTCAGATGCAGTATTGGCAAAAACGACTTTACCGATTCTTGCCCAGTAAATCGCTCCAAGGCACATCGGACAGGGCTCGCAGGAAGCATAGATAACACAGCCGCTGAGATCAAAGGTCTTGAGTTTCCTGGCTGCTTCTCTTATTACATTTATCTCCGCATGGGCCGTAGGATCATTAATTGCAGTAACTAGGTTGCAGCTCTCTGCAAGGATTTCCTCTTTTCTGACGATTACTGCCCCAAAAGGGCCTCCTCCTTTCTTCACATTCTCAAGGGAAAGTTCGATTGCCCGTTTCATAAACAAAGTATCATTATCTGACATATTATCTGACATTTTTTGCTCTCTTCTAATCTTGTTTTTTTTCTCGAAATTTTTGTTCGAAGATACAGTTCCTTTTTGAGAAGTAAATATAATCACATAGTTTGGTTTTGCAGAAAAATCCTTAAGTACAGATCTGTTCAACAGTATTAAACGGTTATTAAACAATTGTTAAACATTAAATAATCAGTTGGAGTGAGAAGTCAGTTGGAGTGAGAAGTTTGGCAACAAAGCAGTTTACGGCCGAAGAGGCAAAAACAGTTTGGGAACAGCTTGGAATAAAATGGGACAAGTTTGATGTTGACCAGTTCCGCAGAGGCATGGACGTCGAGCTCGAACACGGAACAGGATCCCTTGACAAACTTACTAACAAAGACCTATAATGACAGGGAAAATCACCCTGGCTCATCTGAGCGAGTTTCCTGATTACCATGACACGCTGGAGGAAATGGAAGAAGAAGCAGAAAAGCTCTGGGAAAAGAAGTAAACATTGAGCTTCGTCATATTCTGGAACTAAATATCATCGTTTCTATATAAGTAGAGAGTCCTGCCTCACTATATCTTCATATACCAGCTTGTGCCATAGCCAGAGCATATGGCGAGCTATAAAGCCCTTGTAAAAGATGTTATCAAAAAAGCTGATGTCCTTCTTGAAGTAATAGATTCCAGATTTCCTGACGAGACTCGAAATAGCGAAGTTGAACGCGAGATAATCCGCTTGAACAAACCTTTCATCATAGTGATCAACAAATCCGACCTTGTATCAAGAGAAAAACTTGAAAAAACCAAAGCCCGCCTTTCAAGAATTGCACCTGTGGTTTTTGTTTCCAGCAAGGACAGGTCAGGAACAACGATGCTAAGGCACCAGATCCTTGCATCGGCCGCTATAAAAGCCGGTATAAAAGGGCAGGATATTCTGGTCGGCACTCTGGGCTATCCCAATGTTGGCAAGTCCTCAGTAATTAACGGCGTTACAGGCCGGCACCGGGCAAGCACGTCTCCCGTATCCGGCCATACGAAAGGAGTTCAACATGTGGGCGCAGGATCACGCATAATGTTTATAGATACGCCAGGAGTGATTCCTTTTGATGAAAAAGATGAGTATCTTCAAGGCCTGCTCGGAATAAAGGATGCAACCCATCTTAAGGACAAAATCGGTGTCGCCCTGAAAATAATTGAAAAAATACTTACTGAAAATAAAGCGGCTCTTGAGTCCTTTTACAGTATAAAAATCGAAAACGAAACTTCATACGATGCGCTTGAACTAATAGGTAAACAGTGTAATTTCCTTCAAAAGAAAGGCGAGGTGGATGAAACACGCACCGCTACCAGAATAATCAATGACTGGCAAAACGGGCTGCTTTTAATTTAATTAAGATCTGTACTCTTATAGGCATCTTAAGAGTATCGCAGGATATAAATAACACACTTTCTAAGTCATTACGAATATTATTGAATGTATGAGGGGATGAAACTCTGACAACTGACCAGGAAATTCTTGCTAGAATAGAAGGAATTGAAAAGAGAATGGAAAGAATGGAAACTGCAATCGAAAACATTAATACTATTTTGAAAAAAGTCGAGCAAAATACCTATTTTGGGTGTTATATGCCAGAGGAGAAGATAGAGTAAATAGAGATAAATTTTTAGATTTTCCAATTTTACCTTTTTTCGATGCTCCTCTGTTGATTATTTGGTGTTATTTCGAGGCAACGGAAAAGAGTCAAAAGGTTGTTCTTATTCCGCGATGAGGCGTGGCTGGAACTGACCGGCCTTATAGAGAAAACTCAAAATATTTCTGCATTGGGAGATAGATAAAACACTGAATTTTTATCAATGGTAGAGCCCATTATGCAATTTTTCCAAAAAATAACTCTTTCTTCTTTTAGGTTTGTGTCTTCGAATTCGTTTTTTCGGAAAAGCCGGTCACTTGCGACCATTGAGGGTCCAGGATTAAGAAAAGCAATAACCATGCAGTTCCAGAAAAAATACCCATTAGTTTTAAATTATTTTCCCTTTTATGGGCAATGTTATAGCTTGCAATTCCTCTGTCTATGAAGCCCCTCACAAGCTTTTTCTTGAAGAAAAGACTCCGTTTTTTGAGTCGCGCTTATTTTTCCATTAGGGCTTTTTCTACTGCAATCACAAAATTTTCAAACTTCTTTTGCCAATCCGTGTCGTGTTCAAGCATTTCCTGGACAATTGTGCCTTTATCTTCCATTTTTGCGACTTTTGGCTCTATAGGAAGCCTGGCAAGGACAGGGATGTTGAAATCTTTTGAAGCTTTTTCCACTCCTCCATTCTTAAACACCTCTATTGGCTTGCCGCAGTGAGGGCAGATCAACCCGTGCATATTGTCAACAATACCTATAATAGGAACATTGAGTTTTTTAGAAAATTCGATCGATTTGCGGACGCTTACGAGAGCTACGTCCTGAGGAGTTGTAACGATTACCGAACCATCAATTTTGGGAATCAGCAAAGCCAGGCTTAGAGGTTCATCTCCTGTACCTGGAGGTAGATCTATAATCAGAAAATCAAGATCTCCCCAGACGACATCTCCGAGTAACTTTTCAATCATCCCCATTTTTAATGGTCCTCTCCAGATGATAGGAGAATCTTTATCTTCGAGTAGAAAACCTACAGACATTAAAGAAAGATTGGGAAAAACATCAACTGGCATTATGCCTTCTTCACTAACTTCTGGGCTCATAGATTCCATACCGAAAATCGTGGGAATAGTCGGGCCGTGAATGTCGCAATCAAGAAGTCCCACTCTATACCCATGCAGAGCCAGTCCGATAGCCAGGTTTGCTGCAACTGTGCTTTTCCCCACTCCACCTTTCCCACTCATTATCAAAATCTTACGCTTGATGTGTCTAAGGTTGACTATCATTTTGGGTTCAGTAGGCTTTTTCGATAAGCTTACCAGTGGTTGAACCTGATCTGTCACTTTGATCACCTTTTTAAACTTTTCCTTTTCCCGTTAGTCATCTCCCTAAAGGAAATTGTTGTCACTAATAAAGAAAAACGTCTTAACTGATAAGTGAAAACATCTTAACTAATATCATACCTTTAGACATGTAGTTCCAAAACTCAAAATTATCTATCTGAATTTCGAATCCCGTATAATCAATAGATATTCTTACCACAGAGTAGATTGAAATTTTATTAATTCTTGAAACTTTGTTAATTTTGAAATTTTGTTAATTTACGTATAAAAAAGAAATAGACATAAATTCACCGGTGTTTATACTCGACACATATCCCTCCCCAGAAATAATAATATTATAGGGAATATAAAAGTAATCCTAGTCTAGCATATTTATCAACAGCTAATACCTGTTTCAGTAAAACACCTCACTGGCCGCTGCTGGGATGTAAAATTTCCCTGAAACATTGAGATGACATAACTTATCAATTTCATTTTGTGGTTGACAACTTTGCTCAAACTAAATTTTTTGGGTTTATTCTCTACTTTAATAGAATTTGAAGTGATGAAGTGAACAGTCCTATTGCTTCAAAAAGTTCGCTAGCGCAAATTTGATTAAAACTCATTTATTATTTCCGCTTTTTTCGGCTGCAAGTGTTTTGTTTACTTTAGATTATAACGTGAAAGCAGAAGAAAAAGATCGTGCACAAAACCCAAATAAAGCGACGCGGATCAATTGAGCGAACGTATGTGATAAAATGAGCGAACATTTGTGATCAAATGAGCGAGCGTTTGTAATCAAATGAGCAGGCGTTTGTGGTCAAACAAGAAAAAACGCTTTTAAGTCAAAGTAAATTAAAAAAGCCTTAAATTTCTGAAAATCTAAAGAAAAGGAAAAGGGTATGCTTAAAAGCAAACCCTGTTTATTAGTTTTACTGGTTTTGCTCTTTGATTTTACCTGTGGATCCTCCATTCCAGATACTTCACAAACTCCATGGCTATAAGTGTGGTTGAAGCCAGAGGAATTATCAGTGCCCAGTCGGAAAGCGAGAGGGGAACAGTCTGAAAGGCGATCTGCATAATAGGCACGTAAATTGCAGCAAGCTGCAGAAGTACAGTGCTTACTACTGCATAAATAAGGGATTTGTTGGTAAAGATTCCCAGAGAGAAGACCGAATACCTCTCAGAACGCCAGTTAAAGGCGTTGAACATCAGGGAAATAACTACCAGGGTAAAAATCAGAGTCTGGATCTTTGGGAGAGGTACCCCATTATTCAGAGCTTCATAAAGGACCCACAGAGACTGGATTGCAATTAGAGTTCCCAATCCAAGACTTGCTGTAAGCATCTTTCTGGAAACCAGCCCTTCTTTTGCCTTAGTTGGCTTTTGCTTCATAAGCCCTCTGTCAGGAGCTTCCATGGAAAGCGCCATTGGTGGTAGGCCGTCCGTTATAAGGTTAATCCAGAGGATCTGGACCGCAATGACAGGCAGAGTATGCCAGGCAAGTACTCCTGCAAGGACGATGAGAACCAGTCCTATGTGACAGGTAAGGCCGTAGGCAATAAAATTTTTAATATTTTTCAGGATATTTCGGCCCTCTTCGACTGCTGACACGATGGATGCAAAGTTATCATCAGTCAGGATCATGCTCGAGGCTTCCTTACTGACATCCGTACCTGTAATTCCCATCGCAATGCCCATATCGGCAGCTTTCAGGGCAGGAGCGTCATTTACTCCGTCTCCGGTCATTGCAACTATATATCCCTTTTTCTTGAGAGCTTCAACTACCTTCAGCTTATGCTCTGGATAAACCCTTGCGTAGACCGAAACTTTTTCCACAATCTCATCAAACTCCCTGTCTCCAAGGGCCTCCAGTTCGGTACCTGTAAGGACAAGATCTCCTTCCCGGAAAATCCCGAGTTCCCTTGCAATTGCAAAAGCCGTGGTCTTGTGGTCGCCTGTAATCATTATGGTTCGAATGCCTGCACTGGTACAGGTGGCAATTGCAACCTTTACTTCTT
This sequence comes from Methanosarcina sp., assembly GCA_013331275.1. Taxonomy (GTDB): domain Archaea; phylum Halobacteriota; class Methanosarcinia; order Methanosarcinales; family Methanosarcinaceae; genus Methanosarcina; species Methanosarcina sp11020u. The sequence goes on along the minus strand of DUGT01000208.1, from coordinate 91,691 downwards.
CTCTTGGAGGATCGCGCATACCCATAAGCCCTGAAAAAACCATATCTTTCTCAGTTTCTTCAGGCTGAATATTTTCCGAAACCTTGCGGTAGGCAAACCCCATAACCCTTAGTGTCTGGTTTGCAAGGTCGTTTACGATATTCAGGATTTCCTGTTTCCTTTCAGGAGTTAGCTCTTCCTCATGCCCTTCAAGGAAAATTTTCGTACAGGAGGCAAGGATAACCTCAGGAGCTCCTTTGGCATGCGCATACAGACCATCTTCAGAGGTGTTCAGAGTAGTCATCATCTTCCTTTCGGAAGAAAAAGGAACTTCGCCTTTACGCTCATGTTTCTCCTCAAGGACGGCTTTCCAGAGACCTCCTTTAGCTGCAGCAACTACAAGAGCACCTTCAGTAGGATCGCCTATAATATCCCATGTGCCTTCTTCCTCAACCAGCCCTGCATCGTTACAGAGGGTTCCCGTAACCAGTAACTTGTGTAGGTGTATATCCTTGGAAACGGGACTGCCACCCCTGAAAAAGTCACCTGTGGGTTTGTATCCTTCACCTGTAACAGTAAAGAGAGTCCCGTTTGCGTACACCTTCTCAACAATCATCTTGTTCTGGGTAAGTGTTCCGGTTTTGTCGGTACATATGATGTTAGTTGAGCCAAGTGTTTCTACGGACGGCAATTTTCTTACAAGCGCATGTCTTTTTACCATTCTTCGGACACCAAGAGCAAGCCCGACTGTTACAACCGCAGGTAGAGCTTCCGGAATCGCAGCAACAGCAAGGGCAACTCCCCAGAGAAACATCTCAAAAGGATCAAAACCCTCGATAATTCCGAGTATAGCCACAAAAGCCACAACTATTAGGGTTGCGGTCCCGAGCCAGCGTCCAAACTGGTCAAGTTTTTCCTGAAGAGGAGTCCTTTCCCTTTCAATTTCTCCCAGAAGCCCGGCTAGTTTTCCAAAAGCCGTACTCATACCTGTCGCGGTAATAACGGCTTTTCCTCTGCCGTAAGTGACTGAGGTCCCGGTATAAACCATATTTTTCCTGTCAGGCTGCGGGGTTTCAGGAGGAAAAATATTGATACTCTTTTCTACAGGAACAGATTCGCCAGTAAGTGAAGATTCGTCTACTTTCAGGGAGAGCGCTTCAAGCAGTCTCGCATCCGCGGGAATCCTATCTCCTGCTTGCAAAAGTAGAATATCACCTGGGACAAGCAGAGAAGAAGGAACTTTTCCCTCTTTTCCGTCTCTTAAAACCAGAGCTTCGGGACTGGTCAACGATTTCAAAAGTTTTATTGACTCTTCGGCCCTGTACTCCTGAACAAAACCGAGCACACCTGCAAGGACTACAGTAAACAGGATCACAAAAGCGTCAACAAGCTCTCCAAGAAAAGCGGAAACCAGTGCTGCTGCAATCAGAATTATAATCAGAAAACTCTTGAACTGTGAAAGAAAAAGTTTTACAACCGAAGTCTTTTCTTCTTCTTTAAGCTCATTTTTCCCGTATTTATCAAGCCGTTTTTCCGCCTCTCCCGAACTCAGCCCGACTTCTTCGGACGTGTTCAGGTTATTTAGAACCGCGTCTGCGGCTTCATCATAATACATTCAGTTTTTCTCCAGTCAATCAAACAAATACTTTGAGTTAAAAGCGTTCATAACTTGCCAATTCTAAATATAATATTCGAGGTGGTAATTAATATTAATAGAATATAGAACTTGGGATATAAAAAAATTAATAATGCTGCTGCTTCCTTAGAAAAAGCCTTAAAAGTATCTTTAATCCGGAATTTAGTAGTAAGGGTACTTTTGTCTCCCTTTTTTAACAGGTCAGTATTTCCAGCAACCTACCTGGTTTTGTTTTCAGTTTTTTGTTCCAGAATTCATTGATGATATAACAGATTGCTTCAGTAAATGAAAAACAAGAAATTGTTAGGTTGGGAACGCCATTGGGAAATATTAACAACTTAATAATAATGGGATATTTAAAAATCTACACCTCAAAAACACTAATTGTTAGGTCTATTCGGCAGTGCTAAAAATTTTGTAAATTTATTTGTGCATTTCTCGTAGTTTTTTACGTTGGATAGTCAGCTATCAGTTATAAGAGTCCGCGTTCCTATGGGTTATGGAATTGGCAAGTTCAGAAGTGACTTTCATAAGAATGGACTGAATAAAATAGAATTGTCGACCTGTTTACAGTCTCATGCAGGCTTTTGATGATCAAAATTTCTCCAAAAATCAGATCAGAAAAATTCAGAAGTCTGTTTATATTACCCAGGCCTTTCTAGTGTGGTATCAGAAGTTTCCGGATGGTTGTTTGAACAAAGCTGGTGAAGAGTGACAAAACTATGCAGTATAATGCAAAATCTTTGCTACACAAATGATGCAAAGTCTTTGGTTAGTTTATGAGAAATTACAAGGAAGAAATGAATAGAATTTTGATATCGGAGAAGATCCAGTAAGAATATCAGAATGGAATTATACATGAGGTCACCAATATCATTCAATTATTGGTTAGAAATTATTTCGTTAAAATATCCAGTACTTGTTTATACTAATTGCGAATAAACTTAAGAGATTCGTAACTTATGTCGGATTCTTTTCTGCCTTCGCGTTTACAATGTGCAGTTTTTACGATAAATCTATGGGTTTTCCGGTTTAGCTTCCGTTGCTTCGGACCGTTTTTAATAGCCTATTCACTACCAGGATTTGTGCTCCCAGATCAAAAACTCACCTGTTCCATGGTTGATACTTTTGAGCCAATCCTGGGGGCAAACTGTTGAAAATATAGGTGAAATTCAGAAGTTTTAAATGAAAGTTTATGTATTATTTTAAAGACTTACGTGGTTGAACCAAGAAACGATGACGTTAAACTTTCAACAGTTTTAAACGCTAAACTAGTTACAAAGTTTGATATGTCTTACTCTGTACTTCAAGTGCGTAAGCCAAATAGATCTCTTATTGAAAAATTTCAGATTTATTAAACCGATCGAAAAAAGAGAATTTTAGAGATGAATGCAAATGGAAAAGATTCTGAAAATTATAGCAATGGTTCTCATTGTTGCTGCTGTAGTCTTTGCGGCTGGCTGTGCCGAAAAAACAAATACTGCAGAAAACCAAACTCAAACTTCTTCTGAAGAAGTCAACTCCACATCTGTAGAAGCACCTGTATCTTCAGAGACACCTGTAGAGACTTCTGCACCTATAGTAACACCTGGAGAAACAACAGAAAATGTAACTGAGAATATAACTGAGAATATAAATGAAAATGTAACTGAAAATGTAACTGGAAATGCTACAGCTCAAGCAGGTACTCATATGAGTAATAAGCAGCGAAAACTAGCTATAGCAATGAACCGTACACAGAGTTCCGATATAGTCACAATGAATGACAGCCAGTAAAGAACCTAAACGGTTTAAGTTATAACAATAACCCCAAAGAAATATGAAAGTAGATTTTTTAAAAGGATATAACCCTTTTTAAAGGCTACAATTTTTCTATTAGGGACAATTCTATTGATCTTGAGGTTGTTTTCAGTTTACAGCCTTATCCAACAAGTCGAGTCTCTGAGTAAAAACATCAAGTTGTACCTTTTTTCAATTTTTTCCATATCTTCCCATACTTTCCATTATTAGCAGATTTTTTCATACCTATCAATACTTCTCACTATCAGTACTCGGGCGATTGTTTCAGGATAGAAAAAAGAAACAGACCTTAGATATTTTCATACATATCTCCCTTATTATCTGCTCATTTAATAGCAGCATTAATCAGTTTTTCAAATTTAATAGCGTTATCTACAGATACTTTAAACTTGCAGAAATGCATGATAGCATAGTAAATTTAGAGAAAGCTATCAATGCTTTCAATGAAGTTCTAGATATTGTAAACATTGAGAATCACCTGATCTTGTACTCTAAGCCTTGAAGCAAACTCGGAGAAGCCAGGTCAAATTATTGAGCTCAAATTAATGAAAATCATTTATTACAGAGGACTTTTACAGAACCAAAACTTTCATTATTGCGGTAAAGAAAATGAGTACATATAATTGGGATTTATAGAAAAATTGCGATGATGCCTATTACTTTCACTTTGATCTATGTTAATCCACCACTTACTATTGAGTAGTTAAGCCTAAGATAGCTACAATTACACTATACTAAGAAGTATCCGCTAGCATTATTTGCTAGATTTAGTTGACTAGATTCATCGTTGAGTCCAAATTTGAGTAGAAAGAAAACATAAATATTAACGCAAAGATAAACAAAAACATATTAAATTCAATTTAATAAGTGCCGTCATTATTATATTTATTTACATCAAGCTCCAATTAGTTATCATAGCATTCATATCCAACAGTTAATCATTTAAAACTGGAAATTCCAATTAATACCATGACTATTATTATTAATGCACCCATTATATCCCAGAAATATTCCCAGAAACTAGTATGTGACATATTTCACCCCCTTATTGAAGAAGGCGAAATTAATTTAAAAAGTTATGTATTCTCGTCTATTTTCAGAAAACAGCTTTGAATCTTTATTTCCGTGCTAATTAACTGCATTAAAAGTAAAGTTATCAGGCAAGATTTTCTATTTAGAAAAGCTTCCCTCTAACAACCATTAACTCTTCAAAAGAAACCTTTTTTCTTGCCACGACATTAACCGCAAAACCCATCTTCTCCATTTTCTCCTTTACGGCGTCTAACCCTGTAATGGAAGAAATAAGCACAAGAATTTCTCCTCCTGGCTTGAGATAATCCCTTACTTCGCCCAGAAATTTATTTAGAGTTTCTCTTCCACTTGTTCCACCGTCAAAAGCGTAGTTCAGCCAGCCTGGAACCTTTTCTTCCTCAGAAGTCGGAAGGTAGGGCGGATTGAAGAGAATAAGGTCAAAACGAGTCTTCAGACAGCGGGTTGTAAGTCCTTTGAAAAGGTCGGTACGAATAACCTCAACAGCATTTGTTTTCGCACAGCGGGCTGCATGGGGGTTGATTTCCGTAGCAACCAGACAAATCTCTTTCAGGTTTGCAAGAAGCACAACTGATACAAAACCCGATCCTGTTCCGATTTCAAGAATGTGCATGCCTGGCTTCGCTTCTTCAAGGGCTGCATCGGCAAGTAAAAAAGAATCTTCAGCAGGCTCATAGACAAGATCCGTATTCCCGAGCTTGATCCGAGCTTTTTTGTATTCAATTTCAACCATAATTTTCGAGTTCTTTATTTTTTAATTATATTGTCCTTGATTTATAGTTTTATTTGATTTATAGTTCTATTATATTTGGTTTATTGTTTGTTTAATCATTTTCAACAGGTAACTTCTTTAAATCAATAATCTGATTTGCAACCTTTGCAAGCTCTTCAGGAGTCAGGTTTTCAGCGCGCTTACTCATCATATTCTCAGGCAACCGAGCTATTATCTCTTTGATGTTGGAAATTTTAAGTACATGGTTCATGTTCAGAATCGCATTTTTCAGTTTTTTCCGGCGCTGACTGAAGACTGCAGCCACAAAGTCCATGAAAAATGCCTGGTCTTTGACTTCGAAAGGTGAAGGGCGAGGAACAAGTTTGACAACTGCAGAATCAACCTCTGGTACCGGCTGGAAAGCACTTTTTGGGACTTTCATCAAAATGGATGCATCGGCAAAATAACATGTATCTACCGTAAGACGTGAATAGTCCTTACAGTTGGGTGGAGAAACCATCCTGGCTGCAAACTCGTACTGGTACATGAGAATGCCCAGTTTGAACTTATGGCGAAGGAGCTTGAAAGTGATTTCAGATGAGATGGAATAGGGGAGGTTTGAGACAACCTTATCGAATTCAGGAAACTTGATTTTCAGAGCGTCCCCTGGAATAATCTTAATATTTTCAACCTTATCGAAACGATCATGGAGGACTCTGACAAGAACAGGATCAAGTTCAACTGCAATTACTTTTTTTGCTTTTTTTGCAAGCCTTTCAGTCAGATTTCCGATACCTGCACCAATTTCAAGAACTACATCCTCTGGTCCAAGCTCAGCAGCAGTCACTATTCTGTCCAGATAGCCTGCATCGACCAGAAAATGCTGATCAAAAGTGCCTCCTTTTATATTATATTTCTTAAGAAGAAAACGAACCAGACTGAAGCCTCCTCGATAAGTTAAGTATGTTACTGCGTAAGTTATGTATGTTACTGAATAAATTGAGAGTATTTCGGAGTAAACCGAGTACTTTGACCCTAATACGGAATTAATATAATTTAGATGATACTAATCAAAAACTGAAAAATTAACCTTGGAAACCATCTGGAAAAAATAGAACCGAGAGAATTCATCTCACTCGGCTTACTGTCGGCGTGGCGGAGTAGTGAATAGCCTATACTTGATGAAATCATCCTTGAGTTCTTCTTCAATCCTGTGGGCAAGGACTTTAGCCGGATCATGCAGGCTTGGAATTCTTTCTCGAATATCCTGAAAACTCTTAAAGTCTCCTTTTTTACGCTCATCGATTATAGACCACATGAGTTTTTTACCTATTCCGGGAAGGAGATCAAGCATATGCAAGCGGGTAGTGATAGAATGAGCCTCATTGAAAAACTTTACAAAGCGTTCCTCCTGATATCTGACACATGCCTCAAGGATAAAAGGCAGTTCGAGGTTCGCTCCTGTTGTAAGATCCGGGTAGCCTATTCTCTGTTTTACATGGTCAATTTCATCCCGGTCTCCCGAGCCTATATAAACTCTTGACTGGATCTGAGGAACCACACCATTTTTGGGAACGAGTTCCATAAGAGTAAATTTTTTATCTCCTATAGCCTGGACAAGAGGTTTTTTCTGATATGCGGCAGTGCCATCAACTGATTTCCCATAGGGAAGATAGTCGAGAACCCATGCATATTCCTCTCTTTCCTGTGAGCTTTCCTGGGACTTTCTGGATGAGCGCGGAGCTCTTTCTGATTGTCTCTCGGATTGCGGTTTGCCTGTCGGACGCTTGCCGCCATAATAAGGTTTTTCAGCAGCTGATCTGCCAGCGTACGGTCTACCTGATTGCGACTTCTCTACTCTCATCAGCACCCATCCTATCAATTATCTGAAATTCCATGGAAATCTGTTTTCAGGACATGTCTTTATCCTGAATATCCCAACTCGCGTCCATCCGGTTTGGAGTCTATTCATTAATCGGAACTGTCGACACTTCACAAATTTCTGGTGTTCTGCGTGTCCTGTAAAACTTTAAACTACCCTGTAACCGGCATCCCCGGACTATATATTTCAATAACCCAAAGAGTCCCCTGTGTTTGAATTAAAATCAGGTACTCCCTGACACTTTAACATACTCAAAGTTTCGGATACTACCCTTATAAATAAGAAGATGAAAACTTCTATATAGGTTATTCCCTTTACATCTCAGTTTTATTCAATAGCTTCCATTACATAATCGAGAATTTGATCAAGCTCCTCATTGCTCAGGGTATATTTTTCTTTAGCGTAGATTGATCGGATTTCATCCCTGGATTGAGGCAGAATATCTGCGATCCTGATCGCGATTGAAGGTTTCATTTTTTCTAGTTCTAACAGCTTGTTAACCAGTTCCCTTGATTTATCTCCACTGATCTTTGAGAACTGTTCAGCATGGTGCAGAGCTTTTCGGAATCCATATCCGACCTCAAGCCCCTTCTCTCTGCGCTCTTCGGCGATCCTGGTAAGTAGTTCTCTGACTTCGGACAAGGTCAATAATTCTTCACTGAGGACTTCCTTAACTATCATTGGAATACACTCTTTTTGACTTAAAAGTTGTAATGATCTGCCATTCTCTGCTGAGTAATCTCTTCAGATCACTCTTCACTTCTCCAGGAGTTCCTGGCAAGTAAATTTCTGCCTGTCAGTATCCGGAAATCTGAACTGGACTCGAGATTGAGGACCTTTTTCACGGATAGGCCTTCTTCAGATTGCCGTTATTCACGAAACTCGATCGTATTCAATAATGATATGAAATTTTTCCGAATAATCTTTTCCTGATCTGGATCAGGTATATGTCTGACAAACGATATATAATTATAGATATTCCCTTATCGGGATAAGAGATCACTATAGAATAGAGATCAGTACCGGATAAATAACTAATTTTTTAAAATCAGTTTTCTTTAAGTCCCCTTCTCCCCTTTAAGCGATTTTCCAGGGTGCACTGAGTTTCTTAACTTCAGATACAGACTCTTATTCTTACAAGTCACCGAAAACCCCTGACAGGAGCCCGAGCCTACGGTAAAAGCCTGCATAGTATAAACTCAGGTAAAATGGGTTAGGTTTTACAACCTAACTCTGCTTGGAATGGAAATCAATACTTCTGCGGTTTAAGGTGCTGAGGGAGAGAGATAACTTCCTTCATCGCATTTCCGTTGCGGACTTCAAGAATGTACGAACGACCGCGCTGTCCTATAACCTTTCCGGTAGAACCCTGGAATTTTGGATTGGGCATACCTTTCTGAACACTAGGGTCAATGTCAATATGGACCATTTGCCCTTCTTCGAATTCTTGAATTGCCTTGCTTACAGGGGAAATCCCTCTTTCACGAACTGTCTTCTGTAATTTGTATCTTGTGCAGCGTTTTTCACCGTGGGAGTTTGTCATCGCATGTTCCTCCTTAGAATGCTCGATTAATTTGTCTATAGTATATACAGTTTTTCTCTAGATAAGATGGATATTATTTAAATAAGACGTTCAGTCAGTATTTTTCTGACCACATTAAATAAAGCTGATTCAGATTGAGTTTAAATATCGACGTTTACCACATCAAGATCTTCCACAAGAGCAGGAACTCCTAAAACTCCGCTCAGACTCGGGTTTGTTCTGCCCTCATCTCCGGAAACCAGCTCTTTTACATACAGTCCGCCTTCGCAGTTTACTGTTATGTAAGCGTAGCCTTCGTCTGTCAGTTCGTCAAGCCTGATGCTGTGCACATGTCTTTTCCTGACAAGGTCAGCCCGCCTGTGAACTACCCGCTGTGGAGTCTGCTGGGATATCTCAATACCACTCAAAGCCTCCAGGCTGGATTTAAGCTTTTCCTCCGAAACAGG